>JBKJUQ010000143.1:0-3923 GCA_046590685.1 Hymenobacteraceae bacterium
CGGCCCTGGCGCACCCCCCGCACCAGCAGTTGCACGTCGCGCGAGGCCGTGCTTAGCTGCGCCGACGTAGCGGCGGCGTTTTGCATACTGGTGCGCACGTTGGTCGCGAGCTGCTCATCGTCCAGTAGCTTCCAGAAGGCATTGTCGCCGTTGAGTCGGCGCGTTATCTGGTGCAGGTTCTCGGTGATGCCCACCAGATTTTTGTTGGAGATATCGAGCGTGCCGAGCATCGCGTCGATCCCCACCGGAGTGCGGGTCGGCAGGATGTCGCCGGGGTCCACGAGTGGCGCGGTGCCGGCGCCCGCGTTGAGGTTGATGATGGTGTTGCCCACCAACCCGTCGGTGCCGATGGCCGCTACGGTGTTTTTGCGCACGAAGGGCCGTACGTCGCGGTTCAGGCTCAGCGCCACCCGCACGGTCGTATCGTTCAGAATCTGAATCTGCTTGACCGTGCCCACCGTGATGCCGCCCAGCCGCACGTTGTTGCCGGCGAGCAAGCCCGAAACGTTCCGGAAATCGGCCTGCACCACCATACTGCGGCTGAACAGATTCTGCTTGCGACCCAACAGAAACAGGGTCACGAGCAGGCAGCCCAGGCCCACGACCACGAACAGGCCAAGGCGGATATGATTACTGGCGGGGCGTTGCGGCATAGCGGGTGGAGGTAAAGAGGCGTGGCGACGGGGCTTATTCTACGCGAAAAACTCGTGGATGCTGGGGCCATCGCTGCCGTGGAGCTGGTCGTAAGTACCCTCCGCATAGCACCGGCCGTCGATGAGCACCGCCACGCGGTCGGCGGTGAGGCGCACGCAGTTCATATCGTGGGAGATGATGAGGGCCGAGGTGTGGTGCTTTTGCTGCACCTCGCGGATGAGGTGGTCGATCTCGCGGGCCGTCACCGGGTCGAGGCCCGTGGTGGGCTCGTCGTAGAGGATGATATCGGGCCGCAGGATGAGCGTGCGGGCCAGCGCGATGCGCTTGCGCATCCCGCCCGACAGCTCGGCGGGCATCTTCTCGGCAGTATCGGCCAACCCCACGTCTTCGAGCGCCTGCCGGACCAGCTCCCCTTCCTCCGCCCGCGAGTGCGTCAGCCATTGGCGGCGCAGCGGGAACAGCAGGTTCTCGCGCACGGTCATCGAGTCGTAGAGGGCATTGCTCTGGAACAGGAAGCCCAGCTTCGCCCGCAAGCGGTCCATGGCCGCGTGATCAAGCGCCGCCACGTCCTGGCCCAGCACCGCGATCTGGCCCGCATCGACCGGCAGCAGCCCGATGAGGCACTTCACCAGCACCGACTTGCCGGAGCCCGACTTGCCGAGCACCACCACGTTTTCACCGCGCCGCAGCGTGAGCGAAAAGTCCTGGAGCACGTGGTTGTCGCCGAACGACTTGCTCACGTTCGCGATCGTAATCACGGCCTCGGCGGCGGATTCCGCGGGCGGTGAAGGAGGGGCGGTCGGCGCCGGTTGGATGCGGGGTTCGGGCAGCATCGGGGCGTTAGTTGAAACCCAGCAAGCCTGTAATCTGCACGGCTAGTAAGTCGAGGATGAAAATGACCAGCGACGACACCACCACGGCGGAATTGGCGGCCTGGCCCACGCCTTCGGTGCCTTTTTCGGCATAGTATCCCTTGTAGCAGCCGATGAGGCCGATGGCGAAGCCGAAGAAGAAGGTTTTCGCGAAAGCGGGCAGCACGTCACCGAAAGTCAGGCGCCCCAGCAGATTGTTGACGAACAGCGCCAGTGTCGTCACGCCCTTCATATTGACGCCCAGGTACGACGCGTACAGCCCAATGGCATCGGCCAGCACGGTGAGCACCGGCAGCATCAGCGTGGTGGCCAGCACCCGCGTCACCACCAGGTATTTGAACGGGTGCGTGCCCGATACTTCCATCGCGTCGATCTGCTCCGTGACGCGCATCGAGCCCAATTCGGCCCCAATGCTGGATCCAATCTTCCCGGCAAAAATCAGGGCCGTAATGATCGGCCCCATTTCGCGGATAATCGTCAGCCCCACCATCGTCGGAATCCACGATTCGGCCCCGAACTGCGCCATCGTGGGCCGGCTTTGCAGCGTGAGCACGATGCCCATAATAAAGCCCGTAATGCCCACCAGCGGCAGCGACTGATACCCCACGACGTAGCACTGGTACAGAAACTCCCGCACCTCGTAACGCGGCCGGAACCCCTCCCGGAAGAACCGCCCGGCGAAGCGGGTCATCGCGCCGATTTCGGCCAGAAGGGGGCTTGCGAGCACGGAGATGGGGTAGTTAACGCGTTTTCAATTACGCCGCCGGGCGCGTTGGTGGTCATTCAATCGGTACCAGCGACTGCCCGAAAATCCTGTCAGCCAGCCGCCAGTAGTAGTCTGCCGGGTGAGCAAGCAAGACCGATTGAAGGCAGTTAGGGGCACCGCAAAAAGCTGCGCCGGCTACCCGTAAAGGACCGACTCGGAGCCGTCAACCCATATGATTAAAATTGCCTGCTGCCTTGACTTTTATCATAAACCCGCGCGGGCTGCGGGCCTAATCTTGTGACAGGGTATCGCTGCCCTTTTTCACTGCCTACCAACGTGGATGTCAGCCTGCAATTTCTCGGTGCCGCGCATTGCGTCACGGGTTCCAAATACCTGCTCACGCTCACTGAATCCGCTAACCAGGAGCTGGTACTGATCGATTGCGGCTTGTTCCAGGGGCTCAAAGAGCTGCGCCTGCGCAACCGTGAGGCCCTGCCGCTCACCCCTGCCGACGTGAGCATCGTCATCCTCACCCACGCGCACATCGACCACAGTGGCTACCTGCCCAAACTGGTCCGCGATGGCTTCCGCGGCCGCATCTTCTGCACCGAGCCCACCGCCGACCTGCTCAGCATTATGCTGCTCGATTCGGCCAAGCTTCAGGAAGAAGAAGCCATCTTCGCGAACCAAAAGGGGTATTCCCGCCACCACCCGGCCGAGCCGCTGTACACGCAGGCGGACGTACAGCGGATGCTGCCGCTGGTGGAAAGCGTGGCGTATGATGCGCCCTTAGCCCTGCTCAAGGGCGCCCTGACCCTCACCTTCCGCGAAGCTGGCCACATCCTGGGCTCGGCCAGCGTCGAGCTGGCCGTGCAGGGGAAGCAACAGCGCAAGCAGCTCGTGTTTTCCGGCGACCTCGGCCGCTACGACAACCCGGTGATGTACGACCCGGCCGCCATCGCGCACGCCGATGTGCTGCTGGTCGAGTCAACCTATGGCGACCGCGACGCCCGCGTCGAAGATCCCGAGGCGGAGGTAGCCCGCGTCGTGAATGAGGCGCTCGATCGGGGCGGGGTGCTGGTGGTCGCGGCCTTTGCCGTGGGCCGCACCCAAACGCTCCTTTACTACCTGAAAAAACTCCTTAGCGAGGGCCGCGTGCCCGAGGTGCCGGTGTACGTAGATAGCCCGATGGGTATCCGCGTGTCGGACCTGTACCCGCGCCACCCCACCGCGCACCGTCTCGGGCACGGAAACGTGTTCGATTTTCCGGGGATGCGGTTCATCACCGAATCGCGCGATTCGAAGGCGCTGAACCAGGAAACCGGCCCGGCCATCATCATTTCCGCCAGCGGGATGTGTACGGGCGGGCGCATCGTGCATCACCTGTTCCACCGCCTGCCCAAGCCGCAGGATACGCTCCTGCTGCTCGGCTACCAGGCCGAGGGCACCCGGGGCCGCCGCCTGCAGAACGGTGAAGAGCAAATCAAGATGTTCGGCCAGCTCGTCCCCGTGCGCTGCCACGTCGAACACCTCGGCGGCCTCTCGGCCCACGCCGACCGCCAGGACCTGCTGCGCTGGCTCAGCCATTTTGAGGAGGCGCCGAAGCGCACGTTCGTCGTGCACGGCGAGCCGGTGGCGGCCGAAGCCCTGGCGCACACGCTGCGGCAGGAAAAAGGCTGGCCTAACGTGAC
>JBKJUQ010000221.1:0-2220 GCA_046590685.1 Hymenobacteraceae bacterium
GAGCGCGTGCGCAAAATGCTCCAGGGCCAGGCCAAGCTGGAGTTCTGGGAAGTGTACAAGCCGCAGGAGGTCAGCCCGTACCTCGTGCAGCTCAACGACTTTATGCTCAAGCAGGAAGCGGCCGAGCGCCTCGCTGGCGGGGCTCCCGCCGACGCGAAAGCCGACGACGCGCTGGCCGCCGCGGCCGATCAGTCGCTGCCCGTGACCGCGACCGATTCTACTACTGCCGACTCGGCTTCGCTCGCGGCCCAGCTCGACGGCAAAGTCAAATCGGCCGATTCCACTAAGAAAGACGCGACGGCCAAAGCCGATACGCTCAACTCGAAGCAGGCACGCGCGATGAGCTACTTCGTGCCCCTACCGGGCGGCCTGGGCGCTAACGTGCGCGATACGGCGAAGGTCAACGCGCTGTTCGCCCGCAATGACGTGCGGGGCATCTTCCCGCCCAACATGACCCCGCTGTGGGGCGTCAAGGCACTGGAAGGCCAGAAGCGCGACCAGTTCCTCGAGCTCTACTTCGTGAAGAAAGGTCGCTCCGAGTCCGTGCAGGCCCCCGTTAGCGGCGAGTACGTGACGAACGCTACCCAGGACTACGACCAGCAGGGCCGCGCCGAAGTGTTGATGGCGATGAACCCGACCGGCGCGCGCAAGTGGCAGAAGCTGACCGGCTCCAACATCGGCCGTCAGGTAGCTATCGTGCTCGACAACTACGTCTACTCCGCCCCGAACGTGCAGAGCGAGATCGCCGGCGGCTCGTCGTCCATCTCCGGCTCGTTCACGATCGAGGAGGCGCAGGATTTGGCCAACGTGCTCAAAATCGGTAAGCTCCCCGCGCCGACGCGCATCGTCGAGGAGGCCGTGGTGGGTCCGTCGCTCGGACAGGAAGCCATTTCGCGCGGCTTGTGGAGCACACTCGGCGGCATCGCCGTGATTATGCTCTTCATGGTGGGCTACTACAACCGCGGCGGCCTGGTGGCCGACATCGCGCTGCTGATCAACCTGTTCTTCATCATGGGTATTCTGGCGCAGTTCCAGACCGCCCTGACCCTGCCGGGCATCGCGGGTATCGTCCTCACGCTCGCGCTCGCCGTGGATGCGAACGTGCTGGTCTATGAGCGGGTCCGCGAGGAGCTGGCCCACGGCCTGAGCGTGAAAGACGCCATCGCGAAAGCCTACCACAAGGCCTTCTCGGCCATCTTCGATGCCAACGTCACCACGTTGCTCATCGCGCTGGTGCTCGGCTACTTCGGCTCGGGCCCGGTGCGGGGCTTCGCCACCACGCTCGGTATCGGCGTATTCACGTCGTTCCTGACGTCGCTGTACCTCTCCCGCGTCATCATCGAAGCCCTAGTCAGCGGAAAAGAAGAAAACCAGATCTCGTTCAAGTCGACGTTCTCGCGGGTGCTGTTTAAAAACCCGAACTTCGACTTCATCGGTAAGCGCAAGATTGCGTACGCGTTCTCGACCGCTATTCTGGTGATCGGCTTCGCGATCATGTTCATGCAGGGCGGTCCGCTGCTCGGCGTCGACTTCAAGGGTGGCCGCTCGTACGTCGTGGAATTCAGCCAGGCCGTACCCGCGGCCGATGCGCGCGCCGCCGTCCTGCCGGGCTTCCAGAATGCCGGTACCGAAGCCAAAACCTACGGGGGCGACCGTCGCCTGAAAATCACGACGTCGTACCTGGCCGACGACGAGAGCTCCGCCGCCGACAGAAAGGTGGAAGAATCCTTGATGAGCAGCCTCAACGCGAAGTTCGCCTCGGCCAAGCCAGAGAAATTGAGCAGTTCGAAAGTGGGCGCGACGATGGCTGACGACATCAAGCAATCGGCCGTGGTGTCGCTGCTGGTGGCACTGGCGGGCATCTTCCTGTACGTGATGCTGCGCTTTGGCGGCCGCTGGGAATTCTCGTTCGGGGCCGTGCTTTCGCTGTTCCACGATGCGCTGTTCCTGTTTGCCGGCTTCGCGATCGCGAGGTTGTTTGGCCTGAACTACGAGATGGACCAGGTATTTATCGCCGCGGTACTCACGGTGGTCGGTTTCTCGATGAACGACACGGTCGTGATCTACGACCGTCTGCGGGAGTACCTCAAGGAGAACCCCCGCCTGACGTTCGCCCAGATCGCTAACCCAGCGCTCAACTCCACCCTCTCCCGGACGCTCATCACCTCCACCACAATTTTCCTTGTGGTACTCGTGCTCTTCATCTTCGGTGGCGAGACG
>JBKJUQ010000286.1:0-13845 GCA_046590685.1 Hymenobacteraceae bacterium
ATTGAAATCGAACCTCTACGACGCGCAGCAGCGCGCGATGACCGACGCCCTGCGGACGCCGTCGGCTCCCGGGCCGGTGGCTACCGGGCCAATAGTGCCCCCGCGGACGAGTCTGCCCGGCGAGATGAAGTAAAGGCGGGGCGTACCGCGCCGCGGGCGCTTCGCAGTACGTGGCCGTAGTTTCGTGCCGATGAAATCTGCCGCCGACCTTATCCGCGCCGAGCTCACGGAAGCGCACGACCTGCTAACCCGCTTTCTGGCCGACGATACCCAGCTCCGCGCCATTGAGGCTGCGAGCGAAGTACTGCTGACGGCTTTCCGCACCGGCCACAAAGCCCTGAGCTGCGGCAACGGCGGCTCGATGTGCGACGCGATGCACTTCGCCGAAGAGCTCACGGGCCGGTTCCGCCACGACCGCCCCGGCTTGCCCGCCATTGCCCTCTCCGATGCCTCGTACCTGACGTGCGTCGGCAACGACTACGGCTACGAACAGATTTTCGCGCGCGGCATTCAGGCCCTCGGCCGCCCTGGCGACGTCCTGCTCGGTATCAGCACCTCCGGCAACTCAGCTAACGTACGGCGCGCGGCGGAGGCAGCCCGCGAAATCGGGATGCCCGTCATCATTCTGAGCGGCAAGGACGGTGGCCAGCTGGCCACCCTGGCCGACGTAGAAGTGCGGGTCCCGCACTTCGGTTTCGCCGACCGGGTGCAGGAAGTGCACATCAAGGTGATTCACCTGCTCATTCAGCTCGTGGAGCGCGGGATGGGGTGGTGAGGAGTTGAATTTCTTGAGGGGCGGTATGGGACAGAATGTCTAAACCCGGCAGAGGTATGGGACGAAATCGCCGGTTTTCTCCCATACCCATTTGCCTCATCCCACGGCTGTCAGCAGCGTGAACAACGGGCGGTTGATGTAGAAATTGGTCGTGCCGATGCGCTGCTTCTCCAGTAGCCCATCGGCGGCGAGCTGGTTGAGGTAGGACGCAGCCGTGATGCGGCTCACGCTTAGCTCCTGCTGTACGAACTCGATTTTGGTATAGGGGTGCCGGAACAGGTTGTTGAGCAAGTCCTGGGAGTAGAAGCGGTAATTGGTGCGCAGGGTCACTTTCGTGGTCTGCATCAACTGGCGCATCTGCTCGATGAGCGTAATGGTGGAGCGCGCGGTCAGGGTGATGCCTTCGAGCCACCAGAGTAGCCAGCGCTCCCAGCCACCTTCGTCGCGGACACCCTGCAAGAGGCGGTAATAGTCGGCCTTGTGCTGAATGACGTAGCGACTCAGATACAATACCGGCAGGTGCAACAGATCTTTCAGCACCAAATACAACAGGTTGATGATGCGCCCGGTACGGCCGTTGCCATCGTAAAAAGGGTGAATACTTTCGAACTGGAAGTGAAGGACGGCCATCTTCACCAGCGGGTCTACGTCGCTGAGCGTATCGTCATTGAGATAAGCTTCCAGATTGCTCATCAGCCGGAGAATGGTGTCGTAATCCTGCGGCGGCGTGAAGACTACTTCGCCGGTTCGCTCGTTTTTGAGCGCCGTGCTGGGTACGCGACGCAGCCCCGCCTCATTATTTTCCAGCGTTTGCTGGATCTGAATGACGTGGTTGAGGCTCAGAAAGCCATTTCGGCGTACCAGATCGTACCCCACTCGTAAGGCAGCGGCATACCGTTGCACTTCCTTGGCCGCCAGCGATTGTATCGCGTCGTTGGGCTGCAGTCCGGCGCGGTAGAGCTCGTCGTGGGTCGTGATGATGTTTTCGACCGCCGAGCTATCCTTGGCTTCCTGCAACGGCAGGGTGCTGAGCAGAATCTGTTGATTCGGAATGGAGGCTGCGATGCCTTTCAATTCCGCCAGCGCCCGGTGGGCTTCGCTGAGTTTTTTGAGAACAGCCCGGGTTTCCAGCTCTTCCGCAGGAGGTAGCAACGGCGGTATCCACGGTGCGGTGGCAGCTGGCGTCATTTGAAGCGAAACCGGCCAGGATGATCTGCGGCCCGTTTCTTATGCAAAGAAAAGGCGCGTTTGCTTATCACGTGAAGTATGCTCTGATAAGCAAACCACCCTTTTCTTATCAGACCACCCGGCATCTGTAAAGAAACCGGGCCTTTGCTTATCAGAAGCTCCCGCCCCCTAAAACTCGTAGAGCCGCTGGCCGATGTTCCAGCGCAGGGCGACGGAGGTGAGCGACTGCGAGGCAGGGGCGAGAAACGAAATGTCGGCCCGACGCATCCACTCCACTTGCTCGTAATCGGTGCGCCGTACGACCTGCTTGACGTCGACGAACAGGTTGTGGGCGACTTGATACGATGCCGTCAGGTCGAGGTGCAGCTGGTCGGTGGCGAGCCCCTGACCGGTCTTGTGGCCGTAATCGCCAGCGCGGGTGTTGTAAGAGAGCAACACGTTGGTGCCGAAGTTTGAGCCAATGGAATCGGTCCCGAACTTAGTGTAAATGGCCTTGCCCACTACCGTCAGGCGGGGCAGAAACTCCGGCTGGTAGCGCACCACGCCGATGAATTCGGTGAGGTTGGCGCCGATCGGGTGCGCCAGCGGCTGCTGGTAGTGCTGGTAGTTGGTGAGCGAATCCTGGTGCTGGTAGGTGTAGGGGCGGATAAAGTTGACTTCGGCCTGGAGGTCGAGGTTCGAGACGCCGGCCACGTCGACGTACTTGGCGCCCACCTGCACGGCCTGCTTGTTGGCCCACCAGCCGTTGCGAGCCTTGATCTCCTTCAGCAAAAACTCGTCGAGCAGCACCTGACCGTAGAGCTGGACGCGGTTCACGACGTTCCACTTCAGGTCGGCGCCCACCAAGGAGTTGTCTTTCGAACCAATGCCTTGCTCAACGGCGCGGTAGAAGATAATCGGGTTGAGGTACTGAAGCTCGAAGCCGCCGGTGCGCTTGCCGAAGATCACCATCTCGCTCACCCCCACGCTCAGACGCGGCGTAATGGCGAACGTCAGGTGGTGCTGCGCCATATATTTTTTGCCGTACACCTGATTGGCGCGGCCGTAGTTAGCCGTCAGCTCGGTGAAGAGGTTCTGGTAGCGGAAGCGCCACACCTGCGTGTTGAGCTTCAGGAAGAAAAACGCGGGCGCGTAGTCAGACAGAATCAGCGAGCGATAGCCGTTGCCGATGAACACCTTGTCGTGGCCGAGCTGGGCGCTGATGTGCTTCGTGACGGCGTAGTTGAGGTAGCCGCGGGCAGTGAAGAAATCGTAGCCGCCGACGTTGGTGCGGGTATTCTTAAACGGCTTCCAGAAGCCTTCGCTCGGCACCACGCCGTCGCGCCGGATACGGGCATCGACGTAGTCGGGCGCGTAGACTTGGTTGTCGGCCAGGAACGTGTAGAAACCTAGGCGCCGGTCGATGGTCCCTTCCACCTGCACCCCGCGCGTGTTGACGTTGAGCCCCGCCGTGCCGGTACCGGTGCCCGAGCCCGTGCCGAGGTACAGCACCGGGTTGACGCGCAGCGTGAAGGCCGAATCAGGGGTCTGGACGGAATAGAGGTCAGCGGGGCGCTCGAAGAAAGTGCCTTTGATGTAGCCGGGGTTGCGTTCGGCGGGGAAGGTGGAGGAGTTCCAGTTGTCGCGCCGCAGCCAGCGCAGGTTGAAGTCGTCCGCTCTGCCGAGCATTGTCACGCTCGTATCGGTGCTCGGCAAGCTCGATTCGATGGCCTCGGCCAGTTGCGCTACCTGCGTACGGCCGTAAGGTTTGAGGCTGGTGTGCAGACTCGGCACGGCCGCGCCGTAGCGAATGGCGTAGCGATCGATCAAGCGGTACGTATCGGCGTCGAGCGGCACGGTAGCATCCTGCGCACGCGCGGCGAGGGGTGCGGCCAGCAGTACCGCCAGCGGAAGGATAAGGGAGGAGAAGCGCATCGGGGGCAAAGGTCGGGACAACGGGGTACTAGTTGAGGCAGCACTACCGCACTCGTTGAAACAGGTTGTCCCTCCGGGGCCGCCAAAACCGCGTTTTCAGGCTGCTTACTGTCCGTGCGGTAGCCCGATGTTAGGTTTCCTGGCACACCCGAAAAACTCTAACGGCGCAGTTGTTAAGATTTGGCAGAGGCGCGCTGAATCTTAACAGCGCGGGTGTTAAGATTTGGCGAGAGCACGCTGAATTTTAACAGGAGCCTTGTTAAGATTTGGCTGGAGGTCCTTAAATCTTAACACCCGCGCACTGACGTGCCCGGATCAGGGTATGACGTAGCTAGTGCATCGGCCCGTCGTTGTTACTTTACCAGTACTACCGCATAAGGCAAAAGCGGCCGGAAAACGCGGTTTGGGCGATCCCGGTGGAACTACCGTTCGGTAGCAAACCCCGCTTCCCGCTAGTCGCTGGTCCCCGAGGGACTACCGGTTTCACCGAGTGCGGTAGTGCGGTGAGGGATGAGTGACGAACGGCGAGGTGTATCCCGTTGAGGCACGAATCACGACCGACCTTTGGTGAACGAACCGATTCGCCGTTCGCCGTTCGCGCTTTGCAATTTCTTCCTTCTCCTGATCGCGCCGCCTGGGACGCCCTGTGCGCCGCTTCCTCCACCGCTACGGTCTACTCGGCCGGGTGGTGGCTCGATGAAGTGACCTACCATTCGTGGGGAGCAGTGGTGCTGCCCGACGGATCCGGGGGGTACGCGGCGGGTTTGCCCGTGCCGCTGCGCCGCCGCTGGCGCGGTCTGGGGCCAATGGAGACGTACCAGCCGTTTTTTACCCAGCAGCTCGGAGTCATCACGCGCCTGGATACCGACGGAACCGACGCGGCGCCTTTTTTGGCCGCGCTGCCGCCGCTTCGGCGGGCGTACGGCCAGCTTCACTACGCCAATCAGCTCAGCGCGCCGCCCTCGGGGCTGCGCGGCGGCCAGCGCATCACGCACCACCTCGCGCTGGACCCTCCCTACGAGGCGCTGGCCGCTGCCTTTCACCAGAACCATCGCCGCAACCTTCGGAAAGCGATGGATTTGCTACTGGTCGAAGATAATGGGGCGGTGGGCGCCGTTATTGGCTTATTTCGCGCAACCAAGGGCGCCGCTCTACCCGAAATCAAGGCGCGCCATTATGCCTTGCTGACGCGGCTGACCACTCAACTCGCCGCGCGTGGGCAGCTGTTGGTGCTTCTCACCCGCGACCCCGTCGACGGTGCACTTCTCGCCGGCGGGGTCTTCGCCCGCGATGCGCGGCAAACCATCTACCTGCTCGGTGGGGTCAGTGAGGCAGGCCGGGCCCGCGGGGCGATGCACGGCGTCATCGACGGGCTGCTGCGGCGCGAAGCCGGCACCCCCGGGCGGCTGCTCGATTTTGAGGGATCGATGGTTGACTCCGTGGCGCGCTTCTACGCCGGGTTCGGCGCGCGGCCGGTACCTTACTTAACTTTCCAGCGACCTTAGCCTCCCCAAGAACTTCCCCAGACCGATTTGTCATCGCATGATTCACCACACCGCTGATTCCCACGTCCGCATTCTGTCGGGCACGCCATCCGTCGCCAACCACTTTCTCGCCGAGCTGCGCGACGTCACGGTGCAGCGCGACGCGCTCCGCTTCCGCCGAAATATGCAGCGACTGGGCGAGATTCTCGCCTACCACATCTCCGGCACGTTGCAGTACGAATCCCGCACAATCCAGACTCCGCTGGCCACTTCGGAGGCCGAGCTGCTCGCCGAACACCCCGTGCTCGCCACGGTACTGCGCGCCGGACTGCCGTTTCATCAAGGCTTTCTCAATTACTTCGACCAATCGCCGTCGGCCTTCGTAGCCGCTTACCGGGTTGAAAACTCGGAGGAGCTGCGCGTGCACGTCGAATACGTGGCCACGCCCTCGCTCGAAGGCCGCACGCTGATTCTGGTCGATCCAATGCTCGCCACCGGCGCGTCGCTGGCGCTGACTTATCAGCAGATGCTGCGGTTCGGCACGCCCCGGCAGGTGCACATTGCCGCCGTCATTGCCTCGCCCGAAGGGGTAGCGCACCTGCGGCGCGAAATCCCGGAGGCCACGCTCTGGCTCGCCGCCCTCGACGAAAAGCTCAACGAACACGCCTACATTGTCCCCGGACTCGGCGACGCGGGCGATTTAGCGTATGGCAGTAAGCTGTGAGTACTTAGTACTTGGTACTCAGTATCTGGTACCAAGTACTAAGTACCAAATACTGAGTACCAAGTACCAACCCCCCAATGCTCAAATACCTCACGGTTTTCGCGCTCAGCATGGTCAAGTTCCTCGGCGGCCCGCTGGCGGGCGTGGCGATGGGCCTGCCATTCGGCTCGACCCTGGGGCTAACCGTGGCGGGGATGATGACGTCGGTCGTGATATTTTCCATCGTGGGGGCCAATGTCTCGCGCTGGTATTCCCAGCGCGCACGGCAGCGCGGGAAGCCCGTGTTTACGACCCACAGCCGGCGAACGGTGCGCGTCTTTCAGCGCTTCGGCATCGGCGGCATTGCCTTTATCACGCCGCTCATCCTCTCCCCCATCGTGGGCACCATCATCGCCACGGTGCTCGGGGTCAACCGGCGCCGAATCCTGCTCCATATGCTCTGGAGCGCGGTGCTATGGGGCACGGCGTTCACGCTCATCCTGACGAAATTCAGCTTTCTGGTCGAGAAGCTGCACCCGAAATAACAATGAGTAATGAACAATGAGCAATTGACAGTGAATAATTACTCACTGTCAATTGCTCATTGTTCATTGGTCAAAACGCCGTCCAGCCCTGCGCTTGCAGCTTAATGGGCGTGCCAGCGGGCGTCATCAGGTACGCGCCTTGCCCGGCCGGCAGGACGTGGCCGATAACGGTGATATCGGGGTGGTTGCGAACCCGGTCGTGCTGGGCGAGCGGCAGGGTAAACAGCAGTTCGTAATCTTCGCCACCGTTGAGGGCGCACGTCACCGGATCGAGCTTAAATTCTTCCGCTACTTCCAGCGTGTCATCGGCCAGCGGCAGCTTATCCTGGTAGATGGCGGCGCCCACGTTAGCGCTTTCGCACAAATGCAGTATTTCGGAGGCCAGGCCATCCGAAATGTCGATCATCGCGGTGGGCACCACGCCCAGATCAGCGAGGGCGTGCACGACGTCCATCCGCGCTTCGGGCCGGAGCTGGCGTTGCACCACGTACGTGTACGGCTCCAGGTCGGGCCGGTGCTCAGGGTCAGCCAGGAACGCCTGTTTTTCGCGGTTAAGGACTTGCAAGCCGAGGTAGGCGGCGCCGAGGTCACCGGTGACGCAGATCAGATCATTGGGCTGCGCGCCGGTGCGGCGCGTCACGTGGGCTTCTTCAGCCTCGCCCAGCGCCGTCACGCTGATCAGCAGGTGGCCGCTGGGGCTGCTCGTCGTATCGCCGCCCACCAGATCGACGCCGTACGCTTCGCAGGCCAATCGCATGCCGGCGTACAATTCCTCTACGGCTTCCACCGTGAAACGCGCGCCGACGGCTAAGCCCACGACGAGCTGGGTCGGGCGGGCGTTCATCGCGGCCACGTCCGACACGTTCACTGCGATGGCCTTGTAGCCGATATGGCGCAAGGGGCAAAACGTGAGGTCGAAATGGACGCCCTCCAGCAGCAAGTCGGTCGTGACGACCTGCACCCGATCGGCTGGGTGACGGAGCACGGCCGCATCGTCGCCGATGCCGGTGAGAGTACTGGCGTGCCGTGGCGGCGCTACCTGCGCGCGCAGCCGACGGATCAGCCCAAACTCGCCAAGCGAGTCGAGGGGGGTAAGCGAAGCGGAGTTTTCTGCCATAGAAATACAAAAAAACGGCGCCCGGCGCGAAAGCACCGGGCGCCGTGGGGGCGAGGCATCGGCAACGGGGCCGACGCCACCAAGCCTACTGAACTACCAGTTCCTTGTAGATCGTCAGTTTGCCATCGGCGCTCTGGCACCGCACGAAGTAAAGGCCGGCGGGCAGGCCGGTCACGTCGAGCGTAGCAGTGGCAGCACCTACCGCTGGGCGAGCGTAGATCGCGCGGCCAAGGGTATTGATCACGGTCAGCTGACCCACCTTCGCCGTGCCGAGCGACACGTTCACGCGGCTGCTCGTAGCCGGGTTAGGGAAGAGTTGGATCGAGTTGTTAAACTCCTCCAGCAAGCCCAGCGGGGCATAGGTACCGTTCGGGCCGGAGTAGGTATGCTGGCCCAGGTCGTTGTAGGCCTGACCGCAAGGGTCAGCGGTCGCAGGAGGAGGCGGGAATGCGAAGCCGTACGCTTGCCACTCCTCCGAGATGTTGAACATCGTTGGGTCGAGGCCCGGGTTCACGTTCATATTCCACGTGATGTTGCCAGCGGATATTCCCGGGCGGCGAATCAGTGATTGGTTGCCCGACGACGTGAACACACCATTAAGGTCGGTAGCCGTCCAAGCGCCCGTGCCCGTTCCGCCGGAGGGCAGCGGCCGATGACCGATGATGCCAAAGATATCGACTAGAATTGCTGTCCCTTGGCCAGACTGGGCACCGGTCCAGCGCACAAGCCCCATTGCATCATCTCCATTAAATTGTACCGGGCCGCCAGCAGCCAACAATGCCGTAGCATTAACCCCCGAATTACGGATGGATGCCTTCTGGTCAACTACGGACAGGATATCGGCGAGCGTGACACCCGGGTGCGACATCACGAACGTGGTGCTGGGGCCCATCGTGTTGGCACCCACGGTGCGCACCATGCGCTCATCTTCAGTCGCGCTGAGGGAACCGTTAGAGTAGCGGCGGATCGAGTACGCAGTGAGGTCAACGGTTGAAGTCGTCGGGTTATATACCTCAATTACTTTTTCTTCGCCGGTTGATGGCGCCGTCTGACCGGGGCAGGTCGTACCGCTTTGGTGCGCGCCCTCATTGTACTCAGAGAAGAACAACTCGGTGCCCTGGGCCGAGGCAGTGCCGGCGGCGGCCAGCAGGAAGGCGCCAGCCAAAATGTACATCTTTTTCATCGTCAGAATGAAGTGTTCGGGGGTGATAAATCGAGGTTGCGCGAAAAGCGGCCACGAAGGTACATAAACTCGCTCAGCTTCGGTGTATTATGCCAAAGTTACTGCCCGATAGTCGGCGACTCACTGCGCGAAACTAATTTTGCTAACGACTGTTAGGCAACCGACCTTTGTATCAGCATCCGCACTCCCGATTTGCTCCCTTCGCCTGATGCCTACCGCTGTTCCCGAGAAACGCAAAGCCCAGATTCGCCGGCACGCCACCGTGCTGTTTCAGGACCGCGGGTTTGTCGCGACGAGCATGCGCGACCTTGCGGCGGCTCTCGGCGTGGAAGCGCCTTCGCTGTACTCGCATATCGGCTCGAAACAGGAGCTGCTCCACGAAATTTGCTTTCGGCTGGCCGACCAGTTTTTTGCCGCGCTCGACGAAGCGGAAGCTGCGGCCGCGTCGCCCACCGACGCGCTCCGCGCCCTCATCTATGGTCACGTGCGTGTACTGACCCAAGACCCGGCCGCCTCGCAGGTGTTCCTGGCGGAGTGGCGTCACCTGGCCGAGCCGGCCCTGACCGAGTTTTCGGCGCGCCGCGAGACCTACGAAGCCCGGATTCGCGGGCTGCTGCGCCGCGGCGCCGATACCGGCGCCCTACGGCTCCCCGCCGACGACGCGCGCTTTGCCGCGCTCTGGCTGCTCTCGGGCCTCAACTGGCTACCGACGTGGTACCGGCCCGATGGCTCGCTCTCCCCGGAAGAAATCGCCGAACGACTCACTACCACGCTTCTCCACGGCCTTAGTTCATTGAGTGATTTTCGATTGCGTGATTGAGTGATTTTCACTTAGCATTCACCGAATCAATCACTACAATCGAAAATCACTCAATCACTCAATCCCCCATCATATGTACGGCGGCGGCAACACTTTCGAAGCACCCAGCAAGGCCGATGGCCTGGAGCTGGAAGACCCGATCAAATTGGCGGAGTTTGAGGCGCGCATCGCGCGGGGCGAGAAAATTGAGCCCGGCGACTGGATGCCCGCGCTCTACCGCAAACAGCTCACGCGGATGATTGAGCAGCACGCGCACTCCGAGATCATCGGCGCGCTGCCCGAAGGGGCGTGGATTACCCGCGCACCGGGCTTCCGCCGCAAGATGGCGCAGATGGCAAAGGTGCAGGACGAGATTGGTCACGGTCAACTCCTCTACTCGGCGGCCGAAACGCTGGGTAAAACCCGCGAGGCGATGCTGAGCGATCTGGTGAGCGGTAAGAGCAAGTACTCGAATATCTTCAACTACCCGACCTTCACCTGGGCCGACTCTAACGTGATCTCGTGGCTGGTCGATGCGGGCGCCATCGTGAACCAGATGGCGAATGCGCGCGGCTCGTACGGCCCCTACTGCCGGGCGCTCGACCGGATCTGCGCCGAGGAAAGCTTTCACCTCAAGTACGGCCACGATGCCGTGACGCACCTCGCTACCGGCACGCCGACCCAACGCCGGCTGATTCAGGAGGCGCTTAACCGCTGGTGGCCGCCGCTGATGATGTTCTTCGGCCCGCCCGACAAGATGAGCGTTCACACCGAGATCCTGATGCGCTGGAAGGTAAAGATGATCACCAACGACGATGCCCGGCAGCAGTTTCTGGATATGTACGTCCCTAAGATCTGGGAGCTCGGTCTGACGCTGCCCGACCCCAATCTGCGCAAAAACGAGGAAACCGATCAGTGGGAGTTCACCGAGCCCGACTGGGACGAGTTTAAGCGCGTCATCAACGGCGACGGTCCTTGCAACGCCGAGCGCCTCGCCGTCCGCCGCAAGGCCGAGGAGCGCGGCGCGTGGGTGCGCCGGGCGCTGCTGAAACCCACTACGCAGTACGTTCGGCCGCTGGCGTAAACGCATTTTCGATTGAGTGATTTTCGATTTGAGATTGGTCAATCGAAAATCACTCAATCACTCAATCGAAAATTAATGTTACTCTCCCTCGACCCGCGCGTCACGCGCCTGCACCTGCCCGATGGCGCCGACGCTGACCAGCCGAAGACCGCTCTCGACCAGCTCGAAACCTTCGAGGTATTCCATCAGCGAAAAGAAGGTCAGCCCTTTACGTACGTCGGGCCGGTGCACGCGGCGTCGCTCGACGTGGCGTTCCTGTTCGGTAAGGAGCAGTACAGCCGGCGGTTTCCGTGTACGGGCATGTGGGTATGCGCCACCCGCGATGTGCTCCTGACGGCCTATACCGACGAGGCCATCTCGGTCTATTCAACGCTGGAGTTGCCTCCGGCCACGGATGCGGGTGAGGCCTTCGAGATCTTCCACCTCAAGAAGCGCGGCAAAGGCCACGTCCACGCCGGCACCGTGCGGGCGGGTTCGCCCGAAGAGGCGCTGGCGGCCGCCAAAGCACAGTTCGGCGAGGTGGTGCCGTGCGTGAACGTGTGGGTAGTCCGGGCAGCTGATTTGCTGCGCTCCGCCGAAGAAGATAAGGACATCTGGGCCACCGTTACGGACAAAAAATACCGCGACGCCATCAACTGGAAGGTGCAGGACCGGATCGACCGTTTCAAGGCTGAACGAACGCAGCAGTAGCTTTCTCATCTCTCGCCAAGCTCGCCAAGAGCGCAAAGTCAGGGGCTGCGCTCTTGGCGAGCTTGGCGAGAACCTCCTTTTACACCTACCCGATGCTCGCCACTAAAGAGCTCCTCTACAAAATGGCCGACGATGCCCTCATCCTCGGCCATCGCAACTCGGAGTGGACCGGCTTAGGCCCGATGCTCGAAGAAGACATTTCGTTCTCGTCGATGGCGCAGGACAAGCTCGGCCATTCGCTCGCGCTGTATTCACTGCTGCACGAGCTGGGCGAAGCTGAGCCCGATACCGTAGCATTTACCCGCAACGCGCCGCAATTTCACTGCTGCCAGCTCGTGGAGCTGCCGACGGAAGAGTACGAGTATGCCCTGATCCGGCATCTGCTGTTCGACCACGCCGAATCGTTGCGCTATGAGGCTTTGGCAACTTCGAGCTACGAGCCGCTGGCGAAAGTGGCGCGCAAGTTTAAGGGCGAGCTTAAGTACCACGTGCTGCACGCCAATACGTGGCTCAAGCAGCTCGGCTCGGCCACGGAGGAAAGCATCGGCCGCCTGCAAGCCGCGCTGGACGAAATGCTACCCTACGCGCTCGGCATCTTTGAGCTATCCCCCTACGAGCAGGAATTGATCGACGGCGGCGTCTTCATCGGCGAAACGGCGTTGCGCGCGCGGTGGCTCACCAGCATCACGGCCGTGCTCGAAAAAACGGCGCTTGAAACGCCCGATCTGCTGACAATAGCGCCCGTGATGGGGGGCCGGCGGGGCGAGCATACCGAGCACTTACAGCCCTTACTGGAAGAGATGAGCGCCGTGTTCCGGCTCGACCCGAGCGCCGATTGGTAGGCTGATTTATTCCATAAAAAGTGTCATTGCGAGGAGGCTTTGCGACGAAGCAATCCCGCACTTTGCTTGGCGTGCTGGCTCCTCCACATTGCCGAGCAAACGAAGATTGCCACATCGTCGCAAAGCCTCCTCCTCGCAACGTCGTCGCAAAGCCTCCTCCTCGCAATGACAAACAGGTTGTTAACTGAATCCCAGATCCTCGACTGGCTCCGCGAGGTGATGGATCCGGAAATCCCGGTTCTCTCACTCGTGGATCTGGGGGTGATTACGGGCGTCCACATCGCGCCCATTTCCGGGCGCGTGACGGTGGAGATGACGCCTACTTTCGCCGGCTGCCCGGCGATGGATTACATGCGGCGCGAAGTAGAGCAGACGCTTCGCCGCCACGGCATTGAAGATTTTGCCGTCAACCTTACCTTCGATGTGGCCTGGACGAGTAATCGGCTGAGCGAAGTCGGGCGCCAGAAACTCCGCGACTTTCGGCTTTCGCCCCCGCCGCACCTTGATGGCCCCATTCAGGACCTGAGTATTCTCGAATACGCCGAATGCCCCAACTGCGGCTCCACCGATACGACGCTCCGCACGCCCTTCGGCCCGACGTTGTGCCGGGCGCTCCACTACTGCAATGCGTGCAAGCAAGGCTTCGAGCAGTTCAAACCGATTTAAGTTGTCGCCCCCGGCCGGCCACCAGCCGACTGTTTACCCGCTAATGAAGCACTTCCTCAGACTCTTTTCGCTTGGGTTGCTCCTGCTGGCCGCCGCTTGCTCGAAAACGACCGACCAAAAGACGCCCCCTCCAAAACCCGCCGACGTGGCCGCGCTGCAACGCGAGTACACGGTGTTACGCGATACGCTCGCGGGGCGCTGGGCGCAGATGACGGCTTCGGACGACGAGAAAATCTTTTTCCAGAAACGCCTTCTGCAGGAGGTTGCCTACATCCCGACCGCCGATATGGCGCTGGTGAAGCGCCTCCAGGTAGCGAACGACCAGCTCCCCACCCGTCGCTATCAGCAGCTGACGATGCAGTCGGACTCGATCGATGCCTATGACCGCGCCCAGGAGGCGGTCCTTCTACCGCTCCGCGAGCTGGCCAGTAAGCATGTCGACCCCGTGAAGCACCACGTTATCGGCGAGCTCATTGAGGCCATTCTGCTCCACGATGACTTGGTCGTGCGCTACCGCGGCACCTACGATCAAGCGGCCCGCGCCTATAACGTATGGTTACAGGAGCATCAGGCCCAAGTGCCCGCCGCCGCCGAAGCGAAGCCCGTGCCGCTGTTCTCGCTCACGGGAGCGTGAGGGAGATGTGAGATTTGATATGTGAACTGTGAACTGTGCTCACTTCACAGTTCACATATCAAATCGCCGCCAGCTCAGCCTGTACGAACTCCGCGAGCTCTTTAATGTACGCGGGGCTGAAATCGAAACGGATATCCGCCGCCTCGTAGATCTGGCCGATCGGCGCGGTGTAGCCCAGGGCTAAAGCGCGCTGGTATGCAGCAAGAGCTTTAGTGGGATTC
>JBKJUQ010000337.1:0-6939 GCA_046590685.1 Hymenobacteraceae bacterium
AGATGAGTAGGTACGAGGCCGCCATCTGCTCATCTACCCAACTACTCATCTGCTCATCTCTCTTATCCCCCAAACGCTTCCGCCACCATCGCCTGGAAGTTCTCGATGAAGGCCGGAATCGGGAGCGTACCCATATCGCCCTGGCCGTGCCGGCGGACGGATATCGTGCCCATTTCCAGCTCTTTCTCGCCCACGACGATCATATACGGCACTTTGCTCATCTCCGCGTCCCGGATTTTTCGCCCGATTTTCTCGTCCCGCAAATCCACGATGCCGCGGATGTCGTGCTGTTCGAGGGTGGCCTGCACCTGCTCGGCGTAGCGGTTATATTTTTCCGAAATGGGCAGCACCGTAAACTGCTCCGGCGCGAGCCAAAGGGGGAAATTGCCGCCGTTGTGCTCCAGCAGCACGGCGACGAACCGCTCCAGCGAGCCAAACGGCGCGCGGTGAATCATCACCGGGCGGGCCTTGGCGTTGTCGGCCGTGGTGTACTCCAGCTCGAAGCGCTCGGGCAGGTTGTAATCCACCTGAATCGTGCCCAGCTGCCACTTGCGGCCCAGCGCGTCGCGCACCATAAAGTCGAGCTTCGGTCCGTAAAACGCCGCTTCGCCCAGCTCCGTGACGGTTTTGAGCCCCTTCTCGAGCGCCGCTTCCTGAATGGCGGCTTCGGCGCGCGCCCAGTTCTCATCGGAGCCGATGTACTTGGCTTTGTTGTCGGGGTCGCGCAGCGAGATCTGGGCCGTAAACTCGGGAAAGTCGAGGGCTTTGAGCACGTACAGCACGATGTCGATTACCTTCAAAAACTCCTCCTTCACCTGGTCGGGGCGGCAGAAGATGTGCGCGTCGTCCTGCGTGAAGCCGCGCACCCGCGTCAGGCCGCTCAGCTCCCCCGACTGCTCGTAGCGGTACACCGTGCCGAACTCGGCCAGGCGCAACGGCAGGTCGCGGTACGAGCGTGGCTCGGTCTTGTAAATCTCGCAGTGGTGCGGGCAGTTCATCGGCTTCAGGAAGAACTCCTCCCCTTCCTGCGGCGTCTTGATGGGCTGAAACGAATCGGCCCCGTATTTCTCGTAGTGGCCGCTGGTCACGTACAGCGCCTTGCTGGCAATGTGCGGCGTGACCACCGGCAGGTAGCCCGCGCGCTGCTGGGCCTTGCGCAGAAACTGCTCCAGCCGGTCGCGCAGGGCCGTGCCCTTGGGTAGCCAGAGCGGTAGCCCCGCGCCCACCTTCTCGGAAAACGCGAACAGCTTAAGTTCTTTGCCCAAACGACGGTGGTCGCGACGTTTGGCTTCCTCCAGGCGCTCCAGGTATTCGGTCAGCTCCTGCGCCTTGGGGAAGGTGATGCCGTAGACGCGCGTCAGCTGCTTGCCTTTATCGTCGCCGCGCCAGTAAGCCCCGGCCACGTTGAGCAGCTTGGCGGCTTTGATGAAGCCCGTATTCGGAATGTGTGGCCCGCGGCAGAGGTCCGTGAAATTGCCCTGCTGGTAGAAGGTAATCGTCCCGTCTTCGAGTCCGGCGAGCAGATCGAGCTTGTACGGGTCCGCTTTCTGCGTGAAGTACGCGATGGCATCGGCCTTACTCACCTCGGTGCGCACGTACTCGCTCTTGCTGCGGGCCAGCTCCAGCATCTTCTTCTCGACCGTCGCGAAGTCCTCCTGCGTGAGCGTCTGGCCCTCGGGCAGCTCGACGTCGTAGTAGAAACCGCCATTCTCTAGCGACGGCCCGATACCGAACTTGACGCCCGGATACAACCCTTCGAGCGCCTCCGCCAGCAAGTGCGCCGACGAGTGCCAGAACGTCGCCTTACCCGCGTCATCGTTCCAGGTCAGCAGTTGCACGGTAGCATCGGCCGTGATGGGCCGCGCGGCATCCCACGTCTCGCCGTTGACCCGCGCGGCGAGTACGTTGCGGGCGAGACCCTCGGAAATGGAAGCGGCGATCTGGTAGCCGGTCACTGCGGCACCGAACTGACGAACGGAGCCGTCGGGAAGCGTGATATTGATCATTGGGATAGTTAGAGCGCTGGTGAGTCAGGCAATTGGCCGCTCAGCCGTCGGAGTCCGGCGGCCGATCAACTGGTTAGCGTATTTTTCGAAGGGAATCCAGGTTGACCACGCGCGACGGCCGCCCGGCTGCCGAATCGGCTTGCTGTTGACGCAGGCGCGTTTTGGCTTGGTAGAGACGGAAGGTCACGCGCGGATCCGGCGGCTCCACCGGCGCGATCGCGGCGTATTCGCGCACCGCGGCGCGGTACTGCCCGAGGCGGTCGAGGGCGTCGGCGAGCATCAAGCGCGTATTCGGCGGCGCCTGGGGCGCTAGGCGCAGCACGGCGCGCAGGTGCCGGGCGGCCGGACCAAAGGCATCGCGCTGGTAGCGCAACACCCCCACGTTGTAGTGCGCCAGGTACAGCGTAGAGTCGAGCTCCGTGGCGCGCGTAAACAGTGTTAGTGCCGAATCGGTGCGCCCTTGGAGCGCTAGGTTCACCCCGGCATTGTAGTAGAGGAAGCCATCGGACGGCGAAGAGCGCAAACCGGCGTCCAGGTACTGCCGGGCCATCTTATAGTCCTTCTTGGCGTGGTAGATCGCCGCGAGCTGACTGAAAGCATCCGCCATCTCGGGCGCTTGCTCCGACGCGGTTTGCAGGTTCGAGAGCGCGCGGGTCGTATCGCCGGTTTCGGCGTACACCATCCCCTTGTAGAAGTACGCGCGCTCCTCGAAGGGCGCGCGCTTGAGCGCTTCGTTGAGGTAGTTGATCGCCGCCTGGTACTCGCGATCGATGAACGCCAGCTCCCCTTGCAGGACCATCAGCTCGGAACCATCATACCCGAGCTGCGCGGCCTGCCGGCAATCTTCCTTGGCTTGCTTGAGCTGGCCGGCGGCGCGGCGCGCCTGGGCGCGCAACAGGTAGTTCGGCGCCGTCGCGCCGTCAAGCTTGAGTACCTGGTCGGCGTCGGCTACGGCCGCCGCGCCGTTATGGAGCGTGAGGTACAGCCGGGCCCGCCGCTGGTACAGCGCTGCGCTGGCGGGGTCTTGCTCCAGGGCCGCCGTCACATCACGGAGCTGTTGGGCGGGCGTCAGGTTCTGTACCTGCTGGAGGTTCGGGAGCGGTTCGGTGGCAGCCGGCTCTTTGGCCTGGCAGGCGCTTAGCAGCAGCGCCACGCAGGCGGGCAACAAGTAGGGCCGAACAGGCCAGCGGGACGGCGACAAGAAGGGAATGACCAAAATCAAAAGGGCTGAACGACCGGGATACAAAGCCGGCGCCACGCGGGCAAAGGTACGCGGCGCCTTCCAAGCGCGCTGAAAGCGCACGAATGGGTTGGGCGCAACCCAGGGCCGCCGCTGACAGTATGCTATTCACCGAAGACTTCTCTTCAACCCTAATCGTTTCCGCACCACTGCCATGACCAACGAAAAAGTCACCCGCACCCTCTCCGATATCCTCACCCTCAACCACACTTCGCAGGAGGGCTACGAAACCGCTTCCGCTCACGTGAGCGACGCCGGCGTGAAATCGACGCTGAGCCAGTTTGCCCAACAGCGCGCGCAGTTCGCCTCCACCCTCGAAGGCTATGGCTCGCGCCTGGGTATTCACGCCGAAAAAGCCAGTACCGTGGAAGCCGTCCTGACCGAAGGCGCCGCCGCCGTTCACCGCGGCTGGATCAGCCTCAAATCGATGGTAACCGGCGACGGTCAGACCAACGCCGACGCTATCCTCGAAGCCTGCGAAACCGGCGAAGCCACGGCCTTGAAGGCCTACGAGACGGCCCTCACCGTCGAAGGGCTGCCGCAGGACCTGAAAGCCGTCTTCGAGCAGCAGCACGCGCAGATTCTGCAAGCTAAAAACCAGGTAACGGCCCTGAAGTCGGGCAATTAAGTCCGAGTCTCCCCTATTCAGCCGTTCTTCGAGTGAAGCGCCGCCTGCCGGAACCGTTCCGGCAGGCGGCGTTTCCATTTTCTGGGAGGCAGCTGGTGAGGCCGGAAACACAGTCTTGGCCCGGAGACAATCGCCCCCGCACCCGTCTGGGGGCTCAAAGGGGCATCCTGGGACTTTTTCGCCCAACCATCCTTTCCCCCGAACTCTCTCGCCCGGCGTTGTGTACCGCGCCTAAAGCACTCTTTTCGCTCGGCTGCCAATGGCTTTTCAACAAGGTATCCTGGGCCTTGTCGGCTCAGTAGGTGGCCTCACCTGCTGCCGCAACGGCGTAGTGCGGGCGCGTCGTCGCTCCGATAAGCCCGACTTCCACCACTCGCTCACCCGCGAGCCCAATCGGCAGAATGCCACCGAGTTCGGCCTGGCCTCCACCACCAGCAAGCTGTTGCGCGCCACGCTCCCCGCTTACCTCCCGGCCCGCTACCACAGCCGCCTCACGGGGGCCCTGCGGGGAGTCATCGCCCGCGATACCACCCACCCCTGCGGCCAGCGACAGCTGCTACCCGAGCACTTCGCGGCGCTCACTGGCTTCGCCGTCAATCCCGCCGCTCGGCCCCAGTCAGCCGGGCGGCACGCCGGGGGCTCCCTCACGCCCTCCCCCATCCCGGGCCAGCTAACATTTACGCTCCCCGCGCTACCGGTCAGCGCCCTGGCGGCTCCCACTGGCACCACGCACTACGGCTTCACCCTCGGCCTTGCCCTCTTCGATCCCGTCGCGCTGACCTGCTGCGCCGTCGCTCCCGGACCGGAAGCGGGCCCGTACCTCCTCAAGGCCGCCCCCGCGCCAGTCACGTGGCCGCTTGCCCTGCCCGCCTCCGTCTTCCCCGCTTCCCCTGCCCTGCTCATCGTGCTCGGGGT
Source organism: Hymenobacteraceae bacterium (assembly GCA_046590685.1). GTDB lineage: Bacteria > Bacteroidota > Bacteroidia > Cytophagales > Hymenobacteraceae > JANNMJ01. Next base: position 4,790 of record JBKJUQ010000337.1, read on the forward strand.
CCGGTTCTACGAGTCCTGCGCCGGGCGCCTGCTTGAGCTGCCCGCTACCATCGCCACCCCCTCGATAATCGGGTACGCCGGTTGTATCCCCGAGTCAATTCGTTAACCCTTAAGACTACCGCAAGAGGCAAAAAAAGGTCTGAAAACGCAATTTTGGCGGTCCCGGAGGGACTAACGTTCGGTAAAAACAGCGGTTTTAATCAAATCAGCGGTCCCGGAGAGACCACCCTCCAGTAGAAAAAACAGTTTTAATCAAGTCAGTGGGCCCGGAGGGACTACCCTGTTTCGACCAGTGCGGTCGTCCTGAACCTGTTATCCGTGCCTCGCCGGCCCGCGCGTAGGGCGCCGTTAGCGCACCGTTAGCGCGTGGCTATTCCGGGGTTACCCCAGGGTTACGGCGTGTCTTGCCCGTAGTTCCAGCAAGGCTGCCCCAAGTCTTGCCCAAGTCTTGCCCGTACCTGCCCCGTAGCTGGCCCATCAGCAGCCTACCGCCAATCCCAGCGCTTCGCGAAGTCCGGGGCCGGCTCCGGCCCAGTGGCCACTCTCTCCCAAGCCCCCTCCCGTTCGCCTGAAGCGCCGCCTACCGCAACCCTTCCAGCAGGCGGCGGCGCCATCTGTGACCGGCGGCACGCCCCCTAACGGTTGTCGCGGTTGGGTCAGCATCTTTGGCATCCTTATCCACGGGCCGGAGTATTGTTGGGCAATGAGGAGAGGTAGTGGAACACCCCCGGCACTACGGCTGTTTTGCACCGAATCTGCCCGTCGTCCCTCAACTGCTCTGCCCGGCCCTTCCTGCTTCGCCTTTCGTGTACGCCATCGTCGATATTGAAACCACTGGTGGCCAGCCCGCCCAGGATCGCATCACCGAGATTGCGGTCTTTCTCCACGACGGCCACCAGATTGTTGATTCGTACTCGACGCTCATCAATCCCGAGCGGCTCATTCCGGCGTACATCCAGAAGCTCACCGGCATCACCAACGAGATGGTGCGCGACGCCCCGCGCTTCCCGGAGGTAGCGCGTAAGCTCGTGGAGTTCACTGAGGGCTGCGTGTTCGTGGCGCACAACGTGCGTTTCGACTACTCCTTCATCAAAAAAGAGTTTGCCGACCTCGGCTACACCTACTCGCGCAAGACGCTGTGCACCGTGCGCTTGAGCCGGGCGCTGCTGCCGGGCCTGCCCTCCTACTCGCTCGGCAAGCTATGTACGTCGATCGAGATCCCCCTCGAAAACCGCCACCGGGCGTTTGGCGATGCCCAAGCCACCGCCCACCTCTTCACGCGCCTCATGGACGTGAACCGGACGGCCATCGAGACGGGCGTCGCCGACAAGCACGACGCTCCCGTCAAGGCGGCGATGAAGCAGAGCCTGCTGCCGCCCAACCTGCCCCCGGAGCGCGTCGCCGCGCTGCCCGACGCGGCCGGCGTGTACTATTTCTGGGACGAAACGGGCCGGCTGCTCTACGTCGGCAAAAGCATCAGCATCCGCAAGCGCATCGCCCAACACTTCGCCGTGGAGTTCAAAAGCCGTAAGTCGGCTGAGTTCAAAAACTCCATTACCGATATCACCTGGGAGCCCACGGGCTCCGAGCTGGTAGCGCTGCTCTACGAATCGCATTTGATCAAGCTCCACAAGCCCCCCTACAACCGGGCGCAGCGGCGGAGCGTGTTCGCGACGGGCGTCTTTCTGGAGGAAAATGCCGACGGCTACCTCACCTTCCGCTACGGCAAGGCCGATACGCCGGGCAAGCAGCCCGTCATCGCGCTCAACAACGGCTTCAAAGCCAAAGGCTTCCTGTTTCACAAAGTCGCCAAGTATCAGCTCTGTCAGAAGCTCTGCGACCTGTACCGGACGGCGCCGGGCGCCTCGTGCTTTGACTACCAGGTGCGGCGCTGCGCCGGCGCCTGCGTGGGCCTGGAGCCCAAGGAGGCCTACAACAAGCGCGTCCTCGAAGCGATCGCCTCGTTCACCTTCGAACACGAAAGCTTTGTCGTCATCGGCCGCGGCCGCCAGAGCGGCGAGCGCACCATCGTCGTCGTGGAGCACGGCCGCTATCGCGGGTTCGGCTACGCGGATGAGGATACAGTAACTGCCACCACCCTAGCCGATTTCAAGGAGCTGATCCCGCGATAGCGGCCGTGCTCCACGACG
>JBKJUQ010000368.1:0-4952 GCA_046590685.1 Hymenobacteraceae bacterium
ACATGGTGCCGGGCAACCACGACTGGGGGCAGGGCTCACCCGACGGGCTCCAGCGCAACGCCTACGAGGAAGCGTACGTCGAGAAATACCTGCGCTCGCAGGATTCCATCCTGGTACTCGGGGGCGATACGTACGTGCCCAGCGACGGCTGCCCGGGGCCGTTTGAGGTGAAGGTTTTTGATGACGTAGTCCTGATCGCCATCAACTCGCAGTGGTTTCTGCACCAGTTTGAGCGGCCGTACGGCCCGAACAACGCCTGCGACGTGTCGAATGAAGACGAGTTCTTCGCTCGCCTCGACGACCTGCTCGCCAAGCACAAAGGCGAGCACGTGATGGTGGTGGCGCACCACCCGATTCTGTCGGCAGGTATCCACGGGGGGTACTTCACCCTCGCCGACCACATCTTTCCGCTCGCCATCGTCAATAAGTACGCGCTGTTGCCGCTGCCCATCATCGGCTCGGTGTACCCGTTCGCGCGCAAATACGGCGGCGTTTCGCAGGATATCTCGTTCCCGGCCTACCAGGCCTATAAGAACGGCCTCGAAGCGATCTTCAAGAAGTACCCGAACGTGGTGTACGCCACCGGCCACGAGCACAACCTCCAGTACCTCGAAGGGCCCAACTACCACCACATCGTCAGCGGCTCGGGGTGCAAGACCCAGCACGTACGCGATGATTACGGCAACTTCAACTTCAAGGAAAAGGGGTTTGCCCGGGTTAACTACTACAAAAACGGCGACGTATGGACCGAGTTCTGGACCGCCAAAGACAAGGGCGAAACCGGGAGCATCGCTTTCCGCCAGAAAATCTACACCCGCGAGATTCCGGCCGTCGCCGAAGTCAAGGCCGAAGGCGCCAACTACACCGACTCGGTCAAGACGGTCGCGCCCAATCCGACCACCAGCGCCAAGGGCCTCAAGAAGCTGTTGTTAGGCGAGCACTACCGAGCCGAGTGGCGCACGCCGATCCGGGTGCCGTACCTCGACTTAGGGCGCGAGCTGGGCGGCTTGGAGCCCTACCAGAAAGGTGGCGGCAAGCAAACCAAAAGCTTGAAAGTGCGCACCCCGGACGGCCAAACCTTCGTGCTGCGCTCCGTGGTGAAAGACCCCGCTCAGGTATTGCCCGAAGCGTTGCGGCAAACCGCCGCGCGCGACGTCTTGCTCGACCAGATCACGGCCCAGCATCCCTACGCGGCCGTCGCGGTGTCGGGGCTGGCGGAGGCGGCCAACATCCTGCACTCCAACGCGCGCTTGTTCTGGATTCCGGATGATCCGCGGCTGGGACAGTACCGCGATGATTTCAAGAACACGCTCGTGACGCTGGAGGAAGACGCGCGCGACAATCAAGCAAACAACGCCGACCTCGGCTACGCCCGCAATCTGGTCGGGACGGACAAGGTGTTGGAGAAGCGCCAGAAAGACAACGACAATTTCATCAACGAGGAAGCCTTCGCCCGCTCGCGGCTCTTTGATATGGTGATCGGCGACTGGGATCGCCACGAAGGCCAGTGGCGCTGGGCCGAGCATAAAACCAAGAAGGGCGCCGAGTACACGGCCGTGCCCAAAGACCGTGACGTGGCCTTCCTGCTCGGCGACGGCGTGGTGCCGTGGGTTGTGCGCCGCAAGTGGGCCATCCGCAACTTCCAGAGCTTCCAGGCTGATTTCAAAGATTATGTGGGCCTCAACCTTACGGCCCTCAACAACGACCGCCACTTTACCGCCTCCGTCACGCGGGCGCAATGGATCGCGCAGGCCCAGGATATCAAAACCCGGCTGACGGACGAAGCGATTGAAGCGTCGCTGCGCAAGTGGCCGGCGGGCATTTACGAGCTGCACGGCGATCATATCGCCGGGAAGCTGCGCGCCCGCCGCGATGCGCTGCCCGAGCTGGCCGGGCGCTACTACGATGTGCTGAATAAGTACGTGGAGGTAGCCGGCAGCGACAAGCGCGAACGCTTTACGGTCGAGCGCCTCGAAAACGGCAATACGCGCGTCCGGGTGGACAAGATCACGAAGGACGGCGACTACAAGCCCCTCTTCGACCGCGAGTTTGAGGCCAGCGTGACGAAGGAGATTCGCCTGTTCGGGTTCGGCGGCGACGACGAGTTCAACCTCAGTGGCACGAGTGGGCGCGGGGCGCGGGTGCGGGTGATTGGGGGGGAGGGCAAGGACAAGATCGTGAGTGAAGCCACCGTGCGCGGCCCGCTGCGCAAGACCGTGGTCTACGACAATAACGACGAGCAAAACGAGCTGCGCCTCAACGCCGATACCAAGAACCGCACGGACGTGGGAGATGCGGTGAATGCCTGGGACGCGAAACCGTATAAGATCCCGTACGCCGGGCCCAAGCTTTCCCTTGAATTCAACCCGGACGACGGCATCTACGTCGGCGGGGGCTTCGTGTACCGCCGGGCGGGCTTCCGCAAGGCGCCGTACTCACAGCAGCATTCGCTGATCGCGAACTACGCCTTCCGCTCGGGCGCGTACAACGTGCGCTACGACGGCGAATTTCGGCAGCTGATCGGCAAGGCAAACCTGGGGATCAAGTCGTACCTCTACGGCCCCCAGCTGCTTTTCAACTACTTCGGCCTCGGTAACCGGACGGACAATGCTTCCATTGGCGAGACGAACAAGGGCGTCATCGGCGACTACCGGATTCGGTTCAGCCGGTTCTTCATTTCCCCGACGCTGGAGCGCGATATCTTCGGCTTTATGAAGGTGGGCGCGGGACCCCAGTATGATCAGTTTCGGGTAGATCAGGAGTCGCTCGGCCGGGAGGTGGTCGGCGATCCGGATATCCGCCCCTCCGACTTCAACCTCAGCCGCTACGCTGGCGCCCGCGCCTTCCTGAACCTGGGCTCGGCCACCTCCCCCGCCAATCCGCGGCTCGGCATCCGCTGGAACACGGAGTACGCCGCGTCGTGGCAGCTCAACGGCGAGCAGCTCAACTTCCGGCGGCTGACGTCGGAGGTGATATTTTACGTTTCCCCGACCTTCCCCTTCCAGCTCACCTTCGCCGGGCGCCTGGGTGCAGCCCGCAACTACGGCGACTACCGCTTCTGGCAGGCCAATACGCTCGGCACCACCACGAATCTGCGCGGTTACCGGCGCACGCGCTTCGCGGGGCGCAACTCAGCCTACGCCAACGGCGAGGTGCGGCTTGAGCTGATCAAGTTCAACGCCTACCTCTTCCCGGGCTCCCTCGGGCTACTGGGCCTCTACGACGCGGGGCGCGTCTTCACCGCCCGCGACCCGGGCGGCCTGCGCGACCTGCACACCGCGTACGGCGGGGGCGTGTGGATCGACATCCTCAAGCAGGCCGTCATCACGGCGACCATCGCCCACGGCGAGGAAACACTCGGTTTGGTGCAGTTCAGCTTCCTGTTTTAGGCCGCGCACGGCCTACCCGCATGCCTCACTCTGCCAACGTTGCGGGGTGCGGTGCGTAACAGTCGGCTTGCCCGCCTGATGTCCCCCGCTTTTTTCCGTTCCCTGTGCCGATGCGTCACTCTTCCGTTGTCCTGTACGCTGTTTTGGCGCTTGTCCTGTTGACGGAGCCAATCCACGCGCAGATAGTCAACCCCGGCTCGCGGACCCCCGTGGATTCGGCCCGCGCCCACGGCGAGAACGCCAGCAGCCCCACCGACAGCAAGGAGTTCGCGAACCCCTCCGTACTTGGTATGGGGCCAAGCAAGGGCGTGATCGTGCGCTACGAGCGAGCCCCCGACTTCAGCATCACCAGTACCGGCCAGGACAGCATCGGCAGCTCTGCGGGGCAGATCGCCAAGCTCAACGTCTTCACCGTTAAGGCGTACGCGCCGCTCTGGAACCATCCGCACCTCAAGGTCGTGCTCGGCTTCAACTACGAGAAGTCGCAGTACAATTTCGATAACCGCGTAGAGGCCCGCCGCTACCCGCTCTACAACGTGATTGATGACCGCAACCTGCGGACCATCGGCACGCAGCTGGTGGTGTTGCGTCCCATCGACGGCCGTCGGTACTTCCTGATCCGCGGCAAAGGCGAGCTTAACGGCGACTATAAGCCGCGCGACCGTCGCCTGCCGCTCAATAAGTACCTGAAATACTCCGCCGAGCTGTTTTATGGCTGGAAGCGCTCCCCGCGCGAATCCATCGCCATTGGGGTGCAGTACGGGTATACCTTCGGGCGAGTCTCGGTCTTCCCCGGCGTTATCTACAACCGAACGTGGTCCGACCACTGGGGCTTCGAGGGCCTGTTGCCCGCCAAGGCGCGGGTGCGCTACAACCTCAACGCGCAAACGCTCTTTTACGGCGGCTACGAGGTAGCCGGCAACGCCTACACCGTGAATCTGGGGCCGGCCCTCGGCGACGGCCACGAGCTCCGCCGCACCGACATCGCCGGCAAGCTGCGCGCCGAGCGCGAGATCCTGCCGTTTCTGTGGGTGGCGGCCGAAGCCGGCTACCGCTATTACGTCTCGTTCAACGTCTTCAACGAGCCCGGCAACCGCACGGCCGGCAACAAGCTGATCGACTCGCGCCTCAACAACTCCGGGTTCGCCAACGTCGAAGTGTTCCTCACGCCCCCCCGCAAGCGTATTCTGAAGCAGTAACTGCGTTCCGCGCACGCCAAACCGCCCGGCAAGGCCCGCTTATCCAACCGGAGGCGGCCTTTGCCGGGCGGTTTGGCGTGCGCGTCCGTCAGCAAAAGCCCCCCCACCGCCGCCCTGATGGACGCCACACCCCGGGGGAAACCCCCTGTGCCGTTTCCGAAGGAAGAAACCCGGCGCGGGGTATCCCCCGTGCACTTCCCGAAAGAGGAAACCCAGCGGGGGATAGCCCCTCCGCCCTTCCCGAAGGAAGAAACCCAGCGGGGGATAGCCCCTCCGCCCTTCCCGAAGGAAGAAACCCAACAGGGGATGCCCCCTGTGCCCTTTCCGAAGGAAGAAACCCGACAGGGGATGCCCCCCGTGCCCT
>JBKJUQ010000390.1:0-2340 GCA_046590685.1 Hymenobacteraceae bacterium
CGTGACCCGGCCGGCGGCGTCGTACTGGTACTCGTGCTGCGTGGCATTGCGGATTACCCAAGTGGTGCCATTCCCTCCCTCCCGGCGGGATTCCAGCGGATTACCGGCCGGGTCGAACGTGTAGACGTAGCGCTCCAGGGGGTACCAGGTACCCGCGATGGGGCCTTCAAAGAGCCGCTCCGTGAGCTGGCCGCGCGCGTTGTAAGTGAACGTTTGCCGGCTGGGGTTGGCGCCGGTGAGGGAATCGCTGAACTCGATGCCGATCAGGCGCGCGGCGGCATCATAGGTCATGATCTGGTGAACGGGGTTCTGCCACACGGTGTCGTGCCAGTACCAGTCGTAGGCGATCGCCTCCTCCGCCACGATCACATCGGCGGGGCTGGCCGGGCGGAGCGCCCAGCTGGCACCAGCCGCCGCGGGGGGCTCGCCGAAGCGGGCCGGCCAAACGGGGGCACCCGGCACCGAAACGGACAACGCAATGGGCGCCGGACGGCTGGCCTGCGCGTGCGCGGCCGGGCTGAGCAAGGTCAGCGCCACGGCGAGTGCGAGCCAAGAAGAAGCGCAAGGAAAAGCCATAGGAAAGCGATGAAATACGGGCGATCAAGCCGTCCCGGGCGTGAAAGTATAAGCGGTCCCCCCTACTGCCGCACCACCCGTCGCACCACGGGGCCGGCCGGAGTTTGCAGCCCAACAGAATAGACGCCCGCCGGCAGGGTGCTCAAGTCGAGCGCTACGCGCCCGGCCTGGGGCACGATGCGCACCGTTTGCACCACGCGGCCGACGGCATCGCGCACGGTGGCGGTGGTGGCATCGGCAGGCGCTTCCACCGTGACCGGGCCGGTAGTGGGATTGGGGTAGAGACGCATACTTGCGTCTTTTCCATCTTCGGCGGGCAGGCCGGTGACGATGGTGAGAAAGTCGTGGTAGTTGATCCGCTGGTAGTACGCGTATTTCCGCGTGGCGAGGTTGTAATCCTGTTGCACTTCCCGCACGTGCTCGCCGGAGGGGCGGTAGGTGTGCGTGGTCCGGCGGCCGCCCCGCAGCTGCCAGCCGGTAGCCGAGTCCCAATACTCTCCCTCCGACAAGGTGACGTTGCCGTAGACGTCGTAAATGTGGCGCCCCCGCCGGGCGGGCTGCCAGCCCCCCCCTGGCCCGGTGGCCTTCTCCATCAGCATGTCGTAGCTGCCGTTGGCGCCGTACTGGTACGTGAAGCGGGTACTGTCGACGAAGGCAGTGCCGTTCCAGTATTGTTCGCGGTACCCGAGCAGGCGCGGCGTCGCATCCGCTGTCCAGGTAAAATCGACGCGCTGTAGCAAGTTGACCCACGCGCTTCCGTCCCAGTATTGGATTTGCAACGACGTCAGCTGGTCGCCCGCGTACTGCCAGGTGCGGTGGCTGGCCTTGCGGTAGTCGTTCGTCCCCATATTCATTGCCCAGCCTATCTGCTCAGCAAGGTCACCGGCGGCGTTGTAGGTGAGGTCGTTGCGCCAACCCCATTGCGGCGCCCACACACTGTCGCGCCACGTCTCGGAGATGTTCAGCGTATCGTAGCCGTGGCTATCATAGGCCACCTGCCGTCGACCTGCCTTTACCCAAGCGCCATTAATATACCATTCCAACATCCCCATTGTGTACCCCTGATGCGCCCCATACTGATAGCTGCGCCGTTCAGAGGGAATGCCGGAAGTCGAGTCGCGGATGGTTAGCGAGGTGCAGCGCGCGGCGGCATCGTAGGTGTACGTAGTGGCCGTGGCCCGCGTCCACATCGAATCTAACCAGCTGTACTGAACCCTCTCCTGCGGCACCTGCGCGGCCACCCTGCCCGGCCGGTGGGCCGCGCCCGTAGAGGCGGGGCGGGACAGCCGCGATTCATCGAAACCTGCGGGGGCGCTGGGCCGGTAGAGGCCCCTCACCTCGTCCGCGGCGGGCCAGCCCGACTGGGCGGCGGCCGGGGCGGCCAGCAAGGCCAGCCCCACCGCGAGCGTCAGCCAAAAAGAAGCGGAGAAAGTATTCATGCCGTAGAAAGAAAAAGAAGAGGAAGCGAAACGAGCCGGCCAAGCGCACACACAACCGGCCTTCCCAACGAAAGTACGCTTGCGCAGCGCGAGCCTCTTGCCGTTCTCCGACTATTCCCTAATATTGCCCCGTCGCCGGCCGGGCGGCCTCGCTGTCGATGGTGGCCAAAAGGGATTGCGTTTGAGGTCCATCGACGTCGATGGTGCTCAAACGGGAATGCTTTTGGGGTCCATCGACGTCGATGGACCTTCAACCGGATTGCTTTCGGGGCTCATCGGCGTCGATGGAGGGTAAAACCAATCTCTTTTGAGCACCATCGACGTC
>JBKJUQ010000428.1:0-4205 GCA_046590685.1 Hymenobacteraceae bacterium
CCGGCTTTTTCGTGCGGAAACTCGATCTTTCGACTGCCTCCGGGCCGGCCCGCGTACGGCTCTCGTACCGGCCCGCTACGCGCGAGTACCGAGTGGGCTCGCGGGTGGGCCATGGCAGTCAGGCCCGCCGCGCCACCACCAGCTTCCACTACCCGGTGTACCGCCTCACGCAGGCCGACGCGGACAACGACGGGCAGGTGGATGTACTCGTCGGCCCCATCAAAACCACCCACTTCGACTCCACCATCCAGCGGCGGTTGTTCATTTACCACCTCGATTCCACCGGGCGGCTGCGCCCACGCTGGCTGGGATCGCGCGTGATTTTTCCGCTGGTATATTTCCGGGCCGGGCGCGGCGCCGACGGCCGCACTTTCATTCAAACCATTGAGCACCCGGCCGGCCAAGGCTACTGTATCGGGCGCTACTATTGGCAGGGCTTCGGTCTGTCGCTCGACCGTTTCCTGGCACGCCGGCTTTCCCTTGATGCCGCGTATTCGCGCTTTCTTCTATGAGTCGCAACAAGATTCTGCTGGCCGGTGCGGCCGTTGTACTACTGTTTGGCGCCGTGCTGATCTACTGGCTGCAACGGCCGCAGACCGCCCCATCTTCTGATGCGCTGGGCACGGCCACCACCACCCTCTCCGCCACCGTGCACGATAACGGCTTCGGCGAGCAGGTACCGATCCTGCCGACCGAAGACAAAACTGCCCTCGCGAAGCTCTATCAACTGGAGCACCTAAAAGGCTGGTATGAGGAGGAGGAGTCCGCCCGGCGAAACGAGAGCCACGAGCCGCCGCGTCAGCCGACGCTTCCCCTCTTCGACTACGCGCAGGACCTGACCGGCAAGTCGTACCTCGACCTGCTGCTGCTGCGCAACGAAGTGTACGCGCGCAATGGCTACTGCTTCGACAACGCCACCCTTCGCCAGCACTTCGATAAACGCCCCTACTACCGGCCGATCTGGGATGTCGAAGGATTCCGCGTGCCGCTCAACCGCCAGGAGCTGGCCTTCGTGGCCCGCGTTCACGCCCGTGAGCTGGCCTTGCTGCCAACCCGCGTGGCACCCCAGAACGGCTACTCGCTCCTCAACGTCGACTTCGCGTCGAACCAGCGCGAGCTGCTCGTCACGCCTGCGATGCGCGCCGCGCTTACCCGCCAAAACTTCGTCATCGTCCCCACCCCAGAGGAGCAGCTCTTCTATCTCTACGATCAGAATCAGTACGACTATACGCCCACGTTCGTCACTACCGACCTGTTTCTACAGCTGCTCCACAAGTACCTCAACGGGATTCTGAGCGACGTTGAAGAAAAGCGGCTGGTGCCCCTGCTCACGGACCTGCTGACCAGCAGCCACGGCCAGGCGGCAGCGCTCGCGGCGCGCTGCCAGGCACCCGAAGCCCGTCGCGCCGCCGAATGGGCGGCGGCCTATTACGCCGTCGCCGCCGAGCTGCTGACCGGCCGGCGCAGTCCCGTCAGCGAGCCTTACCGGGGGCTGGTCGCCCAGGAAGTCGCCCTTGTTACCGCTGCCCAGGCCAAGGCCTCGGTTCTGCTCCAGGATTCGCTCTTTCAGTACAACGCCCTCAAGCCGCGCGGGATGTATACCCGCACCGACACGACCCGGCGGTTTTTCCGCGCGATGAAGTGGCTTAACACTGCTCCGGTCTTTCTCGACTCCGACGCTGGTCTGCTCAACGCCCTTGCCCTGGCGCAGGCCCTCGACGCCAGCCCTACCGGCGCGCGTCATTTCGATAAGCTCACCCAGGTGATCAATCTGCTCGCCGGCGACGAAGACAACCGCTCGCTCACCAACCTGCGGCGCCTGCTCCGGACCTCCTACGCCGGCCAATCGCTCGACCAGCTCGCCGCCCCCGAAACCCTCGCCCGCTTACGCACGGCCCTGCTCGCCACCGGTACCGACCGCATCCGCCCGAAGGGCGTCACGGCGCTGGCCGCTACCGCGCTGGCCCGGCCGACCCTGCTGTTCACGGCGGGGCGCTACACCTTCGATGCCGAAATTCTCTCGCGCCTCACCCACATCCTTGACCCCAGGCCGTTGCGGCGGTTTCCCAAAGGTCTAGACGTATTCGCCACCTTCGGCGACTCCACGGCCCAGGACGTGCTCCTCAACCACTACCGGGAAGCCGCGACCTGGCCCGCTTATCCCGACTCGCTGCGCGCCCTGCAACGGCAGTTCGCGCGGCCCGGCGCCACGCCCTGGGACCATAACCTCTACGCCAAGACGATAGAGCTGCTGCTGAGCGTCAACGCCCAGCCGGCCGTGCCCGGCGAGCGCTACACCCAAACGCCCGCCTGGCGCAAGCGCAACCTGAGCACCGCACTCGGCGGCTGGGCCGAGCTCAAGCACGACCTGCTGCTGTACACCGAGCAGCCGATGGGCGCCGAGGCGGGCGGTGGCGGTGGGCCGCCGCCGCCGCAACATCTGGGCTACGTCGAGCCCAACCTCCCCTTCTGGGAAACCACGCTCCGCCTGCTCGCCTACCAGCAGCAGACCCTCACCCGCCTCGACGCGAGTACCGAGCATCTGACGGGCCTCAACAAAGAGCTGCGCGAGATGGCCACCCTGCTCCTGGGAATGGCTCGTAAGGAAGTCGCCCACCAGCCCCTGACCAAAGCCGAGATGGACGAGCTCTCGTGGATCGGCGGGCGCGCCGAGCAGCTCACGTTCAGCATCCTCAAAACCCAGCAGCTGCCCGACCGCGAGCGCCACATCGGCGTCGTCGCCGATGTCTACGCCCTCAACGCCGACGTGCTCGAAGAAGCCGTTGGGGCCGCCGATGCGCTCTACGTGCTAGTCGAAATCAACGGCGTACCGGTTATTGCGCGCGGTGCTGTCTTCAGCTATTACGAGTTTCAAAGCCCCATCCGCCTCACCGATGAGGAATGGCGCGAGCAGCTTGCCCGGCAGCCACCCGCTCGCCCCACCTGGCTCCGCGACCTGATCGTGCCGGTGAAAGAATTAAACAAGAAAGCAGCGCCGGTGGAGTAAGCCGCGATTGAAACCTGCTAAGCTTTAGTTAATGAATTACTGACCCATCAAGCGTCAACAAGAATTTTAGCAAACTCTTTTTCTACTGCAAGGTCGGTGATGTTTACATACCGTTGAAATAACCTCCAGTCTTTATGACGCGTCACCTTCATAATGGTCTCCGAGCGCACTCCCTTCTCCAGAGTTAGCGTGACAAAGGTTCGCCGGGCAGTATGGCTCCCGATCCTTTGCCATTTTGGTATTGTAGTAGCCTCCCTTTTGCCGCCACGATAGCATATCAACTCAAATGGCTCGTCAATCGCCGCACGCGGGCCAAGTACTTTTAAGGTATTCATTCAGTTTCTGATTAATGATCAGGCGGATGTCTCCAGTTAAATACCTCTCAGTTATCGCCTACGGAATACAAAAACCCCGCTTCCAGCCTGGAAACGGGGTTTTTCTTTTTCAGGGGACACTTTCTGGGAGAGAGGCCGTTTTGCCTTACCCTCCCTATGGGACTTGGTCGGTCTGATGCGGAGATTAGCTATACCCCGGCTGCTTTCTAAGGCCCTTCCTTATTCTACCACCAAGCGCTTTACTTGGCGGCCGATGCGCACCGCATAAAGTCCGCGTGGCAGGCCCGTGAGGTCGAGCTGGACAGCCCCGGTTGCGTCGGTCTGCGCAATGCGCACGTGTCGCCCGGTAGCGTCGAATACCCCCAGCTCGGTGCGGGCGGGAGCCCCCGAGAGCTGGACGGTCTGCCGGGCCGGGTTTGGCCACAGCTGCCAGAGCGCGGCGGCCAACTCAGGAGTTGCACCCGTCACAACTACGGCCACCGACGCCGACAGGGCCGAAGCGCACCCGCCCACGATCGACTGCACCGTGTAGGACCCGCTCTGGGTCGACGTCGCTACGGTGTAAGTGAGGGCGGTGGCGCCGACAATGGCGGTGCCGTTCAGGTACCACTGGTTGCCGGTGGCAGCGCTACTAGTGAGCAACACAACGCCACTTGGCTGGGGGCTCTGGCTGATGACGGGTGCTGGTGCCAGCGGGCGGATAGTGGCCGTTACCGGCACGAGCGGCCCAGCGCAACCTGCGGCCGGCGATACGGCCACGTAGTACGTGGTGGTGGCCGTCAAGCTCGGCGTGGTGTAAGTAGCACCGGTAGCGCCGGCGATCGGCGTGCCGCCGGTGGACGTCGTGTACCAGGCATACCGGT
>JBKJUQ010000121.1:0-2136 GCA_046590685.1 Hymenobacteraceae bacterium
AGGCCGAGGAACTGGTCGGGGAGGGGCTGGAGGTGCGCCGGCAGATCGGTGAGCTGGTCGGGCTGACCCGAGATGAAGACGTCCTGGCAGAACGGCGCCAGCAGCGCGGCGGCCACCTCGCGTTGCGCGGCGCCGTGGTAGCGCAGGCGACTCTTATCGGTCTGCATCCGCTGGCTGCGGCCGCCGGCCAGCACCAGGCCGCGCACGACGGGGAGCGCCGCCGCGTACCAGCCACGTAGCCACGCCGCGAGGGCGGCAGTATCGGCCAGCGGCAGCACGGGAATGGTGTCGGCCGCCGCGCCGAGGTGGGCGCGCAAAACCTCCGGCAGCCCGGTCTGGCCTTCGCTGAGCAGAATCAGCTGAACATCGGTCAGGCGGTCGAGCTTCTTATCCAGTGGCTTGCGCGGGTCGAGCAGCACGATTTGCTGGCGGGCGCGAAAGTGGTTGCCGTTGACGAGCACCGCGTCCAGCCCCGCCAGCTGGGAGCGCTGCGCGAAGGGGGTGATCTCGGCCGCCGAATCAAGCCGCCGGAAATGAATCTTGTCGGTTAGCTCGGCGCCCGCGCCTGCCGGCAGCAGCGAGTCAGGCGGCGGGGCGCCATCGCCGGTGGCGTGGTCGGCGTCGACGTAGCCGACTTGCAGGGCCGGGGCCAGGTGCGGCAGCAGGCGCGTCACCAGGTCCTGAATGACGCCGCACGGCGCGCCCAGCAGCGCCAGCTCGTGGCGGTGGAAATCGCCGGCGGTGGGCCGCGCCAGGTAGGCGTGCTTGTCGTGGTGATTCACCGGCGGGTTCATTGACCTTCGTACTGAAAATCGCGCTTGCCACCCGTCTTCCGAATCAGCCCCGTTTCCTGGATCACGATGTCGGTCGAGAGCGCCTTGCACATATCGTACACCGTGAGGGCCGCCACGGAGGCGCCCATCAGGGCTTCCATCTCCACACCGGTCTTGCCCGTCACTACCGCCGTGCACTCAATCAGCAGGGCGTCGGGCAGCGCCACGTGGATGCGGATCTGGCAGTCGTCGAGCCCGAGCGGGTGGCAGAGCGGGATGAGGTCGGCGGTGCGCTTGGCGGCCATCACCCCGGCGATGATGGCGGTCTGGAAGACGGGTCCTTTGCGCGTCGGCAGATCGCCGTGCTGCACCAGCGCGAGCAGGTCGGCGCCGAGCACGACGCGGCTGCGGGCCGTGGCGACGCGCCGAGAAATCGCTTTCGCGCTCACGTCTACCATCGCGGGTTGGCCGGTGGCGTCGTCGATATGGGTCAGGCGGAGAGGCGAGGAGTCGGGCATGAGCGGGAGCGCGCCCAACCAGCCGGCCGCGCCGGGGCAAAGGTCCGCCCGCCGCGGGCTTCGGCCTCGCCCCGCCGTATTCTTGCGCCTGATCCTGACCTGCTCGTAATGCTGACCGTCGAAGAAGCCGCCCGCCGCGTGTGGGCCACCGTGCGCCCCCTGCCGTCTGAATCGGTGCTGTTGGCCGAAGCCGCCGGCCGCATCCTGCGCGAGGTCATCGGCGCCGACCGGCCGTTTCCGCCCTTCGACCGGGTCACGATGGACGGCGTGGCCGTGGCCTTCGCGGCGGTGGCGGCGGGGCAAACCGAGTTCGTCATCGCGCGAACCCAGCTCGCCGGCCAACCGCCCGAACCCCTGCGCGACCCAACCGCCGCGGTGGAGATTATGACCGGCGCGGCGCTCCCGCCCGGCACCGATACCGTCGTGCGCTACGAAGACCTGCGGCTGACGCCCGCGCCCGGTGGCCGGCGCGTCGCGACCCTGCTGGTGCCGCCGCCCGCCCTCGGCCACAATGTGCATCGGCAAGGCTCCGACTGTCCGCCCGGGACGCCGCTGCTGCTGCCCGGCACGTGGCTCGGCGCCCCGGAGGTCGCGGTGGCCGCCACCGTGGGCGCCGCTACGCTGCTGGTTAGCCGCCGGCCGCGCGTCGCCGTCGTCAGTACCGGCGATGAGCTGGTGCCGGTCACGGCCACCCCGCGGCCGTACCAAATCCGCCGCTCCAACGCGCTGATGCTGGCCGTGGCCGCCCGCGCGGCGGGGGCCGAAGTGCACGAGTTTCACTTTCCCGACGATCCGGCCACGCTGCGCGGCGAGCTACCCGCGCTGCTCACCGGGTTCGACGCGGT
>JBKJUQ010000525.1:0-6362 GCA_046590685.1 Hymenobacteraceae bacterium
GCTCAAAACGCCCGCAAAGGAGTCCCGGAGGGACTATCCCCCGGTAGAAACCGGCCATTTCAAGCGGTTTTTGGAGTCCCGGAGGGACTACCCTCTCCGCTAGTGCGTAAGTCCTGCCGTAGTTACGGCGGGTCTATGTCGTGGTTATAGCGTGTCAATCCCGTAGTTACAGCGTGTCTGTCCCCTGGATCGCCCGTGTCTGCCCCGTGTCTGGCCCTCGGCTAACCCGCGTCTGAAGGATAGGTCCATTCGGCCTCGCCCCCCACTTATCCGTCCGAGTAAGCCGGTACTCACTTTCTTTCGGTCCTGCTGATGTTCCCCGACCTCCTCGCCCTTACCCCCGGAGTCGCGGCGGTTGCCCGCCGCGCCGGCGCCTTCCTGCAACGCGAAGCCGCTGGCTTCGACCTGACCCGCATCGAGTACAAGGGTCACTCCGATCTGGTCTCGTACGTCGACCGCGAAACCGAAGAGCTTATCGTCGCCGGCCTGCGCGAGCTGCTGCCCGCGGCCGGCTTCCTGACCGAAGAAGGCACCACCGGCCCCGCTACCGCCCCCACCGCCGCCCGCTGGATCATCGATCCCCTCGACGGCACCACCAACTTCCTCCACGGCCTGCCCTGCTACGCCGTGAGCATCGGGCTGGAAGTAGCCGGCGAGATGGTACTCGGCGTCATCTACGAGCCCAACCGCGATGAGCTCTTCCACGCTACCCGCGGCGGCGGCGCCTTCTGCAACGACCAGCCCCTGCGCGTCACCACCCCCGCCGGCCTGGGTCAGTCGCTGATCGCCACCGGCTTCCCCTACACCCAATTCGTTGGGCTCGATGCGTATCTGCGGATTCTGGCCGATTTTATGGCCCAATCGCACGGCATCCGGCGCCTCGGTTCCGCCGCCGTCGACCTGGCCTACGTCGCCGCCGGCCGCTTCGAAGGCTTCTTCGAGTACAATCTCAACGCCTGGGATGTCGCCGCCGGAGTCCTGCTGGTCCGTGAAGCCGGCGGTCTCGTCACCCCCTTCGACGGCGCCCCCTCCGGCGATCCCGTCCACGGCCGCGAGCTGGTGGCCGCCTCCCCCGCCGTGCACCGCGCGATGATCGACGTCATCCACCAGCACTGGTCGCCGCCCGCCGCGTAAACCATTCGGGGCGGGCCAACGGTTATCTTCGCGCTATGCTTCAGCCGCTGCTTATCGGTCTGCTTTTCCTGTTGGCCCTCGCGTACGTCACCCGCCTGGTCTGGCGCTCGTTCGCGGCCCCGGCCGCCGGTGCCGGCTGCGCCAAAGGGTGCGGCACCTGCGCGGCGTCCACCACCATCAACCGCCGCCTCGCCGCCGCTGAAGTCCGGGCGGCGCGCCTCTGATCTTCCGCCCCTCCCGCCGGGGGGTGCGGCGTACGGCCGCGTCAAGTTTTTGCCCAGCGGCCCGCATCCATTCAGCACCTCGCGCGTAACAGCCGCCTGAGCGGTTTTCGCTTACCCCCCTCCCGTAAAACGTCCGACCCCGATGCAAGATAAAAGAGAAGAGCGCACCCTCACCGCCATGGAAGATCGCCTGCGCAAGGAAGGCTTCACGGCCGATTTTCGCGTCTCCCACAACCAGCTCACCCTGCTGCAGCGCGATGGGGGCATCCGTAAATCGTGGGCGTCGGCCGACGTCCGGGTAGTCGATTTCTACCGCTTCGAAGGCGAGTCGAACCCCGATGACATGTCGATTCTCTACGCCCTCGAATGCGTCGACGGCACCAAAGGCACCATCTCCAACTCCTACGGCCCCATGGCCGACACTGACGTCGACACCTTCCTGGTCGAAGTAGAAAGCTTCGGCAAGAACCTCGACAAGAAAGTGAGGTAAATTGATGTGCTAATGGGCTAATGGGCTGATGTGCTGATGGGTTGATGTGCATTATGATGGCGTACGAACATCATTCGCACATCATCACATAAACACATCAGCACATTCTCCCCTCCTCATCCCCACACTTTCGTGCCCTCGGTGCAGTTGCGGCACATCTCGATGTGTTCGCGTCCTTTGATGAGCTGCTTCCGAAACTGCTGATACTTCTCGCCGTGCCAGAGCTGGCGGAACGACTCGCGCGTCAGGTCGCCCAGCGCGTACTCCCCATCCTTGTCGAAGCAGCACGGCACCACGCGTCCATCCCAGGTGATCACGCACGAGTGCCACATCTTCCAGCAATGGTCGAGTAGCTGATTCTTCACCTTCCACGACCCGTCCCCCTGGTTGGCGTAGCGCGAATAGTAATCAATCGTCGGAATCAGCGGCGACCCCTGCTCATACTCGTAGATCTGCGCCGTCTTAAACCAGATGTCGTCCACGCCAATCTCGCGGGCTAGCTTGCGCGCCTCGTCAATCTGGTGCTCATTCGGTCGCACCACTAGAAACTGGAACACCACCATCGGTGTGCGCGATTTCAATTCCTTCTTCCAGCGCACGACGTTGCGCGCGCCCTCCAGCACCTTGTCGATCTTGCCCCCTACCCGGTACTGCTGGTACACCTCCTGCGTGGTGCCATCAAGGGAGATGATGAGCCGGTCGAGGCCCGACTCGACCGTCCGGCGCGCGTTCGCATCATTCAGGTAATGCCCGTTCGTAGACGTCGCCGTGTACAACCCCCGCTCCGCCGCTCGCCGCACGTGGTCAAGGAACTTGGGGTGCAGGTACGGCTCCCCCTGGAAATAGAAGATCAGGTACAGTAAATCCCGCGACAACTGGTCGAGCGTGGCCTCAAATACCTCATCGGGCAGCATCCCGGTCGGCCGCGTAAACGACCGCAACCCACTCGGGCACTCGGGGCACCGCAGGTTGCAGCTGGTGGTCGGCTCCAGCGAGAGCGCGATCGGCAAGCCGCTGGGCCGGGCACGCCCCGTCAGCCGGCTTACCCCGTACGAGCCCAACACCCGCGCGGCGTTGAGCGCCCGCCGGGGGGTAAGCTTGGAGAGGAAATTCAAGCCGTCGAAGACGGCCGCGCGGGAAGGCAGCATCAGCGGGTAGTCAGAGAGCGCAACCCGCAAACGCGCGAGCCGGCGCATCGCTACCCAGTAGGGTAGGGGCGCGCCGGCTCAAAGGTCGGGACGGATAACTAAAGCCTGAACGTAACGGGCGCCGAGCGGTTCCTCAGTCGCTGTACGGACCTACTGCCGGCCGCCGTAAACAGAGCGTAGCAGCAGACCGGAGATCCGCGATAAGGTGCTTGACGTACCCTGACGCTGAAACCGCTCTAGCGGTTACGCGGCGCCGGACGGGTGGTCGGCGGCGCGGTGCGAGGGTTCTTGGGGGCGGGCGGGCGGTTCGGATACTGGTACGCCGTCCGGCTGGTAGTAGCGCGCGGTTTCGCGGTTTTCACCTCCGGCGCGGGCGTCGTTGCTACGTTCAACGGCTCGGGGGCGGGAGTTGGAGTGGGCGCAGGCTCCGGCAGCTTGACTTTCCCCATCGCTGTCAGAATCTGGGCTTGCGCTCCCGGATTATTCATCTTCAGCAGCCGACGGTTCGCAAACGTGCCATCTTCCGCCAGTAGTATATAGCTGGGAATATCCCGAATGCCGTAGCTGCTAGCCAACGTATTCTGGTTGAGCTTGCCGCCGTATATCTGCACGCCATCCAGGTTTTTGTTGCGCACAAACGAGGCCCATTGGTCCCGATCATCATCGAGTCCGATGCTCACGAAGGTCACATTCTTGCCCTTCAGGCGGCGAACCAGATCCTGATGATACGGCAGGTCGCGCAGCGACACTCCTGACGACGTCTTCCAGAACGTGAGGTACACCAGCTTACCTCGAAGCTTTTTGAGCGATACCGTATCCCCTTTGATAGTCGTAAGCGCGAAATCCGGCGCCGGGGCGCCCAAAGCAAGCTGCCGGGTTGCGTCGAACTCCGGCTGCAGGAGCGGCACATATTTACCCGTTACGTCCACGTTCTGTCGGTAATCGTCGAAGAGCGCCGTCGATTGCTGCACGTAGCCATTGCGGAACGAGTCGCGCAGTACGCGCGCCAGCATCACGGCCTCCACCTCGCCCGAAAACTTTTCTTTCGCTAAGGCATAACACTCCGTGAAGTACGTCGGACTCGAGCGCGCGTGTCCGTTCTCACGCATCTGCCAGTTAAGGTAGTTCGTCAGGAATGTCTGGTAGTTAGGGCTGTGCAGCGCCCCAACCGCATCGAGGTGCGTAACTCGCAGGAAATCGTAGTATGCCGGCGACACGTTCAGGCGACCCTCGTTATTGACTACTTGCTCGCGTAGGTCCTGGTACGTGATGCGGTCGTTGGCCCAGGCGTAGTTGAGGTCGGCATCGGCGAACTCGCGGAAGGCAGCGGAAACCTCGGGGTTGTCCGTCAGAAACAGGGTTAGCGCGACGCGCTCCTGCTCCAGGCGCCGGTCGAGGTACTTCGCGAAGCCCTCTTCGTAATACATGATGTTGTAGGGCAGTACCTGCCACTCGTCGCTCTCAATAAAATCCCGCTCGTGCTCGGCGAGATAGACGTTCTCGGCGGCCTGAACGCCCTTGAAGCGCACCGTGTGGCCCATATCGCCCGCTTTAAACTTGAGGTACAAGTCTGTACCGGGCTCCAGCCATAAGGTCATCGCTTCGGCCCCATACACCAGCTCCGTCACCGTACCGGCATTAAGCGGGAACGACATCGCAAACGTCCCATCCTCATCGATTCGAGCCAACTGGCGCTGCTCCCGATCGTCGAGGGCGCTCGGGTGCCAAGCCAGGAAAATGCTATCGCCCTGCATATTGCCTACATCGCCGTGAATTGTCGCGACGCCCCGCGGCTGAGCCGCAACGGAACAGGCAAAAACAAAATGGACTACGAATAATACAACTGCGGACAATAGGCTTCGCCCGCTCCACAATTGGCCGCTGAGTCGAAGTTGTTGCATAGCAGGTAGTGCAGGAAGCAAAAGAAGGGAAGGATTAGGCGTATAAAAGGCGGCGCCTCAGCTTGTCTGTAGTCGAAGTTACAACTGGTCTACCCGGTTCGTGCTACGCTTGGTTGTGAAAATCTGAGCTTTGCCTGAATTTTTCGGAAAATTCTTTTTTCCATAGCACTAGTTAGCTAAAAAGTGCAATTAAGATTTCGTCAAGTCGGGCGGCTGTCTGGACGCGAATGCCGCGTCCGCGCCGCTCGGGGGCAGGGCCGGTTTGGGCGACGTAGATTTCGCTGAACCCCAGTTTCTCGGCTTCTCCGATTCGGGCATCGAGCCGGCCAACGGGCCGTACCTCGCCGCTCAGCCCGACCTCGGCGGCGAGGCAGGTGGTGAGCGGTAGCGGCTGGTCGTTGTAGGACGACACGATCGCGGCGCACACCGCCAGGTCGAGCGCGGGGTCGTCGATGCGCATCCCGCCGGCGATGTTGAGAAAGACATCCTGCGTGCCAAGCCGAAAGCCGCCACGCTTTTCAAGGACGGCCAACAGCATCTGCAGCCGTCGCAATTCGTAGCCGGTCGCCGAGCGCTGGGGCGTGCCGTAGGTAGCAGGGCTCACCAGCGCCTGTACCTCAATCAGCAACGGCCGGTTACCCTCCATCGTGGCGCCGATCGCGACCCCGCTCACGGCTTCCGTCCGCTGCGAAAGCAGAATCTCTGAGGGGTTCGACACCTGCCGCAAACCCGCCCCGCGCATCTCGTAGATGCCCAGCTCGGCAGCGGGCCCGAAACGGTTTTTAATCGCCCGCAGAATCCGGTAGCTGGTGTGCCGATCGCCTTCGAACTGTAGCACCGTATCGACCATATGCTCCAGCACTTTGGGGCCGGCAATGGAGCCGTCTTTCGTGATGTGGCCGATCAGGAATACGGGGACATTCGACTCCTTCGCGTAGCGCAGCAGCTCGGCGGTGCACTCGCGCACCTGCGACACGGAACCGGCCGCCGACTCGACGGAGTCGGTGTAAAGCGTCTGAATCGAGTCGACGACGAGCACCGTCGGCTCTACTTCCCCAATCTGGCGAAAGATGTTCTGCGTGTTCGTCTCCGTCAGAATAAAGCAGTCGGCCGCCAGGGCGCCTAGCCGCTCCGCGCGCAGCCGGATCTGCTGTTCCGATTCTTCGCCCGACACATACAATACCCGCTGCCCGGCAAGCGAAGTGGCGATCTGGAGCATCAGCGTCGATTTGCCGATGCCGGGCTCGCCCCCGATGAGCACCAGGGCGCCCGGTACGATCCCCCCGCCGAGTACGCGGTTGAGCTCATCGTCGGCCGTGAGATAGCGCGGCTGCTCACTCACCACAATCTCGCTGATGGGCACGGGTCGGGCTTGCGGCGCCCGCCCGGTACTCCCTCCGGTGGTAGGCCGCCAACCAGCCACCGCCCCACCGCCGGTAGCGGGCTTCACTATCTCTTCCACGTA
>JBKJUQ010000181.1:0-5623 GCA_046590685.1 Hymenobacteraceae bacterium
CTCCGAATCTGCTCTAGTTCAGGCCCGGCCACAGCCCCAGGCAGACAGCCGCTCCAACGCGGCGCGTTGCCAACGCGCAGAGCCGGTTTCACGCGCGCTGGCCGCCCCCTCACTTGCTTCACGTAACACAAACATAATCCAGCCAACACACCCCGGTAATAGGACGCCCGGACCTTTGCAGCCGAGACTAAGGCCCCTCATTTCCATCCTTTCACCCTGGAAAATGGCTTCCCATTCTAACCTTACCGCGCTGGCTTGCAGCGCGTTTCTGGCCGCTACACCGGCGGCCTACGCCCAGACCCCACCGGCCGGACAGACGGGCCGCGTGAGCGGCCGCATCACCGACAAAGCGACCGGTGAGGGCGTGTACGGCGCGCTGATCATCGTGGCGGGCACGGCGAAAGCGGTGCCGGCCGACGCCGACGGCTCGTACGCCCTCGACCTGGCGCCGGGCACCTACACGCTCAACGTGAACTCGGTGGGCTTCAAGCCGCAACGGTTTGAGAACGTCGTGGTGACGGCCGGCCAGGCCGTGAGTTTGAGCGCCGCGCTGCAAGACAACACGGCCGCGCTCGGCACGGTGGCGGTGGTGGGCCAGAAGCAGACGGGCACCGACGTTTCGCTCATCAAAGACCTCAAGCAGAGCGAGGTGGTGGTGAGCGGGGTGAGCGCCGAGCAGATCGTGAAGACCCAGGACCGCGACGCCGCCGAGGTGGTGAAGCGGATTCCGGGCGTCACGATTCAGGATTCGCGGTTTATTCTGGTGCGGGGCCTGTCCGAGCGCTACAATACGGTGATGCTGAACGAGGCGATCGCGCCGTCGTCGGAAGCCGACGTGCGGGCGTTCTCATTCGATGCTCTGCCGGCGTCGGCGATCGACCGGATTCTGGTGTTCAAATCGGCTTCGCCGGAGCTGCCGGGCGATTTTGCCGGCGGCGTCGTGAAGGTGTATACCCGCAACTCGGCCACGCAAAACGCGACCGTCTTCAACATCAGCAGCGGCTACCGCGCGGGCACCACCCTCGGGACGATGCTGACGTCGGAGCGTTCCAAAACTGACTTTCTGGGCTATGATACCGGGCTACGTACGATGCCGGGCGCTTTTCCGCAGGCGCTCGGCGAGCTGAGCATCGAGGAGCGCGTGGCGGCCGCGCGGCAGCTTTCGGGCGGGTCGTGGGCGCCGCGGCGCATCACGGCGCAGCCTGATCTGCGCCTCGCGCTCGGCGTGACGCGGGTGCTCGACTGGGGGTCGGCGCAGGTCACGACCGTGACGGCCGCGACGTACTCGAACACCCACGAGCAGGTGCAGATCGAGCGGGCGAGCTACGAGGGGTTCGACGCGGGGCAGGGCCGCTCGACCGAAGCGTTTCATTACTTCGACGAGCGCGGCACCCAGAACACGCGCCTCGGGCTGATTCATAACTGGTCGGCGCAACTCAACTCGCGCAACAAGCTCGAATTCCGCAACCTCTTCAACCAGCTCGGCGCCAATCAGGTGACCGTGCGTAAGGGCTTCAACTACGCCGAAGGCACCGAAGTGGGCGAAGCCGTGGGGCTGCGCTACGAGTCGCGCGCCATCTACTCGGGGCAGCTGCAAGGCACCCACGACCTCGCCGACGACCGCACCACCCTGACCTGGACCACGGGGTACTCCTACACCAACCGCCGCCAGCCCGACTACCGGCAGTACTCCTACTCGCGCACCATCGGCGACGTGGACCGGCCGTACACGATCGGCATCTCGTCGTCGCCGAACACCCGCGAGGGCGGACGCTTCTTCTCGACCCTCACCGAGCACACCGTGATGGCGAGCGGCCAGTGGGAGCGCCGCTTCGGGGCCGATTCGGCCGCCACCCCCGAGCAGCAGCCGAAGGTGCGCGCCGGCTTCTACGCCGAGCGCAAAAACCGCGCGTTCGACGCGCGCTGGCCCGCCTTCACGAAGGCGCGGTTCGATACTTTCGACTCGAACCTGCTGACGCTGCCGATCGACGAGATCTTCGCTCCGCAGAACCTCAACGCCACCACCGGCTTTGCGCTGAGCGAAGGCTACACCCCCTCCAACCACTACACCGCCGGCAACACCCTCGGCGCGGGCTACCTGAGCGGCGTGCTGCCGGTGGGCGCGCGCGTGCTGCTCACGGGGGGCGTGCGGGTCGAAGCCTACCAGCAGCGCCTGACGAGCGCCATCGCCCAGGGGCCGGTGACGGTCGATACGCTGCTGGTGGCGGTGCTGCCGAGCGTGAACGCGACGTACAACTTCTCGCCGCGCACGCTGCTGCGCCTGGCGGCGTCGAAGACCCTCAACCGCCCGGAGTTCCGCGAGCTGGCGCCGTTCAACTTCTACGACTTCGAGCAGAACGCCAACATCCAGGGCAACCCCGGCCTCAAGCCCGCGCGCATCTACAACGCCGACGTGCGGTACGAATTCTACCCCACGCCCGGCGAGTTGGTCTCGCTCGGCGTCTTCGGCAAGCAGTTTCTGAACCCGATCGAGAAGCTCATCAAGCCGTCGGGCTCGCTGGTCTACACCTACGAGAACACGCTGCGCGCGTGGAGCGCGGGCGTGGAGCTGGAAGCGCGTCAGACGTTCGCGCAGCTCACGCAAAGCCCGCTGCTCCAGCACTTTGGGCTGACGCTGAACGCCTCCCTGATCGCCTCACGCGTTACGCTGACGGCCGACCAAAGCCGCGTGCAGCGCTCCGGCCGTGCCTTGCAGGGGCAGTCGCCGTACATCGTCAACACGGGGGTCTTCTTCCAGGATGATGAGTCGGGCTGGCTCGCTTCGGTGCTCTACAACGTGGCGGGGCCGCGGATTTTCGCCGTCGGCTCGATCTCCCAGGACCCCGACATCTACGAGCGGCCGCGCCACCAGCTCGACCTCACGGTCGCCAAGCGCTTCGGCGCGCACCTCGAAGTGAAAGCCGGCGTGCAGGACCTGCTCAACCAGCGCGTGCAGCTCACGCAGGACACCAACACGGACGGCCAGCTCACCGGCATCGACGAGAACATCGCCCGCTACCGCCGCGGCCAGTACTCGACGCTGGGGCTGACCTATCGGTTTTAAGGAGAATGTGCTGATGTGCTAATGTGCTGATGTGCTGATGAATTCAGCGACGCCACATCGCCACATCAGCACATCAGCACATCAGCACATCAATTCCACATCAGCACATCTCCCCCTCCCCCCTCCCCCCAATGACCACTTCATTCCGGAGCTTGCTCCTGCTCGCTGGCCTGAGCGCCGCGTTTACCGCCTGTAAGAAGGACGACGACAAGATCGCGCCGACTGGTCCCAAGACGGTGGTCGAATTGCCCGCTGGCAACCTCACCACCCGCACCCTGACCGCTGGGAACGTCTACCTGCTGAAAGGCGCCGTGTACGTACCCGATGGCGCGACCCTGACCATCGAGCCGGGCACGATCATCAAGGGCGACAAAGCCACCAACGGCTCGCTCGTGGTGCGTCAGGGCGGCACGCTGCTCGCCAACGGCACGGCCGACCGGCCGATCGTCTTTACCTCAAACCAGGCCGTTGGCTCGCGCGCCCCCGGCGACTGGGGCGGCGTAGTGATCACGGGCCGCGCACCAGTGAACTTCACCAGCGGCTCGGGCACGGTAGAAGGCTACGAATCGCCGATTCCGTACGGTGGCACGAATGCCAGCGACAACTCGGGCTCGCTCAAGTTTGTGCGCATCGAGTTCGCCGGCATCGCCCTCACGCCGGGCAACGAAATCAACGGCCTGACCCTGGCGGGCGTTGGCGCCGGCACCACGCTGGAGCACATTCAGGTGATGTTCAGCGGCGATGATGCCTTCGAATTCTTCGGCGGCACCGTAAACGCCAAGTACCTGGTGGCCGCCCGCACCACGGACGATATGTTCGACACCGACAACGGCTTCGCGGGCCACGTACAGTACGCCCTCGGTCTCGCCGACCCGAACCTCTCCGACCAAGCGGGCGCCTCGAACGGCTTTGAGTCCGACAACGACGCCAACGGCTCGACCAACGGCCCCGTGACGTCCGGCGCCTTCGCCAACGTGACGATCCTCGGGCCGCAGGCCACGACCGGCGCGACGCTGCCGGCCGGCGGTAACAAGTACGGCCAGGCCGCGCAGATCCGGCGCAACTCGGCGCTAAGTTTCTACAACGTGGTGTTCGCCGGCTGGCCCAAAGGGCTCAACATCGACGGCACCGCTTCGCAGGCCAACTACGATGGCGGTACGCTGAAAGTAATGGGCACCACGCTCGCCGGCATTCCCGCCGGGCTGGAGTTCGTGGGCCCTACCACGGCCACCAACTTC
Source organism: Hymenobacteraceae bacterium (assembly GCA_046590685.1). Taxonomy (GTDB): domain Bacteria; phylum Bacteroidota; class Bacteroidia; order Cytophagales; family Hymenobacteraceae; genus JANNMJ01. The sequence goes on from JBKJUQ010000181.1 coordinate 4,303, forward strand.
AACGCCGCCGCGAACATGAACGCGCTGCTGGCCGACAACGCCGCGCTGCAACTCAACGCCAACGCCTTCACGCTGGCGACTCCGAACGCGCTCCCCGCCGCCGGCTCGCCGCTGCTCGACGCCAGCAAAGCCGCTACCCTACCGGCCGGCTTCGAAGCGGCGCCGTTCCGCGGCGCCTTCGGCACCACGAACTGGCTGGCCGGCTGGACCAACTTCGATCCGCAGAACACGGCGTACTAATCGTTGATCTCCGGCGCGCCGCTAGTGGGTGAAAGAATGAACCGGCGCACCGGCCGGCCGGATCCGGCGGCTTAGTCTCCCGCCCCCGGCCATTTTCCGGAAACCCGTCGTAGCGCTGGCTGCGGCGGGTTTTCTTTGTGGCCTCGCGCCGGGCTTGCCGCCCACACCCGTAGCGCCGCATCACGTCCGGCCTGCCGACCTTCGCATTCCGCATTCCGCATTCCGCATTCCGCATTCCTCCTACGCCCTCTGGGTGCCGAAGTGGTACCCCAACCCCAACGACGACCAGGACGGCAACTTCGTCGAGGAGCACGCGCGCGCTTTAGCGGCGGCGGGCGGGCAGCTGGCGGTGATTTATGGCACGTATGACCCCGCGCCTACCGCGCCGCTGCTGCAGTTAGCGATCGCCGAAGAACACGGCTTTTTGGTCGCGCGCGCCTTTTACCGGCAGCGGCTAACGGGCTGGGGCACGCTTGACCGGGGCCTGAAGCTGATGCTGTATTTCTGGGGCCTGACGCGGGCGTACCAAGCGGTGCGTGCCCGGCAGGGAGCTCGCCCGGCGCTGGTGCACGTCCACGTACTGCTACGTACGGGGCTGTGGGCGCGCGCCTACCGCTGGCTTACGGGTATCCCCTACCTGATCACCGAGCACTGGACGCTCTACCGCCCCGAAAACGCCCATCGGATTGGGTGGTTCCGGCAGCTTCTCTCGCGCTGGATCGTCGGCGGCGCGGCCGGAATCCATACCGTCAGCGATGAGCTAGGCCGCTCGATGCGGGCCTTGGGGCTCCAGAACGACCACTACACCACGATTCCGAACGTCGTCGACACGGCGCTTTATTACCCCGCCACGCTTCCCCGTTCCCCGTCGCCCGCGCTTCTGCACGTCGCTGTTTTCAACGAAGCCGCGAAAAATACCAGCGGCCTGCTCCGGGTCTTCGCCCGGCTCCACGCCGAGTAGCCCACGATCGTGAGCGTGGCGGTGGGCTGCTCGGCGTGGAGCCGGGCGAAAACCCGGAGCAGGCCGCTGGTATTTTTCGCGGCTTCGTTGAAAACAGCGACGTGCAGAAGCGCGGGCGAC
>JBKJUQ010000146.1:0-1892 GCA_046590685.1 Hymenobacteraceae bacterium
CGATGCGTATTATCAGCCTACGACAATTTAGGTTTTGGGCATAGGGCACTCAGTGGCATGGGGCGCGTCATCTTCGGCGAGGGGCGCTACGGATCAGGACCCGACACGCTCTCGCTCCGAACGCTTGTCGTTTCTTGTTGTCCGATCTGGACAATCAACAGAACTCTTTGGAATCCAAACTGATGCTACTGATCGGCGATGTACACGGCCACTTGGATCGTTTTCAGGCAAAACTTGGCGATGCCCCTGCGTCAATTCAGCTTGGGGATTTCGGATTTCGGTACCAGCACGAGTGGCACTTGAAAAACCACGACCCGGCTTACCACCGGGTCCTATTCGGAAACCACGACTATTACCCTGGTCTACATTGGGCCCACTCACTGGGTAACCACGCCCACCTACCCGAGCACAGCCTCTTCGCCATCCGCGGAGCCGACAGCATCGACCGTCACGTTCGCAAGGAGGGATTCAACTGGTGGCGGGAGGAGGAGCTATCATATTTGGAAGGCTACGCCGCCCTGGACGCCTACGAAGCTGCCCGGCCCGAAGTAGTCATCAGTCACGATGGACCGGCGTCGGTGGTTGCGGCGTGGTACGGCATCCACGACAAGTCGAGTACCCGGCATCTGCTACAGGTGATGCTGGAAGCGCACCACCCCCGGCTGTGGGTGTTCGGACACCATCACAGGAGCCGCACTGAGGAGCGCGACGGAACGACGTTCCGGTGCCTGGCAGAGCTGGAAATTATGGAGCTGTAGCTTACTCCACTACTAACCGCCACCTTGCCGTCCCGCCACCCGGCACCCTTACCTCCACCACGTACACCCCCGCTGGCAGGCCGGCTACGGGCATTACCGTGCTCCCTTGCCGGTACCGGCCGCCGACCACACGACGCGGCCCAGCACGTCCCGTACGGTCAGCGCGGCTCCTACCGGCCCGGCTACAGTCACCGCGCCGCCCACAGCTACCGGGCGCTGCTTACTGGAGGCGTAGAGGTTGTCTCCCGCCAGCTCGTGGCCGTTCTTGCAGTGCGTCTTTCGCGCATTCTGGTTGAGCATCGATTCGCAAAGAGAAGTCGTCGGGTGGACTGCAAAGCAAAAAAGCACCACGTAGATACGTAGTGCCCTTCTGAGCTATGAAAACAAACGTAGCTACCACCGAAATACCCAGGTCTCCCCGGGCACCCCGTCAATAATTGCTGCAAGTATACGGAGCCCGTGTCACATAGCCAGGACTACCGCACGGGGCAAAAACTGGCCTGAAAAGGCGTTCTTGGCGGTCCCGGAGAGCCTGCCCCTCATCTGTCGTCCGCGTAGTCGAAGGGGACTACCATTCGGTAGAAAACCACATCTCCAGCCAGTTTTTGGTCCCGAAGGGACTACCTGTTTCGATGAGTGCGGTAGTCCTGTTCCCCCATTTCTTCTTCTTTATTGTACCGGGAGAGGACCGTAGCCCCTCACCCCCTCATCTCGTAGTGGTTGCCGTCCCAGCCATCATCCGTCGTCCGGTCCCCATCGCGCCGGAAGTCCCCGCCCCAGCGGTTATCCGGGTGCAGGCTCACCCAGTACGCCCCCAACGGCTTGTGCCCGGGCGTACCGAGCAGCTGCCCATTCCGGAACAGGTGCAGGTCCGCCGCCAGCCGGCGTAAGTGCTGGCTGTTGGCCGTGCGGCTCTTGCCCGTGCGCAGGTATTCTGCCTGCTGGTACGCCGTGCGCTCCACTTCCCCGATCGTCACCTCATAGCCCTGCTGATAAGCCCAGAGGATGAGCTTCGCGAGGTTGAGAGCGAAGACGGATTGACGTTGGCGGAGCGTGAGAACCTGAGGCATCGGGCTACGAGGTTTTGCGGTTACGATACCGGAGATAGCCGCCCAGCACCACGACCGCCCCAAC
>JBKJUQ010000289.1:0-3103 GCA_046590685.1 Hymenobacteraceae bacterium
GTTTGACGCGGTCAGTGCCGGGCTGAACCGTGAGGGAGATGTTAGGCCGGTCGAAGGACGCGACGAACACCTTCGGCTGCTGAAAGCCGAGCTGCTTGATGATGTCGCGCCGGGTCACGCCATCGGCGGTCGCCGTGAGCGCCACCACCGGCACATCCGGAAACCGCTGCTTGAGCGCGCCGAGCTGGGTGTACTCGGGCCGGAAGTCGTGGCCCCACGACGAGATGCAGTGCGCCTCGTCGATGGCGAAGAGGCTGATGTTGAGCCGCGCCAGAAAGTCGAGAAACCCCGCCGACAGCAGCTTCTCCGGACTCACGTACAGCAGCTTCACTTTGCCGGCGCGCGCCAGCAGGGCGATGTTGTCCAAGTCGCGGCCGCTCTGCGAGGAGTTCATCGCCTCGGCGGTAATGCCGTTGGCGCGCAGGGCTTCCACCTGATCCTGCATCAAGGCAATCAGCGGCGAGACGACCACGCACAGTCCCGGCAGCACCAGCGCCGGCACCTGAAAGCACACCGATTTGCCGCCTCCCGTCGGCATCAGCACGAGCGTATCGCGCCCGCTGAGTACCGACCGGATGATGTCTTCCTGCAACGGCCGGAAGCGGTCGTAGCCGTAATACTGCTTGAGCGCCGCCCGCGCGGCCAGGACCTGCTGATCGACGGCGGTGGTGGTGACGGGGATCAGCACGGGAGAGGAAGTACCGGTAGGCATAGCAGGCGAAAAGTACGGGCCGGGGAGTAACCGCCGTTGCTTGCCGTCGGGTTCACCGGCGCCGAAATGTAGCGCGGGGCGCCGGCCCGCGACGAGCGCAGCGAGTAATACCCTGGCACAGCGCGTTAAACGCGAAAGCGCAACCGCGCTCGCGGGCCGGCGCCCCGCGCTACGTTATTCCACTACCACCCGCCGCCAGAGCCGCGCGCCGTCGGTGGTGGCGCACTCCAGCAGGTAGGCGCCGGCCCGCAGGCCCCGCAGATCCAGCTCGCGCCGGCCGGTGCTCACGGCGGCGAGGTGGGCGCGGCGCACCAGGCGGCCGTCGAGCGCGCGCACGGCGACCGTCACGTCCTGCTGATGCGGCAGGGCGAAGTCGAGCGTCACCCGACCGTCGGGCGTAGGGTTGGGGTAAACGTCGAGCAGGCCGGCGGTGAGGGCGTCATCCCGCAGACCGGTCGGGGCCGCTACCCGGAACCGCAGGTTGGATTCACACCCGAAATCGCCGGGGATAGCGCGCACGGGCTGGTTAGACGTCGTCCGCAGAAACCGCAGCACGCCCGATCCCGCGGCGGAGTTGGCCCACCACGCGAAGCCGTCGCAGCCCGCATCCGTCACCTGGAACGTGTAGCAGCCGGGCGCCAGACTGACGGTATCGAGATAAGTGGTGCGGCTGGCGAGGTTGACGCGCTGGCGCACCACGGCCCCTGCCTCATCAAGCAGCCGCCACGCGGTTTCGTTGTAGCCGCCCACGGAGGAGCCGTTGGTGGTGAACGTGACGCGGAAGCTCGCCGGCAGCGCCACCGTGGCGGCGTAGCGGCTGCGCAGCGTATCGTTGAGCGGGTTGGGATCGGGCAGATCGTTGGGCAGCTCGGCCACTACCGTGAACGCGCCGCCGGTGGCGCTCAGCAGCGCATCGGCCGGCAGCGGCAGGGCCACGACGGTATCGCGCTGAAAGGCAAGGTTGCCCGTCCATAGGTAGGTAAGCCAGGTACCGGCCCCGGCCCGGTAGCGGAACGTGGCGCGGGTGAGCGCCGCCGCGCCGCCGTTGCGCAGCACCACGCGGGCGCCGGCGCAGGCGGGGTTGTCGCGGGCATAGTTGGGGTCGGTGGTCGGGCTGATGATCTCGCGCAGGTCGGCGTCAGCGGCGGCGAAATTGGGTGGTGCGTACTGGACCACTTGGGAATGCCAGATGTAGCCGCCCGGGTTGGCCTGCCCCGGCGTGGTGTAAGGCTCCATATCGAGGTTGACCTCAAGACCGGTGCCCGGCGAGGCCCACGCCGTGAGGTTGTGGCGCAGCGGGCGCACCGCCTGGCCGGGGCACCAGTTGGCGCGGTCGTAAACCCACGTGCCGGTCTGGGGCGAGACGGGGTTGCGGCCGCAGTCGTCGCGCCAGAGCTGCTGGCGGGCCACGCGCTGGCTATTGGCGAACACGTCGTAGTACTTCGAGCAGAACTCGGCGCACTGGTTGCCGTCGTAGCCGTGGCCGGTGATGAAGCTCTTCAGCTCCACGCGGTCAATCACGGGACCACCCGGTACGTAGACGGTGCGGGGCGTGAGGTAGCTCTCGATCGGGTTGGCCGTAACGCCGAAGGGCATATAGCCATCGTAGAGCTTTTTCACGCTCATCACCTGCCGCGCCGGGGTGCCTTCAATGAACTCGAAGTAGAGACTCACGGTGAAGCCCCAGGAGTAACCATCGTAGAAATAGCGCAGCCGGGCGGGCCCCTGCGTGAGCTGCTGGGCGTAGTCGGTGACGTCGGTCACGTAGTCGTGACGGCGGCTGGGACCGCCGGTAGTGCTGAGCCAATCCGTGGCGTAGGGCGTGATGACGCGCGTGAGCTCCAGCGTATCGGAGAAAGGCGGCTGGATGAGTACGCGGGTAGTGTAGTCCCAGGAGCCGCAGTACTGCGTGCCTCCCGGGCACTGGTAACGCCCGAGCACGTAGTGCAGCAGAATCTTGCGGTACGGCCCGCCACCGCCCGGGAGCTGGGCCAGGGTATCATAGGCACCGTGCCGGGTGATCCGCATATTCGTCACTACATCGACGCGGGTGGTATCGCCGGGGGCGGCGCGGAGTGCAGTGGTGGCAAACAGCCCGCCCACGAGCAGGGCGACGAAGAAGTAGCGATAGAAGCGCATCAGACGAGGCAAGAAGCGAAAGATTACAGGACGCAGCCGGGGCCGTGGGCACCCGATGGCCGAAGATAAGCCCCCTGCGGCGGCGGGGCGACGGCGGGGCGGCGTACGCCGGAAATATCCAAATCAAGGTAGGACGCACGCGCTTAGCTCGTTACCTTTGCGCCCCCGCAACCGTGCGGGAACCCGTATTGCCCCCTCACTACCCGTGGCCCGGGGGGCGGCACGGCCTAATCCAAACAGGGCCGCACTCTT
>JBKJUQ010000523.1:0-5014 GCA_046590685.1 Hymenobacteraceae bacterium
GGACATAAATCCCTCGTGCAGCAAGTCCGTCTGCATCGCGATCTGGCTGAGCAGCGAGCCGACGTCGTCGTGCAGGTCGGCGGCGATGCGGGCGCGCAGGGCGTACTCGCGCAGCAGCCGGGTGGTGCGCTGCTGCTGCCAGCCCACCACCAGCCCCAGCAACGTCAGCACCGCCACCCCCCACACCCACGGCCGCTCCCACCACACGGCCACCACTTCCAGCGGCACCCGCAGCCGGTTGCGGGCCGCCAACCCGAGGCTGGTTTCCGCCCGCACTTCCACCACGTAATCGCCCGGCCGCAGGTTCTGGAGCCGCAGGTAGTGGGTGCCGTCGAGCAACCGAAAGCGCTCGTCGGCGCTGCCCAGCAGCCGGTAGGAGTAGCGGGCGCCTTCCGGGCTCAGGTAATCGTCGAGGGCCAGGTCCAGCTCCGCGAAGGCATCGTAGGGGCCCAGCCGAATGCCGTCGGCGGGCGCCGCGCCGGTCAGCAGCGTGGTGCGCACGGTGTCGCCGAGGTTGAAGTGCTGCGTCAGGGCCGCCAAAAGCAGGCGCGGCCGGGGCCGGGGCGAAAACGGCTGGCGCGTATCGAGCTGGCTGAGGCCCGCCACGCTGCCAAAGTACAGCCGCCCCGTCGCGGGGTCGCGCCAGGCCGACTGCCGGTTCAGCTCGGCGCTGGGCAGGCCGTCGGCTTCCGTCAGCACCGCCACCTGGCCGGTGCGGGGCGCGTAACGCACCAGCCCGGCGAAGGTGCCGACCCACAGCTCCCCGGACCGCGGATCGGGCAGCAGCGAGGCCACACTCAAGCTCGGCAAGCCCTGGCGGGTAGTCACCTGGCGCACCACCCCGCGCGTGGGGTGCAGGAGCAACAGGCCGGCATCGCGGGTGCCGATCCACAGGCTGTCGGGCGAGGACGCCAGCACGGTCAGGAGGCGGTTGGTGGGCAGCCGCCGCGCGCCGGGCGCGTCGGTCCCGTAGCGCACCAGCCGACCCGTGGCGACTTCGAGGCGGAACAGCCCCTCGGCCGTCGCCGCCCACAGCACCCCGGCGGGCGCCTCGGCGAGGCGCTCGATTTTGAGCTGATTGAGGGTGAAGGCCGAATCGGTGTCGTGATAGCGCGCCATCTCCCGCCGGTCGAAGTCGAGCTGATACAGTCCCATATCGGTACCCGCCCAGCCGCGCCCGGCCGGGCCGGCGAGAAGCGAGAAGGCGTTCGGCCCGTGGGTGGGCGCGGGGGTGAGCAGCCGGTAGTAGCGCAGCTCCCCGGTGGCGGGGTTGAGCTCGCCAACGGAGCCCACTTCATCGGCCGCCACTACCTGGCCGTCGGGCGTGACCAGCAGGTCGTAGAAAACCGGCGTATGGTCATACGGACGCGGACCGCCGTCTTCGGCTGACGTACTCGCCGGGCGCCACACCCGCCACGGCCGCAGCGGCGCGGCCGGACTATCGGCGGCCTGCGTCAGGGGGCCATCGTAGGTGCCCACCAACAGCCGGCCATCGGGCAGCCGCCCAATGGCGCGCGTACTGACGCTGCCCCCCTGGGCCGGCCGCAGCGCCCGCACCAGCTTGCCGACGGGGCGCGCCTTGTAGCAGCCCCGCTCAAAAGGCCGAAAGCACCACAGCACCCCATCGGGGCCTTGCTGAAGGGTAATGTCCGCCGTCAGTCCCGGCGGCGCCGGCCGGATCGTGACGCGGGCGGGCGCGTTGGGCTGCCAGGTAAGACTGATCAGGTGCTCGGCAGCGATCAGCTGCATCGTGCTGTCCGTCACCACGGGCTTAAACGTAGGCTCCACCCCCGGCGGCAGCCAGCGCAGCTGCTCGCGCAGCCCCCCGCCGGGCAAGGCCTCGTACAGGGCCCGGCCGCTCACCAGCTGCTGGGGCTGGCCTACCCCAAGCGGCAGCAAGGAAGCGCGGCGCTGGCCGTGGTGCCACTTTACCTGTCCCCGGGCGTCGAGCAGGTTAATCCCGTGGTCGCCGGTCACGGCCCAGATGCGGTCGGGGCCGGCGGCCCCGAGCCACCCGATCTCGCCGGGCCGGGCCAGGGGCTGCCGGGGCACCCGGTCCGGCTGGCGCGCATCCAGGACGAGCAGGGCATCTTTGCCGTACGTCACCCACAGCTCGTGCGTGTTGGGGCGAACCCACAGGCGCCAGACCTTCAACCCTTCGCTCGGCTGGTGTGGCAGCTTGATGCGCCATAATTTCCCGGTAGCCGGCTCGAAGCAAAACAGGCCGACGGTGGTGCCACACCACACCTTGCCCGTGGCATCGCCTACCAGGGCAGTGATCTCAACCGCGGGCAGCCGTTCCGCCCCGCGAACCAGCGTATTGAGCGGCGCGAGCCCGTGCCCATCGTAGCGAAAAACCCCCGCGTCGGTCCCGACCCAGATAAAGCCCGCCGGGTCGAAGACCATCCCCATCACCAGCGTACTGCTCAGCACGGCGTCGCGCTGCCACACCTGGGCGCGGACGGGCAAGGCCAAGCAGCAGCTAATTAGTCCGCCGAGCAGCACCCGCGCGAATCGACGAAGTAACGGAGGAAGCCTGGGGTTCCGGTGAAGCACGCTGACGAAAATATCGGCAGCGAAGATACCGGCGCGGGCAGCGCCCGGGAGCGGTGGCCGAATGGAGCTGGCAGACGCCGAGCCCACCCGCCGCGTTGGCCGCACGGCCGCTAGCGCCAAAGCGCCTGAACGGTCCGCCCGGACGCGTCACTGCCCGCCCGGACGCTACGTCCGGGCGGGCAGTGACGACGTGGTCGATGTACGGCCCTTACTGGATCACCAGGCGCGCGGTGCGTCCATCGCCGGCGCGCACCATGTACACGCCTACTGCCAGGCCGCGGACCCGCACCTCCGCCACGCCCGAGGCGTCGGCTACCGCCGTCGCCACGCGCCGGCCGGCCCCATCATAGACCGCCACCGGCGCTCCCGCTCCGGCGCCCGTGACCTGCACCACCCCACCGCTCGCCGCCGGGTTCGGATGCAGGGTGAGGTGCGAAGCCAGCGGTGCGAGGTCAGCGGTGCCCGTCACGCGCTGGCCGTTGAGCACGAGCGCGAAGCGGCCCGTCACTTCCTCCTCGGCCCGCGTGGCCGTCAACGTCACGGTGGGCTGCTGGGTCAGGTCATAGCGCGTGTTCGTGAGCCGGTCGAGCAGCTCCACCGACGCGGGGCCGAAATGGGTCAGCTCACCGACAGTCAGGGTATACGTGCCCGGCGTGGGCAGCACGGCCGTCAGCTCCACCACCGTCTCGGCCGGGCGGGTCAGCGCCGACTCCGCGAGGGTGTTGATGGCCGCTTCCTGCCCGCCGATCACGGTCGCCAGCGTCGGCACGCCCACGTTGCGGCCCGGCCGCAGCGCGTCGAGGCCCGCGTCGAAGGCAAGGCTCGCGCCCGCTGCTGTCGTCAGGAACGTGGCGTCGGTCTGCGCGGCCGGCGCGCCCACTTTCGCCAGGTTCAGGCGCAGCAGTGGCGCGGTGGCGGTGGCCGGCCGGCCCAGCGCCACCGCGTTGTTTTCCACCCGCAGGGCATTGGTGAAGGTGAAGCTCACCGGCTCGGTGCCCGTCACGCGGGCGAAGAAGGCCTGCCCGAGCGCCAGTACGCCGTCGGTCAGGTTGCCCACCTGCGTGGTGGCATTGCGCACCCGGTAGGCCCCGGTGGAGCCGCCGGTCGAGTGCCAGACGTAGATCGTCGGGTCGAGTCCGGCCGGCACCGTCGCCAGATCCCAGTCGATGGGCTGCGCGTACGGGTTGCCCAGCAGAAACCAACCGGCCTTGCCGTTGATCGCCGGGTTGCCCGTGGCCATCAGCCCGCTCATCGCCACATTGCCGGTGGTGAGGGCGCCGACGAAATCGGGCGTCTTGCCGCCCGGAATCACTACTGAGTAGCCCGCGCCGGGCGCCAGCACGGTGCCCAGGGCGGCGGGTGAAGCGTAACCGAGACCGAAGCTGGTGTTCGCCGCGCCGCCGCGCGCTTCATCGTAGTAAAAGACGTTGGGGAAAGTGGCAGCGGGCAGCGCCGGCGTCGGGATCGCGTTGTAGGCAGCGTTAACCTTTGGCGTGAAACCGGTGGTGGCGAGGTCGCTCACGGGGGCCGCCTGCACCGGGCTGCTCAAGTGGTGGTAGCTGGCCGTGACCGGGCCGCCCACGTAGCGTTGCACCGTCACGAGCCCGCTGGTAAGGCCGCCCGCGTGGACCGCGTAAGCCGTGCCGCTGGCCGTGCTCCGCAACGTCAGCGGCTGGCCCGCGGTAGCGAGCGTGCCGCCTTCAAGCCGCAGCACGGCGGTGACGGCCGCCGCCTGCGAGAGCGACAGGGTACCGGCGCCGACTTTGATAAGCCCGCGCACCTGCGCCGGCAGGCCCGGTCCGGTGAGCTGCGCTCCGCTGAAGGCGCCAGTGTATACATAGCTGGCATCCGAAGCGAACGACCGAGCGCCCGTGACCTGCACGGCGCCGGTGGGGCCACTCGGGCTGATGCCCTGCGCGTCGCAGATGCTGAGCGTCGCGCCCGCTTCCAGCGTGAACGTGCCGGGGCCGGTCAGCGACTGGCAATTGGTATTCAGCACGCCGCCCGGCTGCACCGTCAGCGAGTTGGCGACGCGCACGGCGCCGGTGAGCGTCGCTACCCCGGTGCCCGTGACGAGCACGCTCCCGTAGTTGCCCGCCGGAATGGGCGCGGTGGTGGTGATGGTGAGATCTTCCGCCACATCCGTCACGCTGATGGTGAAGGCTTTCTCGAAGAACAGGTTGCCCGCGCCGGAATCGGTGGTGCGGATGCGGACGGCGTAGCTACTCTGGACCTCGAAGTCGAGCGCCGCCACGGTGCGCAGCTCGTTGCCGACAAGCTGGAACGCGGCATTGTCGGCACTACCGAGGCCACTCACCAGGGTATACGTGTGCGTGTCGCCCGCGTCGCCGTCGGTGGTCGTCAGCATCCCCACGGGTGCGTTGGCGGCGTTCTCGGCCACGTCGGCATTGCTCAAGGAGAGGTTCGTCGGCGGGTCGTTGGCGGGGGTTTCCACCAC
>JBKJUQ010000136.1:0-18589 GCA_046590685.1 Hymenobacteraceae bacterium
AAAACCGCTTGAAATGGCCGGTTTCTACCGGGGGATAGTCCCTCCGGGACTCCTTTGCGGGCGTTTTGAGCGCATTTCAGGCCGAGTATGTAAGTCTTGCCTGGCTATCCCATACATATGCGATAGCCGTCCTTCAGGGGGCCGGGTAGCTTTGGTGGACCGCCGAAGCCGCGAAATTTCGCGGGGGGTAGCGGCTGCTTTTCGTCCTCAGCTACCCCGTCATGCGCCACTTTCCACCCTGGATTCGCGGACCGCTCTGCGCGCTCTCCTTTCTTCTCGGCGTAGCCGGGCTGGCTAGCGGACAAGCCCTGCTGCCACCGGGCCTGCAAACCAACGGCACCGTGTATAGCACGACCCGCAGCGGCTCCGTGCAGTACGTCGGGGGCCAGTTCAGCGTCGTCGGCTACCGCACGGGCGGTGCTTCGCTGGTTTCCACGACCACCGATTTGCCCAACGCAGGTTTTCCGCTGGTGGAAGGCACCGTGCAGGTCGCGATCAGCGACGGCGCCAGTGGCTGGTACCTCGGGGGTTCTTTCAGCAAGGTGGGCACGAGTACGCGGGCGAATCTGGCGCACGTGCTGGCCAATTTTTCGGTGGATGCCGCCTTCAACCCGGCGCCGAACAGTCAGGTCAACGCCCTGCTGCTGAGCGGCACTACGCTGTACATCGGCGGCAGCTTCACGCTGCTGACGGGGGTAACGCGGCGCTACCTCGGCGCGGTAGATGCCACGAGCGGCGCGTTGGCGGCATTCAACCCCGACCTCAACGGCTCCGTCAACGCGCTGACGCTGACGGGCACCAAGCTTATCGCCGGGGGCGACTTCACCACCGTCGCGGGGGGCATCCCGCTGCCGTACCTGGCGGCCTGGGACATTGGCACCGGTAGCCGCGTTGCCTACCCGTCTACCAACAGCAGCGTTAACACCCTGCTCACCGACGCGACTACCACGTTCGTGGGCGGCTCGTTTGGGGTGAGCGGGTACTACACCGGCTATGGGGCGCTCCTGACCACTACGGTCGATCAGCCGGTCGCCACCTTTCCGGCCTTCAACGGGGAAGTCAAGACGGCCATTCCCGACGGAGTGGGCGGGTGGTACGTGGGCGGCTCGTTCAGCAAAGTCGGGAGCGTGACGAAAAGCTACCTGGTGCACCTGCTCAGCGACTACTCCGTCGACCCCTCATTCCTGCCAGCTCCCAACAACGCCATCACCGCGCTGGCCCTCAGTGGCACTACGCTCTACGTGGGCGGGTATTTCAGCACCATCGGCGGGGCCGCGCGGGCGCGCCTGGCCGCCCTCGACAAAGCCACCGGCACAGCCGGCAGCTTCGACCCCGGCCCTAACACGACCGTCAACGCGCTGGCCATCAACGGCACGACCTTGTACGTGGGCGGCGATTTTACGCAGCTTGCGGGTGGGGTGCCGGCGTCGTACCTGGCGGCCTTCAATACCAGCACGGACGCGCGAATTGCGTACCCATCGGCCAACGGCTCCGTGACGGCTTTGCAGACCGATGGCACCACGGGGCTGTTCGTGGGTGGCTCGTTTCAGGCTGGCGGCTACTACACCGGTGGCTCCGCCCTGCTCACCACCACCTCCGATCAGCCTTCGGCGGCCTGGCCCACGATCACGGGAGCCGTTTACGTGACCATCCCCGACGGTGCCGGTGGGTGGTTCGTGGGCGGGCAGTTCAACAAAGTCGGGACGATCGCGCGCGCCAATCTGGTGCACATCCTGGCCGACAACTCCGTTGATCCGACCTTCCTGCCTAGCCCCAACAGCACGGTGTACGCGCTCTGGCTCGATGGCCCCACGCTGTACGTCGGCGGTCAGTTCAGTCAGCTCGGCGGTGCGCTCCGCTCGTACGTCGCCGCCGTCAGCGCGACCGACGGCCAGATCGTGGGTACCAGTGGCTTTAACGCCACGGCTAACAGCACCGTCTACGCGCTCACCGGCGACGCCGCCGCGCTCTACGTGGGCGGACAGTTCACGCTCATCGGCGGCCAGACGCGCAACCGAATCGCGGCGCTCAACAAGACGACCGGCGTGGCCGTGGCCGGCTTCAACCCGTCCGCCGATGGCGCCGTTCAGGCGCTGCAGCTCGATGGCGCCACCATCTTCGCCGGCGGCTCCTTCACGAATATCGGTGGCGCGGCGAAGTCGTACGTAGCCGCCTTAAGCACCAGCACCGGCGTCGCCACTGCCTTTGCGGCCAACGCCAACAACACCGTAACGACCCTCGGCCTGAGCGGCACGACGCTGTACGTCGGTGGCGCGTTCACGACCCTGGCGGCCACCGCGCGCAACCGGCTGGGAGCGGTGAATAAAACCACCGGCGCGCTGATCGCCGGTTGGGACCCGAATGCCAACGGGCAGGTAAACGCGCTGCTGGTCAACGGGAGCACGGTGTTCGTGGCGGGCAGCTTTACTACGCTGGGCGGCACGGCCCGGACGCGGCTGGGGGCAGTCGATGCCACGACCGGTGCGCTGGTAGCTACCTGGGACCCTCGAGCCGACGGCGAAGCGTACTCCTTAGCGGCTACCGGTACCACCGTCATTGCCGGGGGCGGGTTCGGCTACCTAAAGAATCTGCTGCGCAACAATCTGTTTCGGATCGATAACACCGCGCAGCTCGACGCCGCTTTCAGCGCGCAGCCCAACAGCACCGTGTATACCCTGGGGCTGAGCGGCACCACGCTCTACGCGGGGGGAGCTTTCACGACGGTTAACGGCGGTACGCCGCGCTCCTACCTGGCGGCTTTCGACAAGGCCACCGGCACGGCGACCGCGTTGAATCCGGCGCCCAACGCGGTGGTGTACTCGCTGGCCATCGGCGGTACCACGCTGTTCGCGGCCGGCAACTTCACGCTGGTCAACACCTCCGTGGCGCGCAACCGGCTCGCCGCGTTCAGCACCAGCACCGGCACGGCCACCACCTGGAATCCTTCGCCTAACGCCGGGGCGACTTTCGTGGGCGTGAGTGGCACGAGCGTACTGGTGGGCAGCAACTCGTTTGAGTACCTGAAAGCCGCGGCTATTGCCCGGCTGTGTTTGATCGGCGCGACCAATCAGATCACGTCTACGTTCGCGCCGAACCCCAACTCCACGGTGTACACGCTGTTGCTGAGTGCCTCCACGCTGTACGCGGGTGGTAGCTTCACCACGATGAACAGCGGTACCCCGCGCGCTTACCTGGCCGCGATGGCAAAAACGACGGGTATCGTTTCGGCTTTCAATCCCATCTGCAATGCCACCGTGTACGCACTGGGCTTGAGTGGGACCACGCTCTACGCGGGCGGCAACTTCACGACGGTCAACACCAGCACGGCGCGCCTGCGAGCCGCCGCCTTCAGCACCAGCACGGGCACGGCCGTGGCGACGTGGCTTCCCAACCTCAATAATTCCGTGTACGCCATCAACGTAAGCGGTACCAACGTGCTGTTGGGCGGCTCCTTCGATTTCACCAAGACGGTGGCCCGCACTAACCTGTTTTCGTACAGCGTGAAGACGAATGTCGTCACCCCGGGCTTCGACCCCGTTCCGAACGGGGCCGTGCGGGCAATGGCCGTAAGTGGCGCCACGCTGTACGTGGGCGGGCAGTTCTCGACTCTTAACGGGGGAACGCCCCGCCCGTACCTCGCGGGGCTTGATAAGGCCACGGGGATTCTGAGTACCTGGGCCCCGGCGCCCAACAACGTCGTGTACGCCCTGACGGCGGATGCCGCATCGGGCAGCCTGTTCGCGGGAGGCGCCTTTACGACGGTGGCGGGGGGCGCGACGACCCGCAACCGGGCCGCCGCTTGGGCCTTGGCGGCGGGCAACGCCCTGAGCGCCTGGGACCCCAACTGCGCTGGCACCGTCAACGCGGTGATGGCCGATGACGTGGCCGCCGGCTCGGTGTATCTGGGTGGCGCCTTCACGACGGTGGGCGGCACCGCCCGCACGTACCTCGCCGCCGTCAACAAAACCACCGGCGTGCTGGCCGCCTTCAACCCCGCCACGAACGGCACGGTAAACGCCCTGGGATTGAATGGCACCACGCTGTACGTCGGCGGGAGCTTCAGCAACGTGGGCGGACAGCCCCGCAACAACGTCGGGGCCATCAGCACCAGCACCGGCTTAGCCTCGGCGTGGAATCCGAACGCGAATGCCGCCGTGAACGCCCTGGCGGTCGACGCCACGAACGTGGTGCTGGGCGGCGACTTTACGCAGATTGGCGCAGTGGCCCGCACCTATGGCGCGGCCGTAACCGCCTCCAGCGCCGCGTTCGTCTTCTCGCCGCAGCTCAACGGCAGCGTGTATGCCCTGACAATGGCGGCCGACACGGTACTCTTCGGCGGCGCTTTCCAGACCGCGGCCGGTGGCACGGCTTTCCGCGCCAATCTGGCGCTGGCCAAGCTGCTGCCGGTGCCCACCATTACCAGCTTTACACCCGCCAGCGGGGCGGTGGGCACGGTCGTGACGATCAGCGGCACCAACCTGAGCGGCGCCACCGGCGTGAAGTTCAACAACACGGCCGCCGTCACGTTCTCCTCCGCAAACGCCACCACCGTGAGCGCGACCGTACCCACGGGCGCCACCAGCGGGCTGATTACGGTGACGACGACGGGCGGAATAGCCGTTTCAGCGACATCCTTCACCGTCGTTCCGGTACCGACCATCACCAGCTTCACGCCCGCTTCGGGCGGTGTGGGAACAGTAGTGACGCTAACGGGCACCAATTTCACCGGGGCGACGGGCGTGACCTTCAACGTCACGGCCGCGGTCACCTTCACGGTTAACTCCGCGACCTCGATCACGGCTACCGTGCCGGCGGGCGCCACGACCGGCACCCTCAAGGTGACATCGCCGGGGGGTACGGGTACGTCGGCGACTTCCTTCACGGTGGTAGCCGCGCCCACCATCAGCAGCTTCACCCCCACCAGCGGGACCAGCGGCACGGCCGTGACGATTACGGGCTCCAACTTCACGGGCGCTTCCGCCGTGCGGTTCAACGGTACTACGGCCACCTTTAGCGTGACGAATGCCACCACCATCAGCACGACGGTGCCCGCGGGGGCATCCACGGGTACGTTGAGCGTCACGACGCCCGGCGGCATTGCGACGTCGGCGGGCACCTTCACCATTACCACGCCGGTGCCCACCATCAGCAGCTTTACGCCCGCCAGCGGGCCGGTGGGCACAGTGGTGACCATTACCGGCACCAACTTCGTGAGCGTTACGGCGGTGCAGTTTAATCTCACCAGCGCCGTTTCCTACACGGTCAACTCGGCGACCTCCATCACGGCCACGGTGCCGGCCGGCGCCACCACCGGCACCGTGAAAGTGACGACGGCCGGCGGCGGCACGGCCACGTCGGCGGGGACTTACACCGTGACAACGGCCGTGATCATCAGCGGCGATGCCGTGCCCAACGCCGTGCCCGGTGCTCAGGTACTGGTGCCGATTCGCTTGACCAACTTCACCGCGATGGTGGGTATTCAGGCCACCATCAGCTTCAACCCCGCGCTACTCACGCTGGTGCAGGTGGAAGGCTTTGGCCTCGCGGGCCTGACGGCGGCCAACTTCGGCACCGCGCAAGCTGCAACCGGCCGGTTGACGATGGTCTGGAACGCTGCCAGTAATACCTCCACGACCGTAGCGGCCAACACCCAGATCGTAGCGGTGCGCTTCCTGGTGAACGCGGCAGCCGTCGGCGGGGCATCGTCGGCGATTGCCTTCCCGAACTACCCCATCGCCGGGGAGGCCGTGCGAAGCGACCTCATCGCGGTGGCGCTCTCATCCACGGCGGGTTCCGTGACGGTACCGGCCGGCGTGAGTTTGAGCGGCACCCTGACGACGGCGATCGGCACGCCCGTAGCGGCCCTGGTACAGGCCACCGGCCCGGGTGCAGCCCGCGGCGTGGCTACCGCCGCAGCCGCCACCGGCAATTTCTCGCTGAGCGTAGTGGGCGCCGGCGCGTATGCCGTGGCGCCGGTGCGCGTCACGGATACGCTCCCAACCAACGGCGTCACCGTGGCCGATATTGCCCTCATTCAGCGCCACATTCTGGGCACTACGCTGCTGGGCAGCGCCTACAAGGCGATGGCCGCCGACGTCGATAAGTCGTCGTCGATTACGGTGGCCGACGTGGCCTTTGTGCGCAATCTGATCCTGGGCAACTCGCCTACCTTCCCGAAAGGACGCACCTGGCAGTTCGTGCGCGGCGCGCAGGTGTTCGCTAATCAGAACTCGCCCTGGCCGGTCGACACGGCCATCAGCTTCGCGAGCGTGACGGCCGCTTCCGGGCAGAACTTCACCGCCGTGAAGCTCGGCGACGTGAACGACCCGTGGAACCCGGCCATCGCGCGGCCGACGCCCGTGGGACCAAGCGGTGCCCCCGTGCGTCTGATAGTAGCAGACCAGCTAGTTGCGCCCGGCGCCCGCGTAACGGTCCCCATAACGGTCGGCGCGTTCCGCTCCATCGCCGCCGCGCAGCTGACGGTGGCCTGGAATCCGGCGGTACTGCGGCTGGTGCAGCCCACGGGGCGCGCGCTCGACGCCGTCTTCGGGTTGAAACAGGCCGCGCAAGGCGTGCTGACCGTCGCTTGGACGGATGCAGCGGGCCGTGCACGCACCTTGCCCGACGGCGCGACGGCCTTTGAGCTGACGTTTGAGGCGATAGCCGATGCCGGAGCCAGCAGCACCGTACAGCTACTGACCGATGGCGCAACGCCGGCCCACTTTTACAGTAATCAACTGATGAAAACCCCTGCACAGCTAACCGACGGCCTCGTACGCGTTGGGGGGCTCACGGGCTTGTCCGCTGACGCGACGGGGGCGCTGGCGCTACGGGTCGCTCCCAATCCACTAGCTGGCCGTTCCGCCACGCTGTACCTGGAGCTACCTAACTACGAACCCGCTACCCTGACGGTGTGCGACGCGCTCGGCCGGGTTGTGCGCACGCTGGCTTTGGTGGCATCGGCTGGTGGAACCAGCCAGCTGGCTTGGGAAGCTACCACCGACGCGGGGCTGCCCTTGGCGCCCGGAACGTACGTACTGCGGGTGCAGGCAAGCGTGGGGTATACCCAACAGCGCATCGTGGTGCTCCCGTAACAGGCAGCGCTAACTCAAAATCAGCCCAGCCCGGAGCGCTACCGCGTGGTAGCGCCCCGGGTCTGTGTTAGGGCTAACCGGTCAGTTTTTCCGGTGCGCTCCGGCTGCTGGAAGGAGTAATTGAACCGGCAAATCCAGGTCTAAATATGTGATCGTCGCACCTTCCCGCGGGCCGGGTCGTTCCGCGGGGCGGACCTTTGCGCCGTTTCGCTGTTGTGCCGTTGATGATCTTGACTTTCCGCCGGTCCGCGTGGCCGTTCGCCCTAGGGCTGGTACTGAGTGCGCTGGCGCTGCCCGTTTTAGCCCAAACTTCTTTTCTGCTCCGCGGCACCGTACGCGACGGGCGCACCCGGGAGCCGCTGCTCGGCGCGACCATCGGCGTGCCCGCGCTCAACCGCGGCACCGCGACCGGCCCGGACGGCACCTATGAGCTGGCGTTGCCGGCGGGCGAGGCGCACGCGGTCCGCTTCACCTTTCTCGGCTACGAGCCCATTACTCGCTCGGTGAAAAGCGCCGGGGCCGACGTCACGCTCTCCATCAACCTGACGAGCAGCGAGAATCAGCTCGACGAGGCCGTGGTAGAAGGCACGCAGGAAAAGCTGGCCGACAAGCTCAAGTCGACGCAAATGAGCGTCGAGCGCCTGACCATCGCGGAGGCGAAGCTGCTGCCGGCGCTGTTTGGCGAGGTAGATATCCTGAAAACGCTCCAGCTAAAGCCCGGCGTGCAGAACGGCGGCGAAGGCACGACGGGCTTGTTCGTGCGGGGCGGGTCGAACGACCAGAACCTGGTACTACTCGACGGGGCGGTGGTGTACAACCCGCAGCATCTGTTTGGGCTGTTCTCGGTTTTCAACCCCGATGCAGTGAGCGGCGTGGACCTCTACAAAGGCGGTTTTCCGGCGCAGTTTGGGGGGCGCCTGTCGAGCGTGGTCGACGTCAAGAGTCGCGATGGGGCCGACGACCGCTGGCACGCGCAGGGCGGCATTGGTCTGATTTCGTCGCGCTTGACGCTGGAGGGCCCGCTGCCACGTCTGCCAGGCCGGGCTGATACCACCGCCACCGGTGCCGCGCGCCGCGCGCCGGGCACGCTGATTCTGGCCGGCCGCCGGACGTATTTCGATATCTTTACCCGGCAGCTCAACCGCCTCAACGAGGGAGTTAAAGACTACGACCCGATTCCGGATTATCACTTCCAGGACTTCAACGCGAAGATGAGCTGGGTGCTGTCGGACCGCGACCGCCTGACCCTGACGGGCTACCTCGGGCGCGATATTTTCGGGTTTAAGTCGCCCAATGGCTTCGATTTCAACTTCCGCTGGGGCAACACCGTCGGGAGCGCGCGCTGGTCGCGAACGATCTCGCCGACGCTCGTGCTCGTCACGACGGCCTCGTCGTCGAACTACCGCTACGAGATCGCCAACCGCTTTCAGCAGTTCAGCTTCAACCTCTCTTCGCGCGTCAACGACCTCACGCTCCGCTCCGATCTGCTCTGGACGCCGCGCGCCGCGCACGCCGCGCAGGTGGGGGTGGCGGTCACGGGCCATCGCTTTGGCGTCGGGCGCTTACAGGCGGGGCGCAACGATGGCACCATCCAGTTCGGCAACGATATCACGTATTACGGGACGGAATACGGCGTCTACGCGCAGGACGACTGGACCGTGAGCCCGCGCGTCGTGCTTTCGGGCGGGCTGCGGCTGTCGGCGTTTGGCAACGGCGGCCAGTTCTACGCCGCGCCCGAGCCGCGCGCCGCGCTGCGTTTTTCGCTCACCGAGCATACGAGCCTGAAAGCCTCGTACACGCGGATGCAGCAGTACGTGCACCTGGTCACGAACTCGGGCGCGTCGCTGCCGACCGACGTCTGGTACCCCTCCAACAAGACCGTCCGGCCGCAACGGGCGCAGCAAGCCGCCCTCGGGCTAAGCCACCTGTTCGGCAACGGCCACTGGCTATTTACGCAGGAGCTGTATTACAAGTGGATGAACCGCGTGGTGGATTTTCGCGACGGCGCGCAGCTGTTCGTCAATCCAGAGCTCGACCGTGAATTCCTGTTCGGTAAGGGCACCGCGTACGGCTCGGAGTTTTATCTGGAGCGCAAGGACGGCCGCCTGACCGGCTGGGTGGGCTACACGCTGGCGTGGGCCTACCGGCGGTTCGATGACTTCGCGCAGGGCGACGTCATCAACGGCGGCCGGCTTTTCCCGACCACCTACGACCGGCGGCACAACCTCACGGCGGTGGCCATCTGGAAGCTGTCGCGACGGTTGCACCTCACCTCGTCGTTCGTGTACTCCTCGGGTAGCCCCACCACGCTCGCTTCGGCCCGGATTGCCTTTCAGGATATTGCCGGCAACCGGGTCTCGTACGTGCCAGTGTACCCCGACCGCAACCAGTACCGGCTTATTCCCTATCATCGCCTCGACCTGGGCGTCGTGCTGAAGATGCGCCCCCGCCGCGGCGAATCCGACCTCACCCTGAGCATCTACAACGCCTACAACCGGCGAAACGCCTACTTCGTGTACTACGATGAGGTGCGCAACGAGCAAACCGACCAAGCCATCGGGTTTCGCGCGCGGCAGGTATCGCTGTTTCCGGTGATCCCGGCGCTGACGTACAACTTCCGGTTTTAGGGTCGCGGCGGGTCGTCGGCGCTCCAACACGCAATGCCCAGATGTCCGCTGGCCCGGGCGTTCTCACCCGGTGCCGAACGGGTCCGGCGGGCCCGAGCAAGGTCAGTATCCTTCCGGAAACACGTCGAGCGGGTTCTGCGGATGCGCGCTGCTATAGAACCAGTGCGCCGGCTCGCTCACGAACCCAGCCCGCACCGGGTTGTGATGGATGTACTTGATTTTTTGCTGAATCACGGCTGGCGCGTGCAATTCAATTGGCTGATACCCGTTCTGCCAGAATTGATTTTCCCAGTTCATCGCGTTGTGGGCACCGTATCCCGCGAAAAGTCGCGCCAAAGGTTCGTAACGACTTTCCTGCGGTTGGTCGGCAATAAGCTGAATTAAGGTCTTGGCCGAATAGGATTTAAAGTCGCGCATCGTAGCGGAAAGGGGCCGGCCGCTGGATTGAACCACGGCGTGGAGGTGATTGGGCATCAGTACGTAGGCGTAAATGGCGAGGCCCTTATGATCGCGGCAGTGTCGCAGGCATTCCATGACGTGATCGCCGTAGACACGCCGAATGAAAACGGCCTGCCACGACACAACCGAAATCGTGATGAAATACCGCTCGTCAGCGAGACCGGGACGGCGGACGGACATAGCGATGAGGGCACAGTAGGGAGTTAAAAGTAATTGGCGGGTGGAGCTCGTATGGCGATCGTCGGGCCTGGAGGCCCACTGGATCCGTTCGGCACCGGGCGAAGACGCCCGGGCCAGCGGGCGGCGGGCGGCAGGCGAAATTATTTTTCGAGCCCCAGGCCGTATTTCCTCCAGGGCTGCCGTCCTTAGGGTTCGCAACTCCGCGCGCCTCAGTGGCTTCTCCCCTCCCCCTATTTCCGTCCGCGTTGCTAGCGGGCTGCCGGCGTGCTGAGCCGGCGGCGCAGGAAGCGCTGTATTGTCACTTTGCCCCGCGACTGCTTGGGATTTGCCTGCGCTACGCCCGCTCGCGGGCCCAGGCCGACGACTGGCTACAGGAATCCTTTCTGCGGATCTTTCAGCGGCTCGACCAGTTTCGCGGCGACGGGCCGTTCGATGCGTGGGTGCGGCGCGTGGCCGTCACGACGTGCCTCGACCACTACCGCGCCGACGTCCAGCGCTGGCCGCGCACGGCCGACCTCGACGACGCCGCCACGCTGACCTCCGACGACGCCGACGCCCTGGCCCAGCTCGCGCAGCAAGACCTCATCCGCCTTATCGCGGGCCTGCCCGACGGTTACCGCCTCGTGCTCAACCTCTTCTGCCTGGAAGGCTACTCGCACCGTGAGATCGGCGAGCGCCTCGGCATCGACGAGCGCACTTCCTCTTCTCAACTCTCCAAAGCGCGCCGGCTCCTGGCTGAGCGGGTGCGCCGCGCTGAATCCGTTTACGCCGATGACTTCCTTTCCTAACGACCCCTCCACCGACGGCGCCTCGCCCGAAGACCGCTTCGACGACGCGCTGCGCCATCAGATGGCTGATTTCGAGGCCGAGCCGGCACCGGCGGCCTGGGCCACGCTGCGGGCGCAGCTCCCCGCCCCCCGACCGGCCGCGCCACCGTGGCGGGCGCGGCTGGGTACGTTCGCGGGCGGAGTTGTGGTAGGCGCGCTGCTCTGGTGGGGCGGGGGGCAGTCAGAGGTCCTTCCTCCCGCGGTGTCAAGGGCGGAAAATCAGTACTCGGCCACCGAAACTCCGAACACTCCCCTCGGAGAGAGGAACACTACCCTCAGTGCCCCGAACACTCCCTTGCAAGGGAGGAACACTCCCCTTTGGAGGAGGAACACTCCCTTCCGAGACCGGAACACTGCCTTCCTGAGCCGGAACACTGAAAATGAGGGCGCGCACCCGGCGCTGCTTGGCGCATCGGGAGGGCGGATTGATTCGGGCCGGCATACGGCGGGGGCACTTTCGGGCCACATCCCGTCAGTAGCGAACGTCGAAACGCGCGACTCGCTGATTCGGCAGGCGGCCCGGGCCTATCTGGCCCCGCTGACGCAGGTAGCCGATACGGGTCAGGCTACCCGCTTGCGCGCTTTGCTTGCGGAGCAGACCCGCGCCCTCGCCTTCCTCACGGCGCGGCTCGATTCGGTGAAACAGGCGCTGCCCGAAACGCCCCCTACCCTGGCAGCTACCCCGTCGCCCGACTCGGTCGCGCCAGCTCCCGCGACGTGGCCTACCCTGCC
Organism: Hymenobacteraceae bacterium; assembly: GCA_046590685.1. Lineage (GTDB taxonomy): Bacteria > Bacteroidota > Bacteroidia > Cytophagales > Hymenobacteraceae > JANNMJ01. The sequence goes on from JBKJUQ010000136.1 coordinate 11,920, forward strand.
GCCGGTCCGTTCGCCGTGGGCGCTGCTGCTGACTACGGAAACTACCCCGAGCTGGAGCATACTGCCTACGCGCAGCCCGGTGACGCCCACCCAGGAACAAACCCTCGCGAGCTTCGGCCAGAGTGCCCAGCTGCAATACCAGGCCGCGCCGCGCTGGCGGGTGCGGGCGGGCGTGGGCCAGGCCACCGTCCAGACCCAGCTCCGCACCATTGCCGAGCGCACCGGTGAGCGGATCCTGATCGACTCTACCCTCACCACCGACGTGGACGATTACCAGACGACGTCGGAAGTGATCATTGTCCGGCACGATACGATCTTCATCTACGAGCCGCGGCTCAACGATAATGCCCAGGTGATCGGGTACGACACGAGCTTCGTGGTGTCAACCGATACCACCCGCACCATCGTGACGACCACCGTGCACGATACCGTGCACCGGACGCACGTCACGCAGCGCACCGAGACGCTGCGCGAGCGCCAGCAGCAGCAGTTCCGGCCCACGTACCGGTTCTGGACGCTGCCCCTCGCCGTCAACTACACGCTGCTCACCAGCCCGCGCTGGCGGCTGGGCGGCACCGTGGGCGGGCAGGTAAGCGTATTCCGGGGGGGCACCCGACCGGCCCTCATCGCCGGCGATCACTACGAGCTGCGCCGCGTCGGCCCGCGCGACGGGCCGTACCGCCCGGTCAGCTTCTCGCTTAGCGCCGGGCTGGAAGCCGAGTACCGCCTGAGTCCGCGCCTGAGCGCCACGGTGGCCCCCACGGTTCGATGGGGCGCCGTGCCGGCCGCGCGCGGCGGCCAGCGGACCCTGTTGCCCGCCGCGCAGGTGGGGTTGAGTTACGGGTTTTGATTTTTATTGACGGGGCAGGCCGTAACGCGCGCGCCGCCTCCGTCAAGGAGCCTGAAGCCGAATCGATCGGCCGATGGCGCTACCGGGGCGCTGGTTTTTCTCTCCTTCTTTTTCATTTGCCTCCCACCCATGAGATATCTACTCGCAAGCGCAGTCCTCGCCGGAGCTCTCCTTACCGGCCTGCCACGGACGGGGCACGCTCAACTTACCCAGCCGCCTCCCTACCAGTGGGTTGCTGGTGCCTACTCGTTACCCGCGGGTGGCGCAACAGGGGCGACCCAGACCACGGCCACCGCGATGGGAATCTACGGCGAAGCCTATACCGCCTACCGCCATACACTGGCGATCTCGGTGGGTGGCCAGGTATATCCGAACAGCAATCCGCAGCAGGCCAACGCGGTGCTCGTGCATCACGCCTCCGTCGGCACCGTAACGGGAAGCCGAATGGCAGTAGTCAACGGTGAAATTACCGATCTCGTCACCGACGCTACCGGCAACCTCTATGCTTTGGCTCGCTTCCGGGGCAGCGCCACCATCGGCTCAATAATGGTGACCCCGACCGCCGCTAACCGTCCTGATTACCTGATTGTTAAGTGGAATGCTGCTGGCATCTACCAGTGGCGTGCCCAGGGCACTACGCTCAGTTACTCTGAGCAGGTGTACCGCGACCGGCTCACGGTAGATGCGTCGGGGCGCGTGGCCGTAGTTGGAGCGATCACGTCAGCGCTCACGCTAGGCGCCTTCACTGTTAACGCTTCTGGCAACCGACCGACCCTTTTTTGCGCGCAGCTTGATGCCAGCGGCAACACGATGTGGTTGAGGGCGGCCGCTGGCGTAACAGCGCCCGGAGCCTGGCCAACTGATTTGGCCGCTGACCCCGCTACCGACGCGCTGCTGATCGCTGGCAGCGGCAATGCGGGCTTCAGCTGGAATACCAGTACTGTGGGAGAAAATGGTCACGAAATGTTCTGGATGCGCCTTAATGCCTCATCCGGCGCACTACTCAGCGACTTTTCAGCGGCTACTGCCGGAGTGTCCAAAGTGCTGGTCGCGTCGGGTGGAAATGGCAATTCATATTTGGCTTTCTCGACCCGTCCACAGACTTTTCGGCTCAACGGCGCCCTCGTAAATGTGCCGACCGGCGGGTATAAGGGTGGGGTAATTGCCCGACTGGATCCGTCAGGGGTGCCGCAGTGGGTAGACGTGATGGCGGGACAGGATAGTGCAATGGTAGAGATCAACGCGCTGGCATCGGTTCCCCCCGCTGGCTCCTTCCGGTCAGTAACCGGGGACGAACGGTGCTATGTGGCCGGATCTTACAGTTATACTAACCCAGCGCTGCAACCGACAGGCCTCTCCCTGCCTCCAACGCCGTTGGCGTCGCAAGGCTTCGTCTCCGCCCGTGAAGGTTGGACGGGTACCGAAATATGGAGTACCGTAGCGGGTCAGGTTAGTATCTTCCAATTCAGCCAGGTTCGCCAGTTGAGTGTTAGCCCAGCCGGCGGCGGCACCCTAGTCCTGACAGGCGCAACCAACAGCGGTACGCTCAGCTTCAATTCGCTTCAACTTACCTATCCTTCGAATGCCTCGTGGGACAGAGGATTCGCCGCGAAGCTCCTGCAGTCCTACAACACCCTCACCGGCAGAGTGTATCTAGATGCTAACAACAACAACCAGTTTGACCCCGGAGAGCAGCCGGCAGAAGGCGCTATTGTAGAAATGCAGCCGGGCGCGACACACTACAGTACCGATGCCACGGGCAGTTATTCCACAGCTGTTGAGCTGGGAAGTTATTCTGTAAGCTTACCAAATCCGCCACTCTACTATTCAGCAGTAGCAGTTGGGCCACCCACAACGACCTTCAGCACCTTCGGCAACGTTTCGGCTGGCCACGATTTTGCCCTTCAGCCCACTCCTGGCCAGCAGGACCTACGCGTGGATCTGACGATGATCGGGCGCGCGCGCCCGGGGTTTGCGGTTGTCTACCGCGTGACGTACCGGAACGTTGGTACGATGGCCCTGGCCGCCGGAGATGTGACGCTCGCCCTCGATGGGCGCCTAACGTACCTGAGCAACACGGGGGGCGGTACCATAGCGGGTAATACGCTGACGGCGAACTACGCGAACTTGCTGCCGGGTCAGACGCGCAACTTCGATATCAATTGCCAGCTGCCGACGAACGCCGTGCGCGGCAGCAGGCTCATCAGCGTGGCTACCGTAGGGCCGCTAGCCGGCGAACTGACGCCCGCCGACAATACCTCGACCGATAACACCGAGATCACCGCCTCCTACGACCCCAACGACATTCAAGTCAACTACGCCCGCCTCACGCCTACCCAAGTGGCCGGCGGCGCGTGGCTGGAGTACACGATCCGGTTTCAAAATACGGGCACTGATACCGCTTTCTCGGTCCTGCTGCGCGATTCGCTGCCCGTTGCGTTGCTCAACCTGGGTACGCTCCAACTGATTGCTTCGTCGCACAATTGCCACTGGGGCCTGCGGGCCGGGGGGCTGCTGACCGTGCAGTACACCAATATCCGCCTGCCGTACCGCAACGTGAATACCATCGGCTCGATGGGCTTCGTGCGCTTCCGAGTGAAGCCGCGCGGCACGCTCATCATCGGCGACCTGATCCCGAACCAGGCCGCCATCCACTTCGACTACAACGCGCCCGTCATCACCAACACGGCCCTGACCGAAGTCGGCCTTATGAGTGGCGTGACTGGCGGCGCCAATGCGCTGACCGGCGGCGTATGGCCAAACCCGGCGCGGGAAGTGCTCACTGTGGAGGCCAGCTTACCGGCGGCCAGTGCCTTCCGCCTGACGCTGCTCGATGTGCTCGGCCGGCCGGTGCTCTCGCGGGTCACGACAGCTGCGGCGGGTTCAATTCGCGAATCTCTTGACGTGCGCGGCTTGCCCGCCGGGCTGTATCTGCTCCGCGCCGAAGCCGGAGCCCAGGCGTTTACGCGACGGGTAGTGATCCGATAACTTCCGGACAGAGCGACTTCAAAACCCCGTCGGTGCCCAGCGTCGACGGGGTTTTTCGTGCCCGCCGAACTCCGCCGCCGTTCCTTTGTTGCCACCTTGTGATTTCTTTGTCCTTGAACCGAATGCTCCGTCGCCTGACCTATCCTTCCCTGCTGACCGTAGCCGTCCTGCTGGCCGGCTGCAACCTACAGAAGGATATCGACGTGCCGCAGCCGGCTTACGAAGAGCAGCTCGTAGTGGAGTGCACCCTCATCCCCGGTGAACCCTACCGGCTGATCGTGCAGCGCACGCGCCCGTTTTTGGCGCCCCTCCCGCAACCCGTAGACACGACCGGCTTCAGCTTCGATTTCGACGCGCTCGCCACCGATGCCGTCGTGGTCATCAGCGGTCCCCGCAGCACCGATACGCTTCGGTTTTCGCCGAGCATCGACGACACGACGGCATTCCGGCCCCGCGGCTACACCCACACCGGCGCGCGCATCTTCGATGGGCAGCCCGGCGAAACCTACTCGCTGCTCGTGTACGATGGCGCCGGCCGCCGCGTAACCGGCACCACCACGGTGCTCGCACCGGTGCCGATCGACACGGTGGAAGTTTCTTTCAACCCGCAGGCGCCCACGCCCGCCGAGGCCAAAGCGGCCCTGCTCACTCGTTACCGCGACCCCGCTACCCCCGGCGATGCCTACCGCTACCAAACCAGCAAGGTCTCGCGCGGGCACCTCGATGAGCAACAGAGCTTCCAGTTCGAGGATGCCCGGATCAACGGCCAGGCGTCGGGCGTCGGGTCGTCGTTCCGCTTCGGCCAGAACGACACGGTTGAGGTGGCACTCTACCGCATCTCGCGCGCCTACTGGCAGTTTCTGGAATCCGTCGACGCGGCCCGCGGGGCGAACGGCAATCCGTTCGCGCAGCCCGCCTCCATCAAAAGCACCGTGGTGGGCGGGGTCGGCGTCTTCACCAGCTTAGCGGGGGCGCACCAGCGCCTCATCCTGAAGCGGTAGGAGTTCATTTTTGATTGAGTGATTTTTGATTGAGTGACTGCTGGGCGAAGAGAGCCAAACCACTCCAACCTAAATCATTCAATCGAAAATCACAAATCACTCAATCACACATAAGCCGCAGCAGCGCCGTCAGGCGCGGCTCAGCTTCGGCGGCGGCGGCCAGAATCTCCGGCAGCGCCACGGGGCGCAGGCGCGCGGGGTCGCAGAGGTCGGTGATAACTGAGACGGCGAGCGTCGATAGCCCCATTTGCGCGGCGGCGATGACTTCAGGCACCGTGCTCATCCCGACGGCGTCGGCGCCGATCAGGCGCAGGTAGCGGTATTCGGCGGGGGTTTCGAGCATCGGACCGGGCACGGCCGCGTACACGCCGCTGCGCACGCGGTGGGCGAGGCCCAGCGTGGCGACCGCGGCACGAGCCCGCACGAGGAGCGCCGGGTCGTAGGCGGCGAACATATCCGGAAACCGCGGCCCCAGCGCGTCTAGGTTTGGGCCGATGAGCGGATTGGTGGGCAGCAGGTTGAGGTGATCTTCGAGCAACATCAAATCGCCGCGCGCGAACTCCGGGTGGAGGCCGCCGGCCGCGTTCGAAATCAGCAAGCGCTCAATGCCCAGCAGCTTGAGCACGCGCACCGGGCGCACCACTTCAGCCATCGAGTAGCCCTCGTAGTAATGGAAGCGCCCCTGCAACACCGCCACCGGCGCGCCGCCTAAGCGACCAAGCACCAGGCGGCCCGCGTGCCCCGGCGCCGTACTGACGGGAAAATGCGGGATGGCCGCGTACGGAATGACGTGCGCGTCTTCTACCTCTGTGGCAAGAGCTCCTAAGCCAGTCCCTAGAACTAACCCAATTCGAGGACGAAAGTCAGGAAAAAGGGTGTGAATGTACGTTAATGCCTCACGAACGCGTGTTAACTCCATGTTAATTGAAGAAAAATATAATGCAAGCAGTTGATTCGCACCACCTTACTTGTTATAGTGCAGAAAAAGAAAAAAATAATCCATAATTTTCGTCTTGAATGCAGCCTTTGACCAGTATTTTTGTTACGGCAACACCGCCTTTAACCCCCTATTCCATGTTTAAAAACCACCTCAATCAAAGCGGCTTCCTGGGAATGCTGCTTACGGCCTCGCTGCTCGCCGGGTGCGACCGCGTAACGGACGTAATCCCGGGTGCGGACACTGCCGCCCCTGCCAGCCGCGTGGCGGCACCTGCTGCAGCCTCCTATGAGTTCGGATTTGCGATTGTCGGTTCCGGCTACCCGGCGACCCAACAGTGGCAAATCTCACCCACTACCTCTTCAGTCTCGCGCAAAGTAGCTACGCTCACCTCTTCCGGCTACCAGTGGTACTGCTACGCCAACCCCACAGGAACCGGTTATGGTACCGGTGGCATCGCGGTCTCTACCCCAGGTACGCGCTATGTAACTGCTTATAGCAGCGTTTTGGTCTGTACCGAGTGGGCACTGCAAGTAGACTTCCAGGCAACGTACAATTATCGGACGGACTGGCTACGCGCCAGTGGTGGCCCAATCGCGCAATTTAATTGGGCAACTAAGAAGTGGGATTTGCCTAACCTCACCGATGGGGACATCAATTCTGATCCGAATGTGTTCCAACGCTCAAATGGTTTTAAGTTAACCAACGTATTCATCGATCGCTGTGGTCGCAACGGTGGCAATGATAATGGCCGCGATTTGTAGCCGCGCGCAGCCAACTTCTGGTTAAAAAACGATTTCCCTACCGGCGCAGAGCCGGTAGGGAAATCGTTTTTTAACTATAAATACATGCATGGACTACTGCACCTCCAGCTCGAACGGCAGGCGCGCCTGC
>JBKJUQ010000462.1:0-11032 GCA_046590685.1 Hymenobacteraceae bacterium
GGTGCCGTACGCCAACGCTTTCGGGATGCTGGCGCGGGGGCGGGCATTTGGGGCGTTCGGCTGGGGCGCGCTGCAACTGGCGGGGCGGCTGGCGCGCGAGATCGCGGGGCCGAAAATCTGCTTCGCTACGTCTACGCCGCTCACGGTGGGCGTGGTGGCGCGGCTGCTACGCGCGTGGCGCGGCGTGGCGTACGTCTTCGAGGTGCGCGACCTGTGGCCCGAAGCGCCGATTCAGCTCGGCTACGTGCGCCCGGCGCCCCTGCGGTGGCTGTTGCGCGGGCTGGAGCGCTGGATTTACGACGGGGCCCGGCACCTGATCGCCCTGTCGCCGGGGATGGTCGCGGGGGTGCGGGCGACCGGCACGCCCACCGCCGTGATGCTGGTGCCCAACATGTCCGACCTCACCGCCTTTCAGCCCGCCTTCGCCGGGACCGGCAGTGCCGCCGAGCCCTTCCTCATACTGTACGCGGGGGCGCTGGGGCGGGCCAACCGGGCGGGCTTCATACTCGATGCGGCTGAGGCCACGCACCGCGCCGGGCTCGGCGCCGTCCGCTTCGTGCTCGTGGGCGCGGGCGCCGAGGCGCCGGCCCTGCAAGCGGCCATCAGCGCGCGCGGGCTGCCGAACGTGCAGCTCATCGGGGCGCTCGACCGCGCGGGCATTCAGGCGTGGCGGGCGCGGGCGGCGGCCTCCTTTACGTGCTTCGACGTGCTGCCTGTACTCGACACCACCTCGCCGAACAAGTTTTTTGAGGGGCTGGCGGCGGGGGCCCTTTCCATCACCACCACGCGCGGCTGGCTGCGCGAGCTGGTCGAAGCGCACGGGTGCGGGTTCGGCTACGACCCGCAGCAGCCCGCCGAATTCGTCGCGCAGCTGCGCCCGTTCGTGGAAGACCGCACCCGGCTGCGAGCCGCGCAGCAAAACGCCCGGCGGCTGGCGGAAACGGAGTTCAGTCGGGAAGTGCTGGCAGCGCGGGCGGCGCGCGCCATCCTGTCGTAGGGGCGGGCCTTGCGCCCGCCCGCACCGTTATGTCAGCCTAATCGTCTAAAATCCTGCGGGCTGCGGGCTACCGTGCGGCGGGCGGGCACAAGGCCCGCCCCTACCGCTTCTTTGGCTTGTATTTCGAGCCGTTGAGGATTTTCTGCGCGTCGGGTTCCGCCAGGAGCTGCGCGAGCGTGACGGACGGGTTTTCGGCCATGTACGCCCGCACGATCTGCCAGCCCACCCACGCGCCAATGCGGCCGGGGGCTTTCTTGCCGATCTCGGCCGTGTTGGGGCGCTCGCCGACGTACTTCTGGGTCAGAAACGGCTGCGTCTGGTAGAGCAGCTTTTGGGTGAGGAAGTGCGCCCAGATCTTCTGCTCGTTGTACGCTACGCCGGCCAGCTCGCGGGCCGTAAAGCCAATCTTCACCGAATCGGGGGTGCAGGGCAGCACCTTTTCGAGGAAGTAGTACGACTTCCCGAGCTGCACCATCTGATTGAGCAGGGTGCGATCGGCGAAGTTCTGCTTGAGGTACTTGTTGCTGATTTGCAGGACGGCCTGCGGCACCAGGTACGGCCGCTGGTAGCGCCGCAGCAGGTAGCCGGGCACGTTGGGCCGGTAGCTCGCTTTCGGGCCAGCGAAAAAGTCGAGCCCGAGCACCAGCAGCGAATCGTTGACGAGCACGTCCTGGCTCATCCCCGAAACAAACGTGTACACCGGGGGAACCCGAAAATCGGGGAAGTAGAACTTGACGTGCTGAAAAGCGCCCCGTAGCTGCGCTTCCTCGGGCTTAAAGTCGCCGAATACGGCCTGCGTCTCCGCCGCGAACTTCCGCAGTCCGTCGTTGGTCGCGAGTCGGGTGAGCTGCTGGGCGAGCAGCGAATCGGACGGGTACTGGCGCCGTAGCAGGAACTGCCGGCTAAACAACGGCTCGGCATTCACGAACGCCAGGGCATCCGCGGGCCGTTGAATCCGAAAAAACGACTGCTCCAGGCGCTTGACTTGCACCGCGACCGGTACGCGGGCGATGGCAGGATCATCGTCGGCGCACGGGTCGGGGGGGGCGGTCTGACAGGCCGTCAGGCTGGTGGCCAGCAGCAGCGGCCAGCCCGCGCGCAGCAAACGAGAAGCAAGGGGCATCGGTGGGGGCTATCTACCTTTCGGGGCGCAAAAGTAGGCTGGCCCGAAAGTGGTTCAGCCGCGCAGCCCTCAAACAGTCACTTACGGGTCTCAATAATCCATGAAAAACCTTCTACTGCCCCTTGCCCTCGTGCTGGGCGTTGCTTCCACCGCGCAGGCGCAGGTCGAGATCGGCCTGAAACTCAGCCCGAGCATGAGCTCGAACCGGTTCACGGAGTCAAAAACCACGAAGCTCGCCAACGATGGCGCGCGCCTGCACCTTGGGGGCGGTCTGGTGATCGACTACTTCTTCGGCGAGAATTACGCCTTCAACACCGGCCTGGAGCTGGTGAGCAAGGGCGGTACTATCCAGAGTAAGCAGACGGTCACGGTTGACGATGGGTTAGGGGGTACGGTGACGACCGTGGTTCCCGGCCAGCTCGAGCTCGGGGCGCAGTACGTGCAGGCCCCGCTCGGCATCAAGCTTTTCACCAACGAGATCGCGCCGGATACGCGGCTGTATTTCCTGCTTGGGGGAGAAGTGGGGGTCTTGGCCGGCGCGCGCGCTGACGGGAGCAAAACGTTCAAGAGCGCCTTCCATCAGGTACCGAAAGACGATAAAGTCACCAAGCACATCAACACATTCGAGGGCGGCATACAGGTCGGAGCGGGCGCGGAGCTGCTGATGGGCAAGAGCACCAAAGTGTTCGGCGGCTTTTCCTACCACCGCGGCCTGACCAACATAGCCGACAAAACGTTGTACAACGACAAGGACGTAGCCGTGCAAAACAACCTGTTCGCGCTCGACATTGGGCTGAAGTTCTAGCGCCCCCTTACCATCACTCGTCTCCAGGGCGCCGACCACCCGGTCGGCGCCTTTTTTTTGCGTTGAACCGCCCTTCCCTCAGTACTTTCGGCCGCGTGAACCGCTCGCTGCCCTTCCTGATTTTCCTCTTCCTGTTGACCTCGAACACCTCCGCTCAGGCACCCGCGCCCGCCAAAACGGCGGCGCCCGTGCTTCGCTTTTTCGCCGTGCCGTGGGTTGAAGGGGGCGCGGCGTGGCACGCGGGGCGCAACAACCAGTACTTTACTTTCCGGCGCGGCGCAGCGGGTCGGCATATAGGCGGCGGCTTGGCCGTCGAGCTGATGCCTACGCCTAATGTGGGTATCGGCCTCGGGCTCGGGGTGGTGGGATTGGGAGGCGGCTACTCCGCTACCTACCAGGTCGATGAGTTCTTCTCGAAGCAGCGGGATAGCTACACCGTGGCCCGCGACCTCAGTCTGACGTACCTGCGCGTGCCGTTGTACGTCCGCCTGACGCCCCACCTGGCAGGCCCCCTACGCGCCTACGCGCTGGCGGGGCTGGAAGCGGGGGTGCTGCTAAGCGTCCGGTCGGCCGGGAGTGACATCGATTCAACCGGCCGCGCCTACGCCGACGATTATGGCTTCGTGGATGGCGCGCTGGTGGGGGGCGCGGGCCTGGAGTGGTGGCTGAACGCCAATACGGCCGTGTACGCCGGGGTGCGCTACCGCCACGGCATGGTGGGGATTCAGGACAGCCGGCCGCCCCGCCCCGGCGGCGACAACCCGCAACCCGCCGCACCCTTCGACCCGCTCCGCTCCTACTCCGCCCCGGACGATGTGAATTACCCCCTCCGCAACCGCGCGCTCACGCTGGAAGTGGGCGTCAAATTTGGCCCAACGCGCCGCCAACCGACCACCAGTCCGCCAGTGCCGGGCCGTCCGTCCGCCGCGCCCCTTTTACGGACGCTGTAAGAATCGAATTTTAGGGGTGACACAATAAACGGAGCCTGTCGATCGTTAAAGCGGCGAGGCTCCTTTCGGCGGGCCCTTTATCCTATGCGCTTGCTCCTTGTACCTGCTCTTTCGGTGCTCACGGGTCTGTTCTTGTCCGCCGCGCCACCGCCGGCGGCACGGCGCGTCGCCGATTTTATCGCGGAGCAGAAAGCGCACGCCCGCGTTCAAGCGGCCTACGCCGAAAAAACCGCCACCATTGATAGCCTCCTGACGGCGCACGGCTTACAGCGCGATGACCTAAACGTGCTGCTGACGGTCTTTAAGCAGGAACGGGAGCTTGAAATCTGGGTAAAATCCTTCACCGCCCGGGCCTACGAGCGGCTAGTGGTGCTACCCATCTGCCAGCGCTCGGGCGGTCCCGGCCCCAAGCGCGCCCGCGGCGACTATCAGACGCCCGAGGGTTTCTACACTCTCGACCGTTTCAATCCCACCAGCGCGTACTACCTCTCGCTCGGCCTCGACTACCCCAACGCCGCTGACCGCGGCCGCGCCCGGCCGAACGCCAATCTGGGAGGCGATATTTTCCTGCACGGCGAGTGCGTCACCGCCGGCTGCGTACCGCTCACCAACGACGGCATCAAAACGCTGTACGTGTGCGCCCTCGAAGCGCGCCGCAGCGGCCAAGAGCAGCTGCCCGTGTACCTGTTCCCCGCCCGCCTGACTGCGGAGAAGCTCGCGGGCTTGCAGGCGCGGTACGCGGCCGGTAAGCCCGCGCTGGCGGCCTTTTGGGCCAATCTGCGAATCGGCTACGAGCAGTTCAACGCCACGCACGAAGCGTTGCGCGTGGGAGTAGGCGAGGCGGGGCAGTATACGTTCCGCTGAGGTCAGACCCGTGCTAACGACAAGGCCCCGGCGAACGTGTTCGTCGGGGCCTTGTCGTTAAGCCAGCAGAAAGACTACTCGGTTTCCGCGCCTTCAAAAACCTCTTCCGGTACCTGGCGCTGCTCCGGCCGCATCCGCGGGCGCAGCTCGATTTCTTCGCCCCGCTCGTCGGTGATGCGGAAGTCGGTCAGCCCGAGGCTGGTGTCCTTCGTCAGCTTCACCCACTTGTAGTAGCGCAGGTACCACTTCATCTGGCGGCTGATGATGCCCTTCGTGTAGAACGCGTACAGGAAGGGGTGGACGTGCAGCGTGATACCCGACTGGTTCTGCCCCACGAGCAGATCATCCACGATGCGGTCAATCTCATCGGTGACGAGAATGGAGGCGTTGATCGTGCCAGTGCCGCTGCAGGTGGGGCAGACTTCGCTCGTGACGATGTTCTGCTCCGGCCGCACGCGCTGGCGGGTGATCTGCAACAACCCGAACTTCGAGATCGGCAGGATCGTGAACCTCGCCCGGTCGTGCTTCATCGCGTCGCGCACGGCGTCGAACACCTTGTCGCGGTCGGCGGCCGCGCGCATATCAATGAAGTCCACGACCACGATGCCGCCCATATCGCGCAGCCGAAGCTGGCGAGCTACCTCGCGGGCGGCCGTCAGGTTGACCGCCACGGCGGTCGCTTCCTGGTTGTTCTCCGCGTTCGACTTAGAGCCCGAGTTTACGTCGATGACGTGCAGCGCTTCGGTGTGCTCGATCACGAGATAACCGCCACCAGGCACCGTCACGGTTTTACCGAAAAGCGTTTTGAGCTGCTTTTCGATGCCGTGGGCCTCAAATGACTTGGTCTTGCCGGTGTAGAGCTTGAGAATGCCGATGCGCTCGGGCGCGGCGCGCTCCAGATACTTTTTGGTATCCTCGAACACTTCCGGCGAGTCGACCATAATCGAGTCGAACGACTCGTTGAGCATATCGCGCAGGATAGACGTCGACCGTCCGAGCTCGCCGATGATCTTGTCGCGCTCCTTGGCTTGCTTGAGCGCCGCGAACCCCTTCTCCCAAGTCTCCACCACTGACCGCAGATCTTTGTCGAGGTCGGCCACGTCGCGCCCTTCGGCCACGGTGCGGACAATCACGCCAAAGCCTTCGGGCTTGATGCTCTGGATCAGCCGCTTCAGGCGATCGCGCTCCTGCTTCGAGATAATCTTCTTCGACACGCTCACGACGTCCGAGAACGGCACGAGCACGAGGTAACGGCCCGCGAGCGAGATATCGCACGTCAGCCGCGGACCCTTGGTCGAGATTGGCTCTTTTAAGATCTGTACCAGCAGCGGCTGGCCTTTCTTGAGCACGTCGGTGGCTTTGCCGAGCTTATCGAGCGGCGTTTCCTCCGGGCCGTAGCCTTTGAGAGAAGCCGACTGCGCTTTGCCCCGCTTCACGTCGCTGACGTAGCGATCCAGGACGCGGAATTGCTCCCCCAAGTCGCCGTAATGTAGAAACGCGTCCTTCTCGTAGCCAATGTCTACGAAGGCCGCGTTCAGCCCGGGCATCACCTTTTTGATGGTGCCCAGAAAAATATCGCCAACCGCGTAGGGCGTGTCGTGGCGGTCAACGTGGTACTCGACGAGGCGCTTGTCCTGCAAGAGGGCAATACGCTCCCCATCGGGCGTTGACGAGATAATCAGTTCGTTACTCACCGGCTGAGGGGTGCTGAGAGAATACGGGGTAGCGTCCCTCCGCGCCAGCGCCGAAGCGAGACGGGTGGCACGCTACTGCGGCAACCGGGAGGTGAAGGAGGGAGAAGAGAAGAACGCGCGCGTAAGCAGGCCGTGCGGGCTGCGGCACCCAGTGCCCGAAAAACGGGCGCGGGCCGCAGCCCGCGCGCCGGGGCTTACTTCTTCTTGTGGCGGTTCTTGCGCAGGCGCTTCTTGCGCTTGTGGGTGGCGATTTTATGACGCTTTCTTTTTTTACCGCAAGGCATACCGGCTGGGCTGGGGGATGGAGGAAATTCGAGCTAAAAACGAAGGACACGCTGGGTCGGCGGGCCAACTTGGCGCCACCGGGCGCCATTCGGGGGCGCAAAGGTCGGCAATTCTTCCGACAATTCCGCGCTTACCGTACGCTTAGTTTGGCAATTGCGCTAACTCCTGCTCGACCGAGGCCCGCAGCTGCGGGTCCGGGGAGAGCGCGAGGGTGCGCTGAAAGGCCGCGCGAGCGGCGGCAGGCTGTTTGGTCTTGGCCAGGGCCACTCCGAGGTAGAAGTGCCCGTTGATGTTCTTGGGATGCGCTTTGACGAGCTCCTGGAACCGGCCGACGGCTTTATCGGTCTGCCCCGACTGGAGCGAGAGCATCCCGATGTTGTAGAGCGCGGGCTCGTTGGTGGGGTCGGCGGCGAGCACTTCGCGCAGCAGGAAAATACCCTGCATTGGCTGCGGACTCGCCACGTACGTCATCGCCAGGTTGGTCTTGGCGCGCAGATTCGTTGGATTCGCCTTCAGCACTTGCTGGTACAGCTCCTGCGCTTTCTGGCTGAGCTGCTCGCCGCGCTGGGGCGTAGCGGCAAAGCCGAAGGCCTCGAAGTACTGGTCGGCGGCTAGCTGGAGATACTTCTCGCCGGGCCGCGCGGCGGCGGCTTGCTCGTAGTAGTAACCAGCCGAATCGAACTGCTGCGTCTGGGTCAGCTTTTGGGCTAACTCCGCCGCGCGGCCTGCCCGGCTCGCCGGGCGCGACTCGGCCCGGAAGGCCGCGCGCAACTTGGCAATAGCCTGTTGGTCGGCGGGGGCGAGGGTGCGGTGGGGGGCGGCTTCGGTGGGCGCGGGCTCGGCGGCAGTTGCCGCGTGATCGGCCGTGCCGTCGCCGTCGTGGTCGTGGGGGACCGCGGCGCCGGCGGCGGCCGTGGCACCCGCCGCACCGCTACCGCCCCCATCGCGGGTGGCCGTAGCGGTGGGATTGGGCTTGTTACCGTTGCGCAGAATCCCGGTGGGTTGGAGCCACAGCGCCGCCCCTATGGCCCCGGCGACGCCCAGCACCAGCAATTGCGGGCGGGTTAGCATGGGCGAGGGGCGGAAGGGAGGTAGTGCACGAACGGCGCGAAAAAGCAATTACTCAACCGGCATCTTCTCGGCCGACTCGACGATCTTGTCGCTGGCCTTCACGGCCTTGGCGAACGACTTAGCGGGCTTGAACGACGGGATGAAGTGCTCTTCGATGATGAGCGACGTGTTCTGCGAGATGTTACGCGCCACTTTGCGGGCCCGCTTCTTATTTACGAATGACCCGAAGCCGCGCACGTAAATGTTGTTTCCATCGACCATCGAGTCCTTCACTACGGTGAAGAAGGCTTCGACGGCAGTCGTCACATCGGCTTTTTCGAGGCCGGTTTTGACGGATATTTCGGCAATAATTTCTGCTTTGGTCACGGGGGCGACAGGTTTGTGGAATGGTTGATGGGAGACAGCCCGAGCAAGTGCCCGTTCTGTAAAGAGCTTGATTTCAATGAATCGGGCCGCAAAAGTAACAGGTCGGGCGGGGCCTGGCAAGCCCGAAGTCGTTTTTCAGTTTCCGCCCCGCGACGGGATGACAATGAGATCGGGCCGAAATCAGCACATAGAAAGTATTCTACCGGATTTGCCCGATTGTTCGCGGCGCGTTTGTTTTCGCCGCAGCGACAATTTTTTTTCTTTCTCAACCCGTCACCCGCGGGTTGGTTGGTTTATGAGCTAACCGCTTCTCTCCCACCGCGGCGCAACGCACGTTCCACAAAACCGCGCCCGCCGCGCCCGGAACCGGCGGCGATTGCGCGGCGACCCGGCCGGGTAAATCCGGGTTGCGGGCGAATCCGCGAACCGCGAACGCGGTTATGCACGCCGACGCGACGGCCGCCGCCGGTCCCTTTGCCGGTTCCTCTCTTTACCAGATGCCCGATTCGCTCCTGCCTACTCCTGATGTTTTCAGCCGGACGCTCGCCGCGTGGTATGCGCGGCACCAGCGCCCGCTGCCGTGGCGCGCGACGCGCGACCCGTACGCGATCTGGCTCTCGGAAGTGATTCTGCAACAGACGCGCGTGGCGCAGGGGCTGCCGTACTACGAGCGGTTCCTGGCGGCTTACCCGACCGTGACGGCGCTCGCCGCGGCGCCCGAAGATGCGGTGCTGCGCCACTGGCAGGGCCTGGGCTACTACGCCCGGGCGCGCAACATGCACGCCACGGCGAAGGTGATTGCCACGGAGCTGGGCGGGCAGTTTCCGGACTCTTACGCGGGGCTGGTGCAGCTGCGGGGCATCGGGCCGTACACGGGGGCGGCGGTGGCGTCGTTCGCGTTCGGCGAGCGGGTGGCGGTGGTGGACGGCAACGTATTTCGGGTGCTGGCGCGGGTGTTTGGGGTGAGCGACGACATCGCGCGGCCGGCTTCGCGGGCGGTGTTTCAGCGGCTGGCGGATTCGCTGATCGCGGAGGCGGCCGACCCGGCGGAATTCAACCAGGCGATTATGGAGTTTGGGGCGGTGCAGTGCACGCCGGCGCGGCCCGACTGCCTGTTCTGCCCTTTTCGCGACGCCTGTTTCGCCTTCCAGCACGGGCTGGTGCACGCGTTGCCCGCCAAATCGAAGGCCAAGGCGGCGCGCACGCGCTACCTGCACTACGTGGTACTGCGCTGGCAGGGGCAGCTCTACCTGCGCAAGCGCCCCGGCGGCGATATCTGGCACGGCCTCTACGACCTGCCGGCGGTGGAGACGACTACCGAGCACCTCGACCCCGCCGCGCTCGCCGGGCAGCTCGGGGAGTGGCAAGCCGACCCGGTGCCGGCGCTGGTGGACGTGGTGGCCGAGCCGGCCGCCGCGTACCGCCACGTGCTGAGTCATCAGAAGGTGGCGGCGCGGTTTCACGAGGTGGCGCTGCGCGGGCCCCTCGCCCCCGCCGTGCTCGCCGCGACGGGCTTGGCGCTCTACTCCGCGGCGGCGGTGGAGGCGCTGCCCAAGCCGCGCCTGCTGGTGCAGTGGCTGGCGGATCGGGGGTAGCAGCGGGGGACCTGCTCGGTGTAGCCGGGGACTTGCTCGGTGTAGCCGGGGAGCTGCTCGGTGTAGCCGGCGCGCTGCTCCGTGTAGCCGGGGTACTGCTCGGTGTAGCCGGGGTACTGCTCCGCGTAGCCGGGGACTTGCTCCTTGTAGCCGGGGCGCTGCTCCGTGCAGCCGGGGGACTGCTCCGTGTGGCCGGGGGACTGCTCCGTGTAGCCGGGAACCTGCTCCGTGTAGCCGGGGAGCTGCTCCGTGTAGCCGGGGAGCTGCTCAACGTAGCCGGGGACTTGCTGCGGGTAGCGGGGGGAGATTTGGTGGAGAGAAGGAAGGCAAATAGATTTGTGTCAGCAATCCGGCGGGTCGGGATGGCGGTTTTTTCACTTTCTTATTTCATAACGCGATGACGACGAATCAGGAAGACCGGGTGACGATGTACGAGACGGTGGTGCGCTTTCTGGCACCCGATGGGCTGGGGGCGCCGCTGGGGCAGATTAAGCTGATCGGGACGTGGCGGGGGAAGCTGGATGAGGTGGCGCAGCAGATTCGGCAGGAGGAAAAGCGCCAGAATCAGCTGAGTGTCGTGACGACCCGCACCCGCGAGGAGGTAAAGCGCGCGGCGGCGACGCCGGCGGAGGTGCTGCGCAACCTGCTGCTGGTGCTCAGCGAAGACCCGAAACTGCTGGCGACGCTGGAGGCGACTTCGGCGCGCGAGGCGGCCCGAGGCGATGATGCGCGCTACCTGGACTATCTGCGGACGGTGGTGGCGGGGATCGGGACGGTGGACGCGACGGAGCTGACGGACGCCGGCTACGCGCCGACGGTGCTGACGACGCTTCAGCAGGAGCTGGCGGCGCTGGAGAAGACGACGGGGGCGACGCGCGACATTCTGATCGAAACGGGGGCGGCGACGGACGCGCTGCCGCCGCTGTTTGCGGAGGCGACGATGATCCTGGACAAGAAGCTGGACCGGCTGGTGGCCGGGCAGCGCACGAGCGAGACGCTGGGCGAGCTGGTGGCGGAGTACGAGAAGGCGCGGCGCATCGTGCACACCACGGCTGAGCGCCGGCCGCTGACGCTGCGCGGGGCGACCCACTTCGGCGTGCCGGTGGTGGCGGCGGACCGCGCGACGCTGCCGGCGACGGACCTGCTGCTCGGCAACCGGAGCGGGAAGGGGGTGTCGCTGCTGTACTACCTGGCCGATACGCCCGACGCGCCGCCCGTGGCTGGCAAGGGAGTGGTGGTGAAGCGTAACTCGGAGGCGTACCTGGGGCCGGATACGCTGGCG
>JBKJUQ010000534.1:0-1649 GCA_046590685.1 Hymenobacteraceae bacterium
CTCACACCTCACACCACAAACCTCACACTTCACACTTCACACCTCACACTTCACACCTCACACCTCACACCTCACACCTCTCACTTCACAATTCACACCTCACACTTCACACCTCACACTTCACACCTCACCGCACCACCCGCGTAGCGAACCGAACCGCGCTGGCGCCGAAGTAGCCCATCGCCCCGCCGCTCAGGTTGGTGGGCGCGTTGGCGGGGGGCGAGTCGAAGGGGGTGCCGCCCTGGTACTGCGCGTTGGCGAGGCCCGTGTAAAAATCGAACGCCGGGCGGTCGATGGTGCGCATCTCCATCGTAACGGTATCGCCCAGTTGCGCGGGGTACACGTCGAAGGTGCCTTCGGCGTAGTTACCGTCGTATAGCTCGTCGTCGAAGAAGAACAGCTCGTTGCGGTTGCGCCATACGCCGTTGGTGTACGCGTTGAGGCGATAATAATCGCCCCGGCCGGCTGGCTCGCGGAAGTAGATGATGGTGTAGTAGCCGGATTCGGCTACCGCATCGACGCCTTTTTGCTTGTACACGAAGGCGATGGAGTCGAGCGGAGCGCCGGGCCGCAGGCGGCTGGTGGCTTCCACGCGCTCAGCGCCGCGCACCACCAGCAGGCGGTAGGCGTGGTTGAGCTGCCCGACGAGCTTGGGGGTCGTCTGATAAAGGCCCGACTCGGTGCGGCGCAGCGTATCGGTGAGGCCGGCTTCGACGTCGGTGATCGTCACCAGGTCGGCGTCGCGGGTCGGCACGGCACCGGCCGTCAGGTAGCCCTTCGTGCTGGTGAGTTTGACGGTGTACGGGCCGGGCTGGTCGGTGACGAGGCCCTCGACGACGAGCTTTTCGTCGGTGTCGCGCAGCGGGTAGTCGATTACTTTTTCGCAGGCCGTGAGGGCGAGGGCGGCAAAGGCGAGGGGGAGGAAGCGCAAATTCATGGGTTGAGGCGGGAAAGGCCGGCCCCGAGGCCGGAATTGAGGACAACTACGGAGGAATTGTATCCGGAAAACGGCGGAAGTCATCCCCAGACTTAGGGATCGATCAGCGGAAACTGCGGAAGTTATTCCCAGACTTGGGAACCGCTTCCCGGAAACCTGGGATGCCATCCCCAGACTTGGGAACCGCTTCCCGGAAACCTGGGATGCCATTCCCAGGCTTGGGGATCGGTCCCCGGAAACTGGGGAAGTCATCCCCAGGCTTGGGGATCGGTCAGCGGAAACCTCAGAAGGTAAAGTTGTAGGTGACGCTCGGCAGCACGCCGAACAGGTACGTCATCACGGCTTCGGTGCCGGAGCCATCCTGCTTCTCGCGGAAGTAGATGGAGAAGGGGTTTTTGCGGTTGTAAGCGTTGTAGACGCTCAAGGTCCACGAGCCGGTGTACTTCTGGCCGGGCTTGACGCGGCTGTCGAGCGTGACGGCCACGTCGAGGCGGTGGTAGTCGGGCAGGCGGTAGCCGTTGCGCGAGGAGTAGAAGGGGAACGCCGTGCCTTCGTAGACGAACTTGCCGACGGGCATCGTCACGGCCCCGCCGGTGACGTACGTCCAGTTGGCGCCCACGTTCAGGCGCGGGCTGAGCTGGTAGGAGCCCACGACGGCGAGGTTGTGGCGGCGGTCGTAGCGCACCGGGTACCAGTTGCCGCTGTTGATGCC
>JBKJUQ010000054.1:0-32038 GCA_046590685.1 Hymenobacteraceae bacterium
GTTGGACTAGCCGTAGCCAGCCCGGTTTGCAACGTAATGGTGCGGCCGTAGGCAAGGGCAGTTGAAGGGCCGTTATTCGTAAAACCGAACGCGAGCGTCAGCGACTGCCCAACGCACCGCGCGCTCTGCGAGGCGGCAATCGTGGTGGCGACATCGGCAACGGGCGTAATCGTGACGGTTGTACTCGCGCTGGTCGTGGACGGCGCGTTGGATGTCACCGTGGACGTTGCATTGAAAACCGGCCAGTTGAGCGTGGCACTTCCCGGCGCGGTAAAGCTTATCGAGTACGAGCGGTTCGTAGCGTTCTTGGCAAACCCATTAACGGTCGGCAGCGTGACAACGCCAGTAGCCGCGTTGTACAGGGTGGTGGAGGTGGTTCCGTCATATGTGACAGTAACCAAGGCCATCCCGGTGGGCAGGTTCGCTACTGTCCGCACCACGCCATTATAGGTGTTGCTACCGCCGCCCGTGTTCGTAACAGCCACAGTGAGCGTAACAGTAGTACCCGCGAAGACGGTAGCGCTGTTAGGCGTAATCGTCGTCCCAATCGTAGACGCCAGGGCACTGCCCGCGCCTCCCATGCCCGTAAACAGAATCAGGAGCAGCGGTGCGCATGACCGACGGAGAAAGCGCCTTCCCGCCAGCCGCGAAGCAGCCAAGCCGGATACCGGGTTAAGAGAGTGGCGCAACGTACGAAGTAAAGATGATCGCATATGAGAGAGGGGTAAGAAAGAAGCTTGGCCAGCGGGTCATGGGCAAGGCGCTTCAGCTCTAAAGGGCTGCGCGACTTATGCTGATTATTACAGACTTCTGTATCAAGAAGCCGGCACGCGGTACCGGAAAGTGCCACGCCCGGCATCTAGAGATGTAGAGCGGTGCAAAAATACAACATACGAAGGAGTGTCCGCTTAAAAGTGTAGTGTCTTCCGCTAAACTTGTCAAGTACAATGGTGAATCGGTCCAAATTGCCGGTGAACTACTTTTGGATTAACCACAATCGGCGCTCATCGTCTTCACCGCTGAGTAAGTAAAAAACCTAACCTTAAAGTGCCCTATGTAGGAAAAATTATTCCTCTTTGCTACCGCGTAATGCGCCAAGGGCCCGGCAGGTCACCCAGCCGGGCTTTTTATGAGCCGGGCACCAGAGGCGCACGCGAGCGCAAGGCTCGGACGCTTAGCCTTGAACTACTATGACAATCTCAGGTAGCGTCGCGCCTGCGCGACCACCGCGAAAGCGGGTCAGCAAAAGCGGCAGCAGGCGGTTTTAGGAACGCGGTACCCAACCGCGACGCAGCAGCTCAGCGGCAATCTGCACGGCGTTGGTGGCAGCTCCCTTACGCAGGTTATCGGCCACAATCCACAGGTTCAGCGTACGGGGCTGGCTTTCGTCGCGGCGCAGACGGCCGACCAGCACCGCGTCGCGCCCGTGGGCATCGCGCGGCATCGGGTAACGATTGGTGGCGGGGTCGTCTACTACTTCCACACCAGGGGTTTCCGCCAACAGGCGGCGAATGTCCGCCAAGTCGAATTCCTCGAAAAACTCCGCGTTCACGGCCTCGGAGTGGCCACCCAGCACCGGTAAGCGAACGGCGGTGCACGTAATCCCAATCGTCTGGTCGGCGAGAATCTTCCGGGTTTCGCGCACCACCTTCATCTCCTCCTTGGTGTAGTCGTTCGCCTCAAACACATCGATGTGCGGCAGGACGTTCAAGTCGATGGGATGCGGGTAAGCCGGCGCCGAGGCCGTTTGGCCCGCGCGCTCTTCCAGAAGCTGCGCCACGGCGTGCTTGCCCGTACCCGTCACGGATTGATAGGTACTCACGACGAGCCGCCGCAACCGGTAGCGCAGGTGCAGGCGACTCAGCGCCAGAACCAGCTGAATCGTCGAACAGTTGGGGTTGGCGATGATGCGGGCGTCGGGCGTTAGGGCGGCGGCGTTGACCTCCGGCACCACCAATGGCACCTCTGACTCCATTCGCCACGCCGAGGAGTTGTCGATCACGAAACAACCGGCGGCCGCGAAACGCGGAGCCCAGTCGCGGGAGGGCCCGGCCCCGGCCGAAAAAATGGCGATGTCTGGCCGAGCAGCCAACGCGGCTTCCAGACCAATAACGGGAATGTCTTCGTCCCGGAACCGCACGGTCGTTCCGACAGAGGCGGCGCTGGCTACCGGTAGCAGCTCCGTCAGCGGAAACCGGTGCTCAAGCAGCACCTTTAACAGCTCTTGACCCACGAGTCCGGTGGCTCCGATGACAGCAAGTTTCATTACGCGAAAGCGAGGGGTTATTTTTGGCAAGAGATAAGTCGGCAGGGGTGCTCACCAACCCCTTGGCGCGTTTCGCGGGCTCAGCGCACGCAACCACGCAGTCAGCCCGTATCTTCCGGGCTGCAAAGAACGCGCTCCCCACTCCTAATTCTGCTTTACCGATGCGCTTGTCCCGGCTGGTTGTTGCTGTTATCCTCGCGTTGATCGCCCGGCCCGCGGCCGCGCAACTAACCGATTCGTTTACTGACGGCAATTTTACCCAAAACCCTACCTGGAGCGGTGAGGCGGCTAATTTTGTCGTCAACCCCAGTCAGCAGCTCCAAACCAACGGGGCAGCTACCGCAGCCACTACCTACCTCGCGACTCCCTCCCGGGTAAGCGGAGCCGCCACGTGGGAGTTTTGGGTGAATCTTAAATTTGGCACATCCTCAGCCAACGACGCCGACATTTTTCTGACTTCCGATTCGCTCCGCCTGACGGGCGCGAACCATGGGTATTTCGTGCGCCTGGGCGGCACCCCCGATGAGGTAAGTCTGTTTCGAAAGGACGGAAGTTCGGTAGCCCTCGTAATTGACGGGGTTGACGGTCTGCTCGCTTCTTCCTCGAATAACGTGGTGCGGGTGCAAGTCCGGCGCGACGTAGCTGGCAACTGGTCGCTCGGAGCTGACATCACCGGGGGCACTACCTACGCCTCACAAGGCACCGCGCGCGATACTACCTACGCCGCCAGTCGCTGGTTCGGCGTTGTTGCGCGCTACACCGCCACCAATGCGCAGAAGTTTTATTTCGACGATTTCCGGATTAGCGATACCACGCCCCCTGCTCTGCGAACCATCACGGTAGTGAACGCCACTACCCTGCGGGTACAGTTCGATGAGCCCGTAGCTACCGCCGCCGCGCTGACCGCTACCAACTACGCCGTAGCCGGTGTCGGGACTGCTACCAGCGCCACCCTGGATCCGCAGGACGACGCCGCCGTGCTGCTCACCTTCGGCAATGCTTTTGGCCCGGGACTCAATACCCTAACGGTCAACTACGCCGAAGACCTGTACGGCAACGGCACTACGGCACCCCTTACGGGCACTTTCCGGCTGGTAACGCCGCCCGTGCCACCGGCGCCCGGCGACGTCCGCCTCACGGAGCTTTTCGTGGACCCGAATCCGCCGGTCGGACTGCCCGACGGGCCGTATGTAGAAATCCTCAACACGACGACTCGGCCGCTGAATCTGCTCGGTTGGCGCCTCCAGGACGCGACGGCCTCCGCGGGCACGCTGCGGGCCGGGACCCTCGGAGCCGGCCAGTACGCCTTGCTGACGGCCACCGGCGACACGGCCGCCTACCGTACGCTCCTCGGCCCCGCGGCCCGCATCATCGGCGTAACCAGCTTCCCGACGCTGAATCTCTCCGGCGATCGCGTGCGCCTGCTGTCTCCGGCGGGCGTCACGATCGATGAAGTGAATTACACGGATGACTGGTACCGCGACCCGGTGAAGAGCGCTGGCGGCTGGTCGCTGGAAAAGATCAATCCGACGAAGCCGTGCTCCGACGCCGACAACTGGACCGCTTCCACTGACCCCACCGGCGGCACACCCGGGCGCGTCAACTCAGTCAACAATACGGCGGCGGATGTGCTGCCCCCTACCCTACTGAGCGCCACGGTTCCCGGTCCGACGCGGGTAGAGCTCGTGTTCTCCGAGGCGATCGATACCTTGACGGCACTCCCGACGCGCTTCACCCTGACGGGTGGGCTAGCGGTAACGGCTGTTGCCTTCCGGCCGGACTCGCTACGATTTGTCACGCTCACGCTCAGCGCCCCGCTGGTGCCTGGGGTGCGCTATACGCTGACCGCCACGGGCATTGCCGACTGCGCGGGCAATACCGCTACGCCGCCCCTCACCGCTACGCTGCTGCTGGGGGCCGTGGCGGGCGCCGGTGAGGTGCGAATTACGGAGTTGTTCGTGGACACCAGCATCCCGGCGGGTAACCCCACGACGGCCCTGCCAGCCGCCCCCTTCGTGGAGGTGCTCAACGTCACGAACAAGTATTTTGATTTAACGGGCTGGAAGATTCAGGACGCGACGGGTAGTGCCGGCACGCTGGGCGCCGGCCTGCTGGCCCCCGGACAGTATGGCGTGTTGGTGCGAACGGCCGACACGACGGCGTACCGCGCCTTTCTCGGCGGCGGAATTCGTCTGATCGGGGTGACAAGTCTGCCATCGCTGAACCTGACCGGCGACGATGTCCGACTGCTAACGCCCGCCGGCCTGCTGGTCGATCAAGTGAGTTACACGGATGACTGGTACCGCGACCCGGTGAAGAATGACGGCGGCTGGTCGCTGGAGAAGATCAATCCGACGAAGCCGTGCTCCGACGCCGACAACTGGATCGCCTCCACTGACCCTAGCGGCGGTACGCCCGGGCGGCAGAATTCCGCGTTCAGCAACGCGCCCGACGTAACCCCGCCCGTCGCGCTATCCGTCAGCGTACTGACGCCCAGCACGCTGCTGGTGCAGTTCTCGGAGGCGATCGACACGCTGACGGCTACTACGGCCCGCTTCGTGGTCGCGCCAGGCATTGCGGTAACGGCTATTGATTTTCTTCCAGATTCGTTACGTTATGTTACGCTTACCCTCAGCAGCGCGCTGGCCCCCGGTACGCGGTACACGCTTACGGTCAGCGGTATTGCCGACTGTTCAGGCAACGTAGCGCCAACCCCCGGCGTGCTACCATTTGGTCTGGGCGATGCGCCGGGTCTCTACGACGTGCTGATTACGGAGATACTAGCGGATGAGGCGCCCGTAGTGAATATCTCCACGGAATTCATTGAGATTCATAATCCTACCAGCCGGGTACTTACGCTGAGTGGGGTGACGCTACGCAAGCAAGGCAGCAGCACGAACCCAGCCGTTTTTGGGGCGGAAGCTACCCTCGCACCCGGCGAGTATGCGGTGGTGTGCGGCTCGACCCGCGCCGCCGCTTTTGATGGCTTGGGCGTAACAAAAATCTTTGCGCTTACGAACTTCCCCACTCTCAACAACGGCGGCGATACGCTGGTCCTGCGCCGCGCGGATGGGCAGCTGCTCTTCTCGGTGGCGTACGCCGATTCGTGGTACCGCAACGTGGTGAAAGCTGACGGCGGCTGGTCGCTGGAGATGATTGACCGGACGCAGCCCTGTGGCCTGGCCCCCAACTGGGCCGCCACGCGCGACGGCAACGGCGGATCGCCGGGCCGCGTGAACTCAGTTGACTCTACCCTGGCGCCGCTGGCCGCCCCCGCTATCGCCGACGTGCGCGTGCTCGAAACCGGCAGCGGACCGCGCTCCCTACAACTACGCTTCAGCGAAAAGCTTGACTCCGTGACGGCGGCCAACCCGGTGCGCTACGCCCTCAGCGGTGGGGTGCGCGTGACGGGGGTGACGGTGCGCGGTCCCGAGTTTCGGGATGTCCGCCTGGACCTGAGCGAGGCCCTGGTGCCGGGCCAGACTATTACGCTCACCGCAACCGGCCTTACCGGTTGCGCGGGCGCGACGCAACCGCAAACCGCCGCGATTCTGGTGCCGGAAACGCCCCGGCCGGGCGATATCGTCATCAACGAAATTTTGTTTGATCCACGATCCGGCGGAGCCGATTTCGTTGAAGTCCTCAACCGCTCGAACCGCCAGCTGGATTTGCGCGGCTACCTGCTGGCCAATACGCGCGGCGACTCCCTCTACCAGATTCGCCCGCTTCCGGCCTTCGCGCTCGCGCCGGGCACCCTCGTCGCCCTGACCACTGAGCCCGACTCAGTCGCGCGGCAGTACCCCACTTCTTTCGACCCCAGCCGGCTCGTGCGCGTCGCTTCGTTCCCATCGTTCCCCGACGATGAGGGCACCGTCGTGCTGCTAGCGCCGGATTCGACGGAGCTTGACCGGTATTCGTACAGCGCCCGGCAACACACGCCGCTGCTGAATGATAAGGAAGGCGTTTCGCTCGAACGCATTCGCGCCGACGGCGCCTCAAACCCGTGCAACTTTCACTCGGCGGCCAGTACGGTCGGCTTCGCGACGCCCGGCCGGGCAAACTCCCAGACCCGCGCCAACTTCGAGTTGCCCGACAATACCCTCAGCATCGTACCGCGCGTGATCACCCCCGGCCAGGGCGGAGCGGAGTTCGCCGACATCACGTACGCCGTCGATGGTGCGGGCTACACGGCCAACTTCACCATATTCGACTCCCAGGGTCGGCTTACCCGCCGGCTCGCCCGCAACCAAACCCTGGCCACGACCGGCACCTTCCAGTGGGATGGCACCGACGATAACCGTCGGCGGGCCCCGACGGGCTACTACGTGCTGTACGCCGAGTTTTTCGATCTGCAAGGCTCCGTCAAAGTGATCAAGCAGACAGTGGCGGTGGGGAGTCGGTGAGCGGCTAGCGCTTACCCCCTACTCGATGACCAGCTTTTGCTGGTAGGGCCGGCCATTTACCACGACGTGCAGCACGTAAAGACCGGCCGCGAGACCCGCCGTGCGGAGCTGGCCCGTAGTACCCTTCGGCAGCAGCGCGCGCACGAGCAGGCGTCCATCGAGGGAGTAGATCGCGACCTGCACCCGCGCATCGGCCGGCAGGTTGGTCAACTGTACCCCATCGGTCGCAGGGTTAGGCGTCACGATGATTCCGCTGGCGCTTACGGGCTTTGGCGTGCCAGTGGGAGCTGTATACTTCAGCACCGCCGGTGCCGTGCCTGTGCCGAGTGAGCCGACTACGTAGCCCGCCTGGGGCGTAGGGAAATAGACCGCCGCATAGGTATCGTTGGCGTTGAGCCGCTGGTCTTGCCAGGTCAGCCCGCCGTCAGTGGTGCGGCGCAGGTTGCCGCCGTAGCCGGCCCCGTAACCGGTGAGCGCATCCGTGAAATACAGGCCGTAGATCGAGCCAAAATTGCCTTGCCCAACGATCTCCCACGACTCCCCCCCGTTGGTCGTGCGAAACAGGCGATCCTGGATGTCAGCCACGTAGCCGGTTGCAGCGTCCGGAAATGCCGCCGCCGAGATTCCGCCCATCTCTACCCCATTGGCCGTGCTGGGAAGCAGCTGCCAGGTTTGGCCCCCGTCGGTCGTTTTGGCAACCTGGGCCACATTACCGAACGACCCCGAGTAGCCGCCCACTGCGTAGCCGGTCGTCGCATCAGTAAACTTCAGAAACCGAAACGTGAAGATGGCGAGCGACCCGTTGTAAGTATACGTCACGGCCCAGGTCTGGCCGCCGTCGGTCGTGCGCATGATCTGGTCGCCCTGGGTGACAAGGCCGGTTCGACCAGTCTGGAAATAAACCCCGTTGACCGACGAGCCGAGGTTGGCCAAATCGTGGTGGGTCCAGGTTTGGCCGCCGTTGGTGGTGCCGATAATAACGCCGACATTACCCACTACATAGCCGGTGTCCGGCGTCACGAAGTAAACGTCGCGCAAGCTGCTGCTCACCCCGGTAGGAACGTTGCGCCAGGTTTGACCGCCATCGCTGGTTTTCATCAGCTCACCCACGGCAGCCGATGCGTACCCGTGGTCGGCATCCGTGAAATGAACGTCGGTAAGGGGGTACTGACCCGGTGCGCGCTGGGTAGTCCATTGCGCCTGGGCGACGGTAGCGCTCAGCAGAGGAGTGGCAATCAGCGCCAGCACGGAAAAGAAACGCATGAAGAAATTGGGTGGAAGCGGAAGCGGCAGAAGTGCGGGCAAAAGTACCTGACGTTGCACCTTAAAGCGGTTTCGCAGTCGCTGTACGGGCGTAGCGCGGCGCTCTGGTCCGCCGGAAATCGGGCGAACCAAAGCGCCGCGCCACGTTGCTCGACCTACCCGGACCACAAAACGGCACTCCGGGAGCCGCCCGCGGGTGATGTTACACGTTTTGCAAAAAGAGAAAACGGATGTAACATCACTTTTGTCACATTTTTTTTCAAAACACAAAAAGATGTAACATCGCCCTTGCCACACTTTTTTACGAAACCCAAAAATGTGTGGCAGTCTCTCTCTCCCCTACTCCTCTCCTCATGGCGGAAGCTGACGACCTGCGCGCCGTGCCGCCCACTTTGGCTTATCGTCGGCCATGGTAGAGAGACGCAAAATATTGCGTCTCTTCGGCTGGGGTACGGTCATCCAGGCGTACCCGGACCGCTAAATGGCTCTAACACCACTTTTGCTTGTGCCTACGTGCTGCTTTAGGGCCATTTGATAGTCCAGAGGCGTCGAGCAACGTCGCGCGGACCGGGGGTCCGCCGGTCCGCCCGATTTCCGGCGGACCGGATGATCGGGCCACGCCCGTACAGCGACTGCGACGCTACCGCAGACAATTTTTACCGGTAGCGATCCCTTGCAGAAAAACGGAAAGAGCGTAACTGCCACCCACTCTAAACTCCCTCCTGCACCGCGATTGCTAGCTTTGTCGGGCGATGAACAGTGCTCCCGATTCTCCTGCCTCCGCCTCCGCCGGCACGGACTTCTTTCACGACGTCCACGACGTCGTGCGGCTCATCCCGCCCGGCCGCGTGACGAGCTACGGCGCCATCGCCGCCTACCTGGGCGCTAAATCGGGCGCCCGCACCGTCGGCTGGGCGATGATGGCCGGGCACAGCGTGGTCGGACTGGCGTGCCACCGGGTGGTCAATCGGCTGGGGATGCTCACGGGTAAGCATCATTTCGCGAGCCCCGACGCGATGCAGCTGGCCCTGGAGGCCGAGGGCGTACCGGTGACGGACGATCGCATCACCGATTTTGCCGCGCGCTTCTGGGACCCGGCGCGGGAGCTGGCGTAAGGCATCACGATGTCGTTCTACCCCTTATCCGCCCAGCACCTCCGAGAGAATATCGAGCGACTTCACCGGCCCCAGGTTCTCGACGTGGAGGCGGTAGTACGCTAACAACAGGTGGAGCAGCTCGCGGCGCTCGCGGCCGTTTTGCACGGCCACGGCTACGGCTTCCGGTGCCCCCCGGAGCAGCGCTTCAAAACGGTCTTCCAGCTCATTGAGCGTCAGGCCCGCGCTCAAACTCACGCCGCGCGGCGTATTGGGTTGCAGCACGCCACCGCTCAGGAGCTGGTTGACGAGGTCTTCGCCCGAGCGGGGCGCAAAGCCCAGGTATTGCGTGAGCCCCAACAGAAAGGTGAGCGGGAAATTCTCGAAACCGGATTCCGCCTGGTCGAACCCCACGAGCCGCTCGCGCAGGTATGAGAACAGGACGTCGTTGGCCTCCTCTTCGCGCACCGCCCGACTCACCACTTCGCTGAGAACCATCGCGACACTCGCCTTCCGCATATCGTACGGAATGGAATGGTAGGCGTACGCCACCCGATACTCGCTCAAGCGCGTGAGCCCACCGCCTTTTTTGGTCGGATAGGCCACCAGATCGAGCAACGTAAAGGGCTGAAACAAGGCAAGCCGCGACGGCGCCTTCCCCCCGCTCCGCACCGAGTTGACCACGTAGCTCTGCACGCCCGCCTCGCGGGTGTAAATGCGCGTAATGATCGACGTCTCGCGGTACCGCAGATAGCTAAGTACGATGCCCTGGGTTTTGATTAACATCAAATTACGAATTAACAATTACTAATTACGGCTCACCAATTAGTAATTCGCCATTAGTAATTGAATCTACTCTCCCAGCACCGCGATCTTGCTGACGCAGGTATTCTTACCGTCAGGATTAGAGGCGTAGGCGAGGTAAATGCCGGTGCGAACGCGACGGCCATTATAGTCGCGCGCGTTCCAGACCGCGCGGCTACCGTTGGCTTTCGTTTCGTACACCAGCTGGCCGGCCACATCGGTAATCTTGACGATCGCGCCCCCCGTGAGACCATCGATGGCTACCTGGCCGGTAAAGCGAGCGGGTACCGGGTTGGGAAAAACGGTGGTGCAGGCCGGCTTTTCTTCGGCGAGGGGTTCGGTGGCGCCGCCCCGATAACTTACTAATCCGTTGTCGGTGCCAATAAATACTTCGCCCGTCGCGCCGTTGATCGAGATGCTGTTGATGATATTGGAGGGCAGCGGCGAATTCTCGGCCGTGAAGTGCGCGATGGTCTCGTCGCCATCTTCGCCGAAAAGGTAAAGTCCGTTGTCGGTGCCGATCCATTTCCGGTTGGCGCCATCGACGGCGATCACCTTTACGAGCTGGTTGTCGAGCAGCGGCCGTCGGTCGATGATGGGTTGGCTGGCGGTGTAGGCGCCGACGGCCAAGGCCGAGGCGGTATTGTAGAATACCTGTACGCCTTTCGCGGTACCCACCCAAATATCGCCTTTGCGGTCTTTAGCCAAGGTGTGCACGGCCCCGAGCAGCGCGCCGTTGGAAGCACTGCCCGTTAGTACCCGGGAACGGCCGCTGGCATCGTCGTAGACGATTACCGTTGTCAGGATGCCGGGTTGCCCCGAGACCCATTTGTACCCGTTATCATCGATCACGACCGACCGTACCGCGTCAATTCCCGCCACCCCCGCCAGGTGGGGCGTAAACGTGCCTTTAGCGGGATCAAACGAAAACAGGCCGGGTCCGGGACTTTGGTAATGAAAATTTACCACCCACACGATGCCCGCCGCATCCACCGCAACGCCCGTAACGCGCGCCGCGGCAGCCGGCAACCCATTGGTTGTGAGCAACGGCGAATTGAGCGCGTCGTAGCGGCGGAAG
Source organism: Hymenobacteraceae bacterium (assembly GCA_046590685.1). Taxonomy (GTDB): domain Bacteria; phylum Bacteroidota; class Bacteroidia; order Cytophagales; family Hymenobacteraceae; genus JANNMJ01. The sequence goes on from JBKJUQ010000054.1 coordinate 10,909, forward strand.
TGAGTATCTGGCCCACTCCATTCGATTAGACCATTGCCGTAGGAGGCGAGGTAAAGCTTCCGGTTGACCGGGTTCCAGACGCCCGTCAACAGATCCGTGTCGAACCCGACGGGGTAGCGGGTGCTATCCAACACACGGCGACTAAATTCCTGCCAGCGCCCCTCGTGGCGGTAAGCAAACCCGGCTTGCAAACCAAATCCACCGGTACCGGTGCCTTTGCCACCCGCAAGAGCATACATATCGGCCCCGTCGCCGGGTATTGTCGCGAAGCCAACCTGCGTGTGTGGCCCATTAGGCGCCACTACCGTGGGGGCGGCGGTCCCGTCCGTGATCAGCAACCCGTAGGCGCGGTCGGCGAGGAAATACTGCCCGTCGCGCCCGCGCAGTGCCTGCGATACCGTGCCGAGCCCCGCTGGGCGCAGCTGCGTGGTGGTACCATCGCCTTGCAGTACGGTCACGAAGGGTTCGGCAGGCTGCGCAATCGTCAGCACCCCGCGCCCGGCCGTGAGGGAGGTGGGCGCGAAGACGGCGGGCGTTATGCCTGGTACAGCACGCCAGTTGCCATCGGCCAACCGAAAAAGCCCCGCGTAGTCGCGGGCGGCATAAAAACGGCGGTTATAGACCGCCAGCGAAGGAATATCTCCCGTTCCGGGCATCTGCGTCCAGTTCCGGTAGTCGAGCAGATTGCGCGTACGCAGTCCCACAATCAGCCCTTCGGAGCGCGTCGAGGCCATAATGCTATCGCCCAGGATTGCCACGGCCCGAATCTCCATCGACTGGCCGGAGCGTCCGAGATTGGCATACGTATCGGCTACTTCCACCCGACGCAGATCCAGCACCACAATCCCAAACGAGCACGCCACGTACGCGCGCCCCTCGTGGGCCACGATCGAGGATATGGATTTGTTGCCGCTGATCGTGCGCCGCTGGATGTCGGGGACATTCTGGATCGTCCCGGTGCGCGGATCCAGCAGGTCGATATTGGTGTCGTTGTAGCCAATCACGACCAAGCCCGTGGTCGAGTCGTACGCCAGCGCCGTCACTCGCACATCCGCTAGTCCGTCCTGCTTCGAGAGCGCCCGCACGGAATTATCGCTCAGATCATACCGAAACAGGCCAAAATCGCCGGCGACGTACAACGCGTTGTTGGCTTCCACGAGCCGAGTGGCGCTGGTGCCCGGGGCAATCAGTTCCCACTGCCCCAGCGGCCGCTGCGCGAAGGCCCAGCTACTCGCCAGCAGCAGCGCGCTCAGTAGAAAACCGGTGCTCACGCGCCGCAGCGCGGAATGTTGAACGTGCATCATAAAGTAGGTGACGACCGAGGCGCGTACCGCCTCGAGAGAGACCGGAAAAAGTTCGCGGCAAATTCTCATCTTAACGCTGGTAATCGCAAAAAACGTCTACCCACTTCGCGTTTTTTGCGCCTGCCCGTCGAGAAAGCACGCCCGGCACCGCGCTTCGTACGAATCCGTCTCCCCCAACAGCACCCGCTCGGCGGAAGCCGTCAGGCGAAAAGAATACGCCGCCGGGTCGCCGCAGCGCACGCACACGGCGTGGACTTTAGTCACGAACTCCGCCACCGCCAGCAGCGCGGGTATCGGGCCGAAGGGGCGACCGGCAAAATCCATATCGAGCCCCGCGCAGATCACCCGAATGCCCCGGTCGGCGAGCTGATTGCAGACATCGGGTAGCGCCGCGTCAAAAAACTGGGTTTCGTCGACGCCCACCACATCGCAGCCCGCGCCAAGCAGCAGCATATCGGCGGCAAACTGAATGGGCGTCGAACGAATCGTGGTCTGATTATGCGATACGACATCCTGCGCGTGGTAACGGGTATCGATGGCGGGCTTGAAGATCTCTACCCGCTGACGCGCGATGCGCGCGCGCGTCAGGCGGCGAATGAGCTCTTCGGTCTTGCCCGAAAACATGGAGCCGCAAATCACCTCAATCCAGCCGCGACGGGCGGGCAGCGCGGCTTGGGGCGCATCGGCAAGCGTCGGACGCAGCGTCAAGCGGGGTTCGAGGAAAAGCGACAAGCTGGTGCGGGGAGAGGAAAGAGTGGAAACGATGACGAGTACGGGCAGCTACGGCTGATCTCTCAATCGCGGAGCCACGCCTCACCGATACTGAACGTGCGGCAAGCGACCTTCAAGCGGTACCGAGCCACGAAGGTCGGCGGCGGCGGCGGGTTGGTCGGGCCGCACCACCGCTTGGCACGTCAGCCGACTACCGGCGGGCAACCGGCCGGCGTCCCGGAAGCGAACTTCCGCCGCCGTTTCCGATTCGAGTTGCTCGGCGCCGGCCGATAAGCGCAGGCGGCACGTCGTGCACCGCCCCCGTCCGCCGCAGGCATGGGCCCAATCGAGGCCAGCCGCTTGCAGCGCGGCCAGGAGCGTCTGCCCCGGTTTAAGCGGAATGGGTTCGCTAAAGGCCAGATTTTCGACAAAAAGCGAGAGCATAACGAGAGCGACTGGCGGCGCGTAAAGGGCGCTTCGGTGCGAAGCGTCGTAGCTTGCCCCTGAATTTGGGAGGACCCGCTTGATTTGATGGAAGACAAAATTACGCCGGCTCGGGTCGGCGCCTACGCGACCCGCCTGGCTCGCCGTATCTGTGAGACCGCGCTAGCCGGTCAGGAAGCTGTTGAAGGCCCCGCCTTGCTTTCCCTTACCCCCGTGCGCCAGCTCAACCTGCTGGTGTTGCATTCGCTGATGTACCGCTGGAAGCAGGAGACTACACGCCTGCGCTCGCCGTATTTCAACTACGAAGTGCCGGAGGTACAGCTCGCGCTCACCGCCCTGATGAGCACGCTCTCGCGCCACATCCGGGTGCGCCGCGCCGACCTGGAACCGCTCGTGATTGAAGCCGTCACGGACGCGCTCGGTTTCGCGCTCGATCCGGCCACCACGTACGCCCAGCGCTTCCTCACGGAAGACGCTGCCGCCCCATTTACCGCCGAGGCGCTGCGGACGGAGCTGAAGTACGTGGAAGTCAATAAGCCGCTCTTCGAAGGCTTCCTCGGTAGTCTGCCGGCGACGGCGCTCGACCGACCGGCCGTGCTTTCTCGCCTGAAGCTGTACGCGACGGCGCATTTTCGGGAGATGGCCGCGCCCGATGAATTGCTGCGCCAGCTCAACGAACTGGAGCCTGTAACGCTAGCGGAGCTACGCGAAGCCGGTAGCGCTCAGCCGGTCGCTCCAGCGTTACCAGCTCCAGTCTCCGCGCCCAAGCCGGTAGAGACGCCGGCTCCGGCAGTCCGTCAGCCGGCGGAAAGCAGCGCAGTGGTACCGCCCCCGGTTGCCGCTCCCGCCCCGGCTCACCCTGCCGCAATGCCCGTCGCGGTGCCAGTACCGGCGCCCGCGGCGGTAGCTCCTCCCCTACCGCCGCGGGCGCCGCTCACTTCCCTCGATGCGCCCGTCACCCCGCTGCACGAGAAGCTTCGGCACGACAATGAGAAGGTGACCCTCAACGACCAGCTCCGCGATAAGGTCAGTCAGGCGCCAGGGTTAGCGGAAGTGCTCGAAACGAAAGCCAAGATTGAGTCAATCAGCAAGGCGATCACCACCAATCAGAAATTTGCCTTTATCGCCGAGCTTTTCGACGGCGATCGGGCGGCTTACGACACGGCGATTCAGCATCTCGACTCCCTGCCGGTAGCGGAGCAAGCCCGAACCTATCTCACCGGCGAGCTAGCCGGGGCGCACGCCTGGACCGGTAAAGACGAGCACGTACATAAGCTGCTCCGGCTGATTGACCGCAAGTTTGCCTGATTCATCCCACGAGGGTCCTCCATCCTTGGGGTGGCGACGGTGGCTGCTGGCTTTCGGGCTGGCGCTGGCGGTAGTGGCGGGACCAGCGTTTCCCACCTATCGGCACTACGACTTCTCGCACTCGCGCGACTCGCTGACTTACCTCAGCCTGGCGCGCGGCGAATACGCAAACCAATCGGTTACCCGTCGCTACCGGGTAGTGGTACCGTGGCTGGCTGCCGCCCTGGCTGCCCCGGCCGCGTTTGTGGCCCAGAAAGGTCGATTGAATACGGCGGGGGTTCCGGTGGCGGCGGCTGACGACGCGGCCCTGCGACTGGCGTTTTTTCTGCTTAATACGCTCCTGCTCGCCGCCGCCGGAGCGGTGGTATGGCGCACGGCGGAAGCGGCCGGCGCCGTTCCGCTGGCCGCGGGCCTGGGGATGGCAGTAGCCCTGAGCAGCCGCTGGGCAACCTACGCGGCGGGCCTGCCGCTAACCGATTCGTTGTACTGTCTCGCCTTCGCGCTGGCGCTCTACGGCGTCGTCGCGGAAGCGGGCTGGGCGCTGGTGGCGTGCGCGCTCATTGGGCCGCTGGCGAAGGAATCGTTCGTGTTCTTGGTGCCTTGGATTGGGTGGTTTGGGCGCAAAGCCTTGCCCTGGCCGAGACTGGTAGTGGCACTGCTGGTTGGCTACGGGGCCGTAGCCGCTGTGCACGCGTACGTCGACGCGCGGGCGGAAGCGGTGGCCGTAACCAGTATCGGCAACGCGTTTACTCACCTTCACAATGTGTCTTATTCACTGAGGCGGCTGTTTTCCGGCCACGGGATAGCGGAAATAGTGAGCATCTTTGGCGTAGGCTGGCTGCTGCTGGCGGCCGGGCCGGTGCGGGGACCCGCAAGCTGGTGGTCGCGACTGGGTACGTCCGCGAAGTGGCTGCTGGCGGTGGTAGGGGTGCACATGCTATTGTCGGGCGATTTGGGACGGATGGGTTATCTGGCCTTCCCGACGTTCGGCGTAGCTGTGGCGCTCGCTTTAAGTCGCAGTCATCTGTTCGGAGCACCCACGGCACCCCGCTCGGCGGAATCTCAAACCCGGGTTGCTGAGTAGCTCGCCCAACCCAGCAGGCGCGGCCTACGGCTACTTGACGGATCTGAGAGAATCAGCGGGGGCCGCGGCCAGCAACCCAAGACGCACCACCACGCACGGACCAAACGCCGTCGGGAGCGTATCGCGCGTTAGGACACGGAAGGTGAGCAGCAGCTCGCTGTCGCGGTTTTCCTGCGTGAGTCGGGCCCGCTCGAACGGGCGCGGTGGGCTCAAAGCGTCGGTGTAGACCGCTCGCCCGCTTTTCAGCTCGGCACTAAGCCAGCGGTGGAATTCGGCCGGCCCACCGTCCGTGCGCTGCGCGATGACGGTCGGCGCGGCGTGCAGCGTAGGCCAGTCAAACTGGCCCGTTTGATAGATCAGCCGGTTTTCGGTGAGGTGTTGATCGGTGAGTAACCAATGCGCCCCAGACGTGGCCTGGACGTGCTTCGCCAGCGCCACCGACGCGTTCTGGGTCAGGAAATGATTGGGCACCAACCCGAAAGTCAGGTTCCACCCTAACAGTGCTACCCCGGCCAATGCCAGTGGACGCGGGTGCCAGTGCCCCCGACCCACGGCCCAGATCGCGCCAAGGATGGGTAGCATCACCATAAACTCCGCGTTGCCGTCGTTGATGGCCGCAAAGCTTAAGTGCAGGCCAAAGGCTAGAGCGTGCGTGAGGCGGATACGGATGGTGCCGACGTCAACTGATTGTCTGCCGCCAGACAAAGCTCTCCGGGCTCGCCACAGTAACGCGACTACCCCGATCGGCACCAGCGCCAGCGCGGGCCAGCGCAGCAGCAGCAGCAGGGTCGAGCCGTGCGCCTGCCCGAGGGTACGCCCCAGATTGATGCCTGTTAGCAGTAAGGCTTTTACTCCCGGCGTGGGCGTCGCCCCGTTTACCACGTAATCGTGGAGCACAAAATCAGTTAGTCCCCGCCAGGTCAACGGGAAGCCCACGTGCTGCGCGGCCAGCGCGTAGGCTACTGGCACCATAAGGGCGGGCAAGCCATACGTCAGCGCGGCGCGCCAGCGCAGAGGGCTTCCCCACCAGGTTCCCAACCCGAGGGCCACCCACCACCAGACGTGCAACTGATGCAGCAGACAAGCGGTGGCGGCCAGGGCGCCGGCCAAAGCCAGCCATCCCGCCTGCCCGCTCCGTACCCACCGGACCCACGCACCGCTGCCGAGTAGCGAAAGCAGTAGAGGAGCGAGGTAGGCTTCATTTTCGGTCGCGAACCGCAAAAGGCCAAAAGTGCTACCTACTACGAGTAGCCATGAGGCTACGATTTCTGCGCTGGCTCCGGCGGCTCGCAGCACCGGCCGGAGGGCCACCAGGATGCCTCCGTACAGCAGGGCGTTCAGCGCCGTAAGGGCCTTGATGACGTCCCAACCTTTCGGTAGCAGACTCACCCACGCTACTCCCAGCGGATTGTAGAGTAAGTGATGTGGGAGGAGTAGGTCGTGCCGCCAGCGGACGCAGGCCGCGTAGTACCAGGCATCGAGCGTGGGATTAGCCGTGGGCAGCAGGAGCGCCAGCGCCGTCAGGCCCGCGACAACTAGTAAGTCTATGCGGTTGACCGGGCGCGCGTAAGATTCGGTGCTCACTAGACAAAGGTCGAGCATCTAGTGCATCAAATCCTGCTTGCGGTTGGCGTCGATTGCCAACAGAATAAACAGCAGGATCGTGAACGACCATAGCCCCGAGCCGCCGTAGGAAAAGAACGGCAGCGGAATGCCGATGACGGGTGCCAGCCCGATCGTCATTCCGATATTCACCATAAAGTGAAAGAAGATGATCGCGGCCACGCAATAGCCGTAGGTGCGGCCAAAGACGGATTTTTGGCGTTCGGCCAGGTAAACAATCCGCAGCAGCAAGGCCATAAAGAGCGTCACGAGGACGAGCGCGCCGAGCCAGCCCCACTCCTCTCCGACGGTGCAGAAGATAAAATCGGTGCTCTGCTCGGGCACGAAGTCGAACTTGGTTTGCGTGCCTTGCAGGAAGCCTTTGCCCAGCAACCCGCCCGAGCCGATGGCGATTTTGCTCTGATTGAGGTTGTAACCCATTCCCCGCGGGTCGAGACTCTGGTCGAAAAGCACCAGAATACGCTTGCGCTGATAATCCTTCAGGACGTGGTTGATGAAGAAGTCGACGGAGAACACTTCCCCCACCGCCGCCGCCCACACCCCCACGGGCAGCAGCCAACGACGGAGCTGCCGCTGATTCAGGAAAAAGAACCCGACCAGAATGAGTGTAAACCCGCCCACGAGCCACCACGGCGGCACAAGCATCGTGAGGACGAACACGACGCCCGCCGCCACGCCCAGCACGAGCGGTAGCGGCGACATCCCTTCGCGGTAGTACGGCAGCAGCAACGCGGCGAACACGAGCGCCTGGCCGGTCTCGTCCTGCAGCTTGATGATGAGCGGCGGCAACACGGTGAGCGTGACGAGCTTGGCGTGGTCTTGCCAGGTTTGCTGGTGCAGCTTCGTCTGACTCAGAAATTTGGCCACCGCCAGCGCCGTCACGAACTTGGCAAACTCCGCGGGCTGAATCCGTAGCGCGCCGACCTCCAGCCACGAGCGCGAGCCTTTGATATTGGGAGCCACGAAGTACGTGACAACCAACACGATCAGCATCAGCAGATAGGCTTGGTAAGCCAGGCCTTCGAACACTTTATAGTCGACGACGAGCAGGACGACGATGATGATCAACGCCGTGCCAATCCACCAAAGCTGTTTCCCCGAGTTGAGTGAGAAGTCCCAGATGGGCTTCACGTTGTCGGGGTTGTAAACCGCCGCGTACACGTTCAGCCAGCCCAGCCCCACCAACGCCGCATACAGCAGCACGGTCGGCCAGTCAAGATGAAGTTGGCGACGAACCTGCATTTGGGGTGATGTGGGCGATGTGAAAGATGGGGCGATGTGAAAGATGTGCACGCATCAGCACATTTTTCACATCGCCCACATCCTCACATCAATGATGTCCTTTTGGCTTAAAATTGCCCGCTTTCACCCAATCCTCCCAGCGCTTGCGCTCGGGAGAGATAGAATCGGTCAGGTACTTTTCCATCATACAGCCCGCGAGCGGCGCGGCGGACAAGGCCCCGAAGCCGGCATTCTCGACGTACACCGCGATGGCAATTTTGGGGTTGTCGCGCGGGGCGAAAGCCACGAATACGGCGTGGTCTTCACCGTGTGGGTTTTCAGCGGTGCCGGTTTTACCGCATACGATGATATTCGCCGACCGCTGGAGCTTGGCGAAAGAGCCCGTACCATGGTCGACCACCTCCTGCATCCCGTCGATGATGGGCTCAAAGTATTTCTGGTCAACGACCGTAAAGCGTTTCTGGCGGTATTCGGGCAGTGGAGTGGCATTGCGGCCAATCCCGCGCACGAGGTGCGGCGTATAGTAAAAGCCACGATTCGCCATAATGGTCACCAGATTGGCCATTTGCAGCGGCGTAACTCCCGTTTCCCCCTGCCCGATGCTCAGCGAGTAGATCGTCGGAAATTTCCAGCGGTGGTAGCCATACACGCGGTCGTAAAACTTCGCTGACGCGATCAACCCCATCTTCTCGTGCGGCAGGTCGATGCCCAGGCGCTGCGCGAGTCCAAACGATTCGACCATCGGGCGCCAGGCTTCCATCCCCAAGCGGGCATCTTCGTAGGCGTTGTTCGAGCGGTGCCGGTTGACGACAGACCGGAATACCTGGTAGAAATACGGATTGCACGAGTGCTTGATGGCGATGCGCAGGTTACGCCCCGGCTCGTGGCCGTGGGCGCAAGTCACCAAATTCTGATTGCAGGGATAACCGGTTTCGGGCGTGAGCACGCCCTGCTGCATCGCGATAGCCGCGTGAACGAGCTTGAAGATCGACCCCGGCGGGTACACGGCCATCAACGGGCGATCAAAAAGCGGGCGTTTGGGGTCGCGCAGCAGCGCCATGTAGTTATTGCCGTACTGCTTGCCGGTCAGCAGGTTAGGATCGTAGAAGGGCGCCGAGATAAACGCCAGAATCTCCCCCGTCGCGGGCTCGATCGCCACCACTGACCCCACCTTGCCCGCCATCAGCTCTTCGCCGTATCGCTGGAGGGGCAGGTTGAGCGTGGTCTGCACGTCCTGCCCCGCGATGGCCGCCGTATCGAACGCACCGGCCCGATAAGATCCTTTCTCGATGCCGCGCACGTCGACCATCGACATCTTCACGCCGCGGCGACCCATCAGGTATTTTTCGTACTTGGCTTCCAGCCCGGTCAGGCCGATGTAGTCGCCGGAACGATAAGTGGCGTAGGCGGAATCCGCGAGCTTGGCGGGCGAAATCTCGCCGATGTAGCCCAGCGCGTGGCTCAGGCTGCGGTGCGGGTAGCCGCGCTCGGTTCGGGCGTTGATGTAGAAGCCCGGAAAGTCCATTAGCTCGTCCTGCACTGCCGCGAAATCGCGGACGCTGAGCTTGGGCAACAGCACCGACGGCCGAACCCGGGAAAACTTCCGCGCCGCCTTGATGCCGGCACGCAGCGTGGTCTGCTCAATTCGAAATAGTGCGCAGAACCGCGCCGAATCGAGTTCTTTGACTTCGCGGGGCACCACCATCAGATCGTAGATGGGCGTGTTCTGCACGAGCAACCGGCCATCGCGGTCGTAAATCAGTCCGCGAAACGGATAGAGCGTCGTCCGCCGGATGGCATTGTTATCGGCCGCCAGCTTATAGTGGTCGTCGACGATCTGCAACCAGAACAGGCGGGTCAAAAAAAGCGCCGCCACGACCAAAAAAACGGCCTGAATCGTGTATTTGCGACTTTCGAGATACTGCACCGGCGCTACCTGACCTGCTGACGTCCTGACCGTAAGGGGCTTACCTTCCGAGTCAGCTTAGACAAGCCGCAAAGGTAAAAAGTGCAACGGGGGGAGCCTACTCCCGCTCCTGACAAAGCTCCACGAGCACCCCGCCGGCCGAGCGGGGATGGATAAAGCAAACGAGCTTGTTATCGGCGCCGGGCCGGGGCTCGTCGCTTAGCAACTCAAAGCCTTCCGCTCGCAAGCGGGCCATCTCCCCGCGAATGTCGACCACGCCGAACGCCACGTGATGGATGCCTTCGCCCTTTTTCTCAATGAACTTCGTGATGGGCGAGTCGGGGCTGGTACCCGCTAACAGTTCCACTTTGCTTTCGCCGGTCCGAAAGAATACCGTCGTTACCTTCTCGGTTTCAACCGTTTCAGTTTTGTAGGGCTCGCTCCCCAACAGTCGGGCGTACAGGTCAGTAGCAGCGGCCAGGTCGCGTACGGCCACGCCGAGGTGTTCAAGGATCATGAGTGAGGGGTTTTTACTAAATCCGTCAATAGCGAGGCGGGGCGGAGGCAGCCCAAATGCTTGCGTTGGCACAATGTTACCAGCCGTGGCTCGTGTTCCCACCAACATTGCGGGGCCCCGAAGATTCAGGAAGGAAACGGCGGGCGTAATTTTGACCCGTTCCAAACTAAGCCGCCTCCTTGGTGGTTTTTACCGGGCGGCCATTCCGCCCCGTTTCTTCTGATGCTCAAGCTCCCGATTTACCTCGACAACAACGCCACCACACCGCTCGATCCGCGCGTGCTCCAGGCGATGATGCCGTACCTGACCGATGTCTTCGGCAATGCCGCTTCGCGCAACCACCCTTTCGGCTGGCAGGCGGAGGAAGGCGTGGATTACGCCCGCGAGCAAATCGCGGCGCTGATTGGCTGCACCGACAAGGAAATTATCTTTACCTCCGGCGCCACCGAGTCCGACAACCTCGCCATCAAGGGTGTGTTTGAGATGTATGCCCAGAAAGGCAATCACATCATCACTACCACCACCGAGCACAAAGCCGTGCTCGACACGTGCAAGCACTTAGAGAAGCTCGGCGCCCGCGTCACTTACCTGGCGGTTGACGACCAGGGTCTGATTTCGCTCGACGAGCTTGAAGCCGCGATGACGCCTGAGACGATTTTGGTGGCGATCATGTACGGCAACAACGAGACGGGCACGATTCAGCCGATCCGCGAGATCAGCAAGATCGCGCACAAGCACGGTGCGCTGTTTATGACGGATGGCACCCAAGCGGTAGGCAAAGTGCCGGTCAACGTCGATGCCGACGGCATCGATTTGATGGCCTTTACGGCTCACAAGATGTATGGTCCGAAGGGAGTTGGGGCGCTGTACGTGCGTCGCAAAAATCCGCGGGTCAAGGTGACGGCGCAGATGGATGGCGGAGGCCACGAACGCGGCATGCGTTCGGGTACGCTCAACGTGCCGGGCATCGTGGGGCTCGGCAAAGCCTGCGAGCTGGCGCGGCTCGAAATGGACGCGGATACGCAACGTATTTCCGCTATGCGCGACCGCCTGGAGCGGGAGTTGCTGACGCTCGAAGAATCCTACGTGAACGGCTCGCGCGAGCACCGGCTGCCGCACGTGACCAACATCTCGTTCAAATACGTGGAAGGCGAAGGGCTGATGATGGGCGTAAAAGACCTTGCGGTAAGCTCCGGCTCCGCCTGTACTTCCGCCTCCCTGGAGCCGAGCTACGTGCTCAAAGCGCTTGGGCTGAGCGACGATCTGGCGCATTCTTCGCTGCGCTTTGGCCTCTCCCGCTTTACCACCGACGAACAGATTGACTACGCCATCGGCCACGTCAAAGAAGCCGTCACGAAGCTGCGCGAGATGTCGCCGCTCTGGGAGATGTTCCAGGAAGGCATTGACCTCGACAAGATCGAGTGGGCAGCCCACTAAAATCAATTGTCAATGAACAAGGAGCCGGGAGCAAAGGCAAATGCCTCGTCCGCCGCGATAAATTGTTCATTGTTCACTGTTAATTACTAACTGACAAGACAATGGCTTATTCCGACAAGGTCATCGACCACTACAGCAACCCCCGTAACGTCGGGACGCTTGATAAATCCAAATCCAACGTCGGCACGGGCCTCGTCGGCGCTCCCGAGTGCGGCGACGTAATGCGCTTGCAGATTGAGGTGGACGAAGAGACGAAAACCATCATCGACGCGAAGTTCAAAACGTTCGGCTGCGGTTCGGCTATTGCCTCATCGTCGCTCGCGACGGAGTGGCTCAAGGGCAAAACCATTGACGAGGCGCTCGCGATCGACAACATGGAGATTGTGGAAGAATTGGCCTTACCGCCAGTGAAAATCCACTGCTCCGTGCTCGCCGAGGACGCTATCAAGTCGGCTATCAACGACTACCGCGTCAAGAATGGCTTGCCCGAGCTGGAAATGGCCAAAGCGCACCACTAGCAGTTAATTAACAATGAGTAATGAGTAATTAACAATGCTGTTCATTATTAATTACTCATTGCTCATTGTTAATTCGCCCCATGGACGTTTCCTCCGACACGCGCGTCGAGCTGGCGCGGTTGCAGCGCGAGATTGAGAACTTATTAAATCTGCGCGAAACCGAGCTATTGTTTGAGTTTCGGGAGGTCGATCAGCAAATCCGTCTCGACCTCGTGACGGTGAACCCCCGGCACCGGCAGTCGTTTCTGTTTCGCACCGAAACCGGCCGCGATCGTCGCGAAGCCCTTCAGCGGATGCTCGACTACGTGCAGACGTATCGCGACCGAGATTCTTCGTTTACGATTCAATGGCGGGCGCTGAGCGAACCGGAGCTGAACACGTCGTATTTCCGCGCTAAGCACGTCTACGAGGCGCTCGACAAGCTCTATTTCGGCCGCGATATGCACACCATTACCGTGTACAGTGTAGTACTGAATCCGATTGCGTGATCAGGTTGATGCTTTATGGTTGCTGGTTGATAGCTAAGAGAGCAACCCGCGAAAACTATCAACTAACACCCACCAACTAACAACCAAGATGATTACCGTTTCCGACCAAGCCCGCGATAAAGTAGCGAAGCTGCGTTTCGACGCGGCGCTGACCGAAGCTTTCCGGCTGCGCGCCTCAGTGGCGGGTGGCGGATGCTCCGGTCTTTCTTACCAGCTCGATTTCGACGACGAGGTGCGTCCGATGGATCAGGAATTTGAGGATAAGGGCGTGAAGGTGGTGGTGGATATGAAAAGCTTCCTGTATTTGGCCGGTACCGAGCTTGATTTCTCGGATGGCCTAAACGGCAAAGGTTTTCACTTCATCAACCCCAACGCCTCGCGCACCTGCGGGTGCGGCGACTCTTTCTCGGTGTAGCTACTAAATCACGAGCTTTCCGTGTAAAAGCAAACGTCCGTCTTGGCTTCGTGCCAAAGCGGGCGTTTGCTTTTACGCCCCACGACGGCGGCTAGGCGCGCGGCTAGCCGCGCCTCAATCGGCCTTCACCCACGCTACGCGCTGCTGTTGGCCATCCGGATTGCGGACCACTAGCACGTAGGTGCCGGCCCGAAGGTGCGAGATGTCGGGATCGAACGCAATGGGTTCTTCGCCGAGCGGGCCGGACTGGTAGACCAGACGCCCTAGACCGTCGATGACTTCGACGACAGCGCCGGCGTGGTTCCCCGCTACATCCACCGTTAGCTGCTCGGTAGCGGGGTTAGGGTAGATGGTGACCCACAGCGGAAGACCCTTGACCTCCACTGCCCGGACGTCACTGAGAGCAGCTCGGCCGTCGGCATCTACCTGCCGAAGACGGTAATAGAGCCGAGCCGCCGTGGCGGGCAGCCGTTCGTCGAGCCACGTGTAGTCGTGGGTTTCCTGCGTAGTGCCTTGCCCCGCCACCGTCCCGATAGTGCGGAAGCTGGCCGACGTACCGCTCAGGGAACGCTGCACCTCGAATCGGCTGCTGTTGCGCTCCGACGCCGTCGTCCACGCCAGGCGCACTCCACGGTCCTGTAAGTGCAGCCGCAATCCGACCAGCTCGACCGGCAGCGGAGGCATGGTGCCATCGCCGATAATAAAGGGCGAGAAGCTCGTGATCCCGGTGCGGGTAAGCGCGTAGGGATCCGTACCGGACGCGGCGGTATGCGCCATCGACACGTCGTAGGAACCGCCGGTAAAATGGCGGATTCGGGTGCTCGACCGTTGGAAGGAGGGCTGCTCATCAGCCGTCGTCCACTGGAGCGTGAGCGACACATTGGCGCCACCGACGGTGCCTTCCTCTACTATCCACGTACGATTCACCACATTGAAGACGAACTGCTCGCCGCTGATGCCCTGGTCGTAGGTCCCGTCAAAGACCCGGATGCGAAAATTATCGGCAGTCGCGGCAACCGCCTGAGTGAGCCGGGCAGGCGTGTACGTGGTAGTGCCGATCGGGAAGATCACGTCGACATTGGTGTTGGGGACCTCGCGTACGAGCGCCCCTGTGGCGCCCAGAGTAACGTTGGTGCGCACGTACGAAGTGCTACTACCGCCAACTAATACCGCGGCGGGCAGCATCGTCAGGTTTACATTACCGAGGACGATCCGCCCCGTAGTCAGCGTTAAGGTATTCGCAACGGCTACGGGGTTGGTGAGGGTGATGAGGGTAGTGGCCGAAGGAGTGGCGGCCCGCAACTCGCGCACCGTGGCGGGCAGGCCATCGCCGGTGACCTGGTTCGTCGTGCCGGTATACCAGTAGCGGGCATCGGAGTGGTAGGTGCGAGTTCCGGTAGTTTGAATATTACCGGCCAGGGTATTTCCGCTGGTAATGCCATCGGGACTGGTGATGCGCAGAATTCCGTTGGCAAAGAGCTCGAATTTACCGTCTCCCCCAATAACGTAGCCGTTCGTGTTGATGTCGCCGCCGTCGTAGACCGTCAGGCGGTTCGACGCATTGCTGAAAGTGATATCCGCGTTTATGGCACAGGGTTTCCGCACCTCGATTGCTTTAAAGACCGACCCCGCCACCGGCGATAGCTGACTGACCGTGACGGCGCCAGGCTTCCAGAATACGAGACTCTCGTTGTTGGATGAGCCGGCGTAGTAGGCGGTCATATTGCCTCCGATCAGGAGGGTACCGCCAGGATTGCCGATCGCGGTCGCGGCCCCGACGCGCGCATTCGCATTCACGGTCTGGACGTTTCCGTCCACCACGAGCATCGAGCCGCTGGAACCCGCACTAACGTAGAGCTGGGCATCGGTAATGATTACGTTGCCGAGCACGTGGGCCCGCACAAAGCCACTGTTGCTGCTCAGACGCAGCTGGAAGAGGCTATTGAAAATGGTCAGGTTGCCGGTGACGAGCAGTGAGTCGGTGGCCGTACGCAGGGAAATAGTCTGGGCAGACGCAGCCGCGGAGTTGAGCTTGAGGTGGCCGTAGCGCTTGATGTAACTCAAGCCGCCGGTGGCGCTACACCACGTGGTCGCCAAGCCGGTACGCACCTCGAACGTACTGGTAGCGGCAAAATCGACGTTGATGCCACTTACATTCAGAAAGGATCCTCCATTTTGCTGGTGCACGTACGTGCCGGTGCCCGTCATCTGCCACGAATCGGCGGCATTCACAAACTCTAACCCGCGGTTTCCGGCGGAGCTAGCCGTCGATTTATTCACCACTACTCCCCCGCTGGCGATGAGCAGATCCGGGCCGGACGCGCCGCCAAGCTGCAGATTGTCGCCGGCGCCGCCCCCAGCAATGGTGAGCGTGATGGTCGTTGCGCTGCCCACGTAGCCCACCTGCAGGGAGCGCACCTGCTGCCCCAACCCAGTAAGGACAATACCATACGAGCCCGCAACCAACTGATTATCAAGCACGACATCATCAGCAGCCGTTGGCACAACGTCAGTCGACCAGTTCAACGCGTTCGTCCAGGCGGTAGTACCACCACCGCCGTCCCAACGGATGAGGGCCGCGCGCGCCGGCGTCGCGGACAACAGCACCAGCAGGCTCAAGACCAATCCACAGCAGCGGGTTGGTAACAAAAAAAAGGAGGTGGATAAGTGGCTCATACGCCGTCGGGGAAAAATGATGAAATGCTTCGACCCGCAGCCTATCGGAATAAGCTAACTTCAACGAAACATAGTATCATGCGACAGCAATTACAAGAGTTTTCTATATAAAGTGGGTTAGCGGTTCAAAATCGTCGGTAAACGACAAAGCCCCGTCGGCCTAACGCGGGCCGACGGGGCTTTCGCCTACCATATCCATCCTTGAAAATTTCCCCGATCAATCGGCGCGACCGCGCTATCAGTACGCGCGCCCTTCTTTTTTCTCGTAAAAATTCAAAAAGGCCCGGTTTACCACGCGCGTACCGCCGGGCGTGGGATAGTTGCCGGTGAAATACCAATCGCCGAGGTGCTGGGGGCAGGCGGCGTGGAGGTCGTCGATCGTTTGAAAGATGACGCGCACGCGCGCCTTGACGTCGGGCGCCGTGACGAGGTGGGCGATTTCGACGCTGAGCTCCTCGGACGTGAAGCGCGCGTAAAGGTCGGCCACGTAGTTGCGCTCGTGGAGCGTGTTGGCAGCGGCCGATTCCTGACAGCGAGCGTAAGTTTCGGCAAGCAGGCCGTTCTGATCCGTTTTTTTCAACAGCGAGAGCAGCGCCCGGAAGGCGACGAACTCACGCAGGTTGCTCATATCGATGCCGTAGCAATCGGGGTAGCGAATCTGCGGGGCGCACGAAACGATAATGATCTCTTTGGGCCCCAAGCGGTCGAGCAGGCGGATGATGCTTTTTTCGAGCGTCGTGCCGCGCACGATGGAGTCGTCGAGCACCACCACTGAATCGATCCCCGGCCGCACGACGCCGTAGGTGGTGTCGTAAATGTGCGAGACGAGGTCGTTGCGGTGGGCATTGTCGGTGATGAAGGTGCGCAGCTTGGCGTCCTTGATGACGAGCTTTTCGGCGCGCGGGCGGGAGGACGTTTCGAGTAGCGCGTTTCGAGTTTCGAGTTCCGAGTCGGGTCTTTCGCTACTCGCAACTCGCAACTCGCAACTCGTAACTCGCCGCTGCTCGGCTAAATGATCTTCCAGGCCCTGCATCAGCCCGAGCCACGCGGTTTCGGCCGTGTTGGGGATGTAGGAAAAAATGGTATTCTGGAAATCGTGGCCGACGGCTTCCAGGATAGCTGGCGTGAGCTGGCGGCCCATCGCCTTGCGCTCGTGGTAAATAGCGGGGTCGTTGCCGCGTGAGAAGTAGATGCGCTCGAACGAGCACGCCAAACGCTCGCGGGCCGGCTGAATCTCCGCCTCGCGCCACTCCCCGTTTTTCTCAATCAGCAGGGCGCAACCGGGCGTCAGCTCGCGGATATCGTCGTAGGCGACGCCAAAAGCCGTTTTGATGGCCGGCTTCTCGGAGGCGACCACCACCACTTCCTCATCCGCATAGTAGTACGCGGGGCGAATGCCGTTGGGGTCGCGCACGACGAACGCGGCGCCGTAGCCTGTCAGGCCGGCCATCGCGTAGCCGCCATCGAAGTCTTTACAGGCCCGCTGCAGGACGCGCTGCAAGTCGAGGCTTTCCTCGATCAGCGGGGAAATGGCGTCGTTTTCGTGGCCCTGGTACTTGTAATGCGCGAAGAGCGCCTGGTTTTCTTCGTCGAGGAAATGGCCGATTTTTTCGAGTACCGTCACGGTGTCGCCCGTCTGGCGCGGGTGCTGCCCGAGGGAAACGAGCCGGTCGAACAGCTCCTCCACGTTCGTCATGTTGAAGTTGCCCGCCACGGCCAGCGAGCGCGAGCGCCAGTTGTTTTCGCGCACCCGCGGGTGGCAGGTGTTGAGCGAGTTGGTACCGTGGGTGCCGTAGCGCAGGTGGCCGAGGTACACATCGCCGAGCAGCGGCAGGTGGCGCTTGAGCCATTCGGAATCATCGGCCTCGGCGGGGTGCCGACGGCGGAGCTTCTCGACCTGCTTGCCTACGCGCCCGAAAATCGCTTCAATCGCGCGCTGCTTGATGGAGCGGTAGCGGGTGAGGTACTCGATGCCCGGCTCGACTTCAATCTTGATGCTCGCCACGCCCGCGCCGTCCTGGCCGCGGTTGTGCTGCTTTTCCATCAGCAGGTGCAGCTTGTGGATGCCGTAGAGCGCCGAACCGTATTTTTCCTGGTAGAAGCTCAGCGGTTTGCGCAGGCGGAGCAGCGCAATGCCGCACTCGTGCTTGATAACGTCGGACACGGGAGAGGTTGAAAGTGCCCGAACGTGGGCAGGACTGAGGAGCGAGAGCCACACCCCCGCTTTCACCGCCCGAAGTTCGGCCTCAGGACCGGATTGGGGGCGTGGGCAGTCAGGAGTAGTCCCCATAATCTCCCCGCCAAAGCCAGGCATTACGGTATTTGCTACACTTTTTGCTCGACTCAAGATAAAGTAGCAAAGGCTTGGCTACATTATTTGTCGGTGTATAAAAAATGTAGCATCAGCCGGGCGGTTGGCCAGGTTCGGCGAGTAAAGCAAGCGGTTGGGCGAGGGGACGAGCGGGTTCGGCGAAAAGTGGTGACGGCCCGGGAACGAACCCGGTACTTTAGCCGAGCCGTATCCGTCAGCCTCCTGCTGCCTTTGGGCGCGTCGGCAACACGTATTAAACCACCTTACCCACCCCGGATGATGTTTACTCTATGTACCCCACGCGCCTTGCTGCTTGGTCTGCTGACCTTGATCCTCCCGGTTGGCCGCGCGCACGCCCAAGCGTGGCAATGGGCTACTCCGGGTGCTTTCAATCCGAGGATTGCTCTTACACCCTCAGGGCATACATACATCGAACAATCAGATAGCGTAGATTTAATTCTACGCAAAACGTGGGGCTCTTTAGCTCGCTTCGATGCTACAGGGCGACCAGCCGGCAAGCTGTTGTCGGTATACAATGGCCGCGTGGGCGACATCGTGGGCGACCCCGCCGGGAACGTGTACGCGGTAGTCGAGGGGACCTCGTTCACGACGCGCAAGACGCCCACCGCCGATACCACCTTCGCGCCCGGCACGTACCTGCTCAAATGGAACGCAGCGGGGGAGCTACTGTGGGCTCACCGCGGCACCGGGGCCGGGAACCTGATGTCGGTCAATGGTCGGCAATTGCGCAATTTGGTTGTTGATGATGCGCAGCGGCTAACGTTATTCGGAACCGTGTCCGACAACTCCACTTTTACCATCGCCAACACCTCGTTTGGCGCTGCCGCCCAGACCGACGTGTCCTTCGTGATGCAATTCGATGCGGCAGGCCAAGTGCGCTGGAGCCAGCAGCTCACTGGTGGCGGATTCTATACGCTGACGGCTGCCAGCAACGGCGCTCTTTACCTGCTGGGAGGGTCAAGAGTGTCTTTTTCGTTCGGCGGTACAGTTATTCCGGCCGGTTCCTTCTGGCTGCGCCTCGACGCTGACGGCATGGTGCGGGCGCAGCAGGCGTACTCAGGAAACATCGCGCCGGAGGAAGGAATGGATCTGGCGATTGACGCGGCAGGTGACTGCTACCTGTTGCTGTGGGGCAGCGAGCTGATATGGCGCAACGTTACCTACGCGCCGCCAACGCCGGCCATGAGCAACTTCGTGATGAAACTGACGCCAACCGGGGCGATCGCGTGGCTCAGCCGGCTCGACGCCCCCCCGACCATAAATCCCAACCCAAGCTACGCGCGTTCCTTATGCGTGACGCAGGAGCTACCAACGCCCCGCGTACTCGTTGGTGGTATGGGGAGCGTAGTGTGCGGAGCGATTTCTCTGGACTTCAACAACGGCTACCATCGTGACAGCTACGTCCTCGCGCTCAACGGCACGAGCGGCCAGCCGCAGTGGGTGGTACCGGCGGCTCATACGCCGGGTATCGGCTACCTCCCCGGCGCCGATTCGCGCGATGAGTACGTGGCGGATATGGCGGCTAACACCGCGGGCGAGGTTTGGGTAGCGGGCCTTCACGGGTCGGATGGCAGCGGCAGCGGCACCTCCGCCCTAAGCCACGTAGGTAGCTTCCCGATGCTCCCCTCGGCCGGGTATACGTCGCCGTTCACGTACAGCAATGGGTACGTCGCTAAGTTGCTAACGCGCTACAACCAAGTGCCCGGGGTAGTCTTCACCGACGCCAACTCCAACCGGCAGTTCGATGCCACCGAAACCGGCCGCCCGGACATGCTCGTCGAGCTGCGGCCCACCGGACTCTTCTTTCCGACCGACTCGGGCGGGCGCTACAACGCCATCACGGAGATAGGCGCCTATTCGCTGAGCATTCCGAATCCACCGATCTATTACAACGCAGTCGTGGCTGGCACGGGCGCGCCTACCACCTCGACGTCGGTGAGCTTCAGCACCTACGGCAATACGGCCAGCGCGCGCAACTTCGCACTCCAACCCATCGGGGACCGTCAGGATCTACAGGTTCTCTGCACCGCCGTCGGTCGCGCCCGCCCCGGTTTCCCCATCCGCTATCGTCTCACCGCCACCAACCCCGGCACCGTACCGGTTAGTGGTGCGAGTCTACGCCTCGACTACGACGCCCAACTCGCCTTCGGGAGCGCCTCCCTGCCGCCTGCTACGTCCACGGCCACTTCGCTGAGCTGGTCGCTCGGTACCCTCCAACCCAACGCGCGGCGTGAGATTGACCTAACTTTCACGCTGGCTGCCACCGCGCCCCTCGGCGACTCGCTGCGCGCGACGGCCACCCTCGAACCCCGCGCCGGCGATCTGACGCCGGCCAACAACGTCGAAACGGCGACGTGGCAGATCACGGGTTCCTATGACCCCAACGACATCAGCGTCAACCGTTCCATTCTCTCTCCTCTCCAGGTGCAGGCCGCTACGCCCCTCGACTACACCGTGCGCTTCGAGAATATGGGCACCGACACGGCTTTCACCGTGCTGGTGCGCGATACGCTCCCCGTTAGCGGGCTCCAGCTCAGCGCCCTCCGGTTTGTCGCTTCCTCCCACCCCTTCCGCTGGCATCTGAGCGCAACGGGCGTGCTCGAACTCGTCTTCGCCAACATTCTGCTGCCGGCGCGCTCGACCAATGCGGCGCGCAGCCAGGGCTTCGTGCGCTTTCAGCTGCGGCCCCAGACGGATTTGGTGCTCGGGGATGTGGTGGCCAACCGGGCGGAGATCTACTTCGACTTCAACACGCCCGTCACCACCAATACGGCGCTGACCACCGTGGCTATCCCCACGGGGCTGGTGGGCGCCAGTCCCAATCCGCTGGCGGCGAGCGCCTGGCCCAACCCGGCCCACGGCACGCTGCACCTGACGGCCGCTCCGGCGGCAGGAGATGCCGTCTCTTTCACGCTCCTCGATGCGCAGGGGCGCCCGGTTCGCACCGCCAAAATAACTGGAACTGAAGCCGCCGGCATCGGGCGCACCGTGCGCCACGCTTTTGACCTGACGGGCCTGGCGCCGGGCCTCTACCTGGTGCAAGGCGCCAGCGGGGGCCAGCGCTGGGGCCAGCGCATCGTGGTCAAGTAACATTTTAGAGCGGATTTACAATTCGGCCCGATTGG
>JBKJUQ010000153.1:0-2064 GCA_046590685.1 Hymenobacteraceae bacterium
GAGCACGGCGCGCACCTGGCCGGGGGCATTGCGGATGCCCAGATCAACTTGCAGCCGCACCAACTCCGGGTCGGTGAGGAGCAGGTCGAGGCAGGCGCGCACGTTGGCGAGCACGGCTTGCTGCACGGCGTCGGTGATCTGGGTGGGCAGCAGGGAGTGGGGTGCGGGCTGCCCGTCGGCGGCAGTGGGCTCAGTGCCGGGAAGCTGACCGATAGGGCGCGCTTCGCGGGGCTTGGGTTTGTTGGCGACGTTCGCCAGCACGCCGCCGTTGGCGGTGGCCTGCTTGGGGTCGGGTACGAAGATGATCTCGAAGCGCGGAGGCACCGGACCAGCCACCACTTCGAGGATGCGCCGGGCCATTGCCGTCACGGTTTCGGTATCCGAGCCGTCGCGCAGCAGCTGCACGTACAGCGAGCCGCGGCCGGTGAGGCACAGGTAGCGCGGCACCGGCAGACCGTAGAGCTTGGTGAGCTGGGCAATGTGGTAGACGATGGCGCCGAAGTGCAGGTAAAACAGCACCCGCAGGTGCTGGGCGTGGTGCAGGCGCCGGCTGAAGCCCAGCTCGGTATCGTAGGCGAAGAGGAACGAGGCGACGTCGTCGGACGTGTAACGCACGTTGGCGTCGGCGGCTTTCACGCGGGTGAGGGCGCGGTGCGCAGCCGGCGTGAAGGTGGCGGGCACGAGTGTATCGAGCCCGAAGCGGACCAGTCCGTTGGTTTTGTGGGTGACTTTGGCGCCGCCATCGCCCCACAGATCGCCGCCGGCGAAGCGAAATGACGTATTCAGCACCGGTTCGCGGTCGGCGTAGAGCAGCACGTCGGTCGTGCCGCCGCCAATGTCGATGAACGCGGCGGTGTCGGTTTCGCCGAGCGTGATCTTGTTGAGGTCGGTGAGGTAGTAGTAGGGCGCCGTGGATTCGGCGATACAGATGGCCGATTGGGTGGTGTGGAAGATGCGCTGGTAGGCGCGGTCCCACTCACGCTGAAACAGGTTGCGCTGCGGCACCGAAAAACTCAGGGGTGCGAACCACGTCAGGCGCGTGTCGGCCAGCCGGCCGGCGGGCTGCGCGAGCATCACTTTGGCGCGGATGAGATACAGTAGCTCCTCAAAAAACGCCCGCACGCGCCCCTCCGTGAACCGATCGGAGCTGATGCGCCACTTCAGGTTAGTGAAGTAGAACGGGGTAATGGCTTCCTCCGTGATCAGCCCGAAGCCGATGTTGATGTTGCCAAGCAGCGACGCTGGTCGGGTCGTAAAGTCGGCGGCCTCGCTGGTAGCGGTGCGGATGGGGAAGGCGTAGGGCGAGCCTTCAGTAGCGATGAGCGGCGGCACGAACTCGCGCTCCAGGTACGTCTGCCACCTTTTGAGGCGGATGTTGCGCGGCGCGTCGTCGTCGATGCCCATCAGCAGGCGCTCGTAGGGCGTCTGTTCCTGGGTAGCGAGCGGGTGGCCGTTCTGGTCTTTCTTGAGAAAGGGCTTCTTGAGCAGCCCGACCGGCGACTCACTCGTGCCGAACCCAAAGGCTTTCGGTTCGGGGTCGGTGCCTTCGTTCCAGGCTACGTGGGTGTTGGTGGTGCCGAAGTCCACGGCAAACCGGAATTGTCCGGTGCCCTGCGTCACTTTCGGCCAGTTGGGCACGGCCAGCGACTGCCCGCCGCCGGGGTGCTGCACCGTGATGAACTCGAACGCCACGTCGGTGCCCTGCCCGCGGATCTCGTAGTACGCCGAGCCTTCGTCGGTGGCGGTTTTGGGGGTGCGGTCATAGCGCGTGGCCGATTTTTCGGTCCCCGCCGCCGACATCTCGGCCCCCTGGTGCCAGAACCCAAGCTTGACGGGCTGATGCACGGCCTGCACGTCGAGGGTGTTGCCATCCACGAGCATCACCTTGTAGAAGTCGTTGTACTGCGGCGCATCGGTGACGCGCACGAACGGGAAAATCGCCAGCCCGATGTTCGTCACGCGCAGGCGCCCCACGCCGTCAATCTGCGGGTTGTCGTGGTAGGCGCGCTCAAACTCGATGTGCTCCCCGCTTTTCACCGGGATACGCAGCGTGACGCGCACGTT
>JBKJUQ010000085.1:0-1637 GCA_046590685.1 Hymenobacteraceae bacterium
AGTACCCCACGGCTACCTGATTGGCAGTTTGGGCGGGGATGGTGGCCGTGGCGGGCGTCCAGACATCGAAGGGCAGCGAGGCGGTGGTGTTGCTCAGTAGGTGCAGGTACTGGCGGGTGCGGTTGTAGCTCGCCTTCACGCTCGACACGTCGTTGAGGGCGTAGGTGCCGGCCAGGCGCGGCTCTAGTCCGCCGTAGGTTTTGATGACTTCACCGGCTTTGTAGGACGTCGTGTCGGTCGGGCGATCCGGGTTATCGGGGTCGTTGTACTGGTAGGTTTTGCCGGGGCCGATGTTGGCGTAGCCGCTCAGGCGCAGGCCGTAGTTGAGGGTGAGG
The DNA here is from genome assembly GCA_046590685.1 of Hymenobacteraceae bacterium. Taxonomy (GTDB): domain Bacteria; phylum Bacteroidota; class Bacteroidia; order Cytophagales; family Hymenobacteraceae; genus JANNMJ01. The sequence continues at coordinate 336 of JBKJUQ010000085.1, forward strand.
CGCGGGGTGAGCTGCTGCTCGTTGGCGAGGTACGCGGCCGTTTCCACGGCATCCGTGCCTTTGACGGAGATGCGGTTGAAGAACGATTTCGGCCCGGGCACCACATCGCCGGGCAGGAACCGGTGGAGCGTCGCCACGGCCCCGAACCGCACGGTATTACGTGGATTCAGGTACCACTGAAAATCCTGCTTGAGCGAGTAGTCGCGGATGTGCGATTTCCAGGTGAACTCCGACGACGCCTCCTTCGAGCCGAGCGAATAGTCAAAGTCGGAGTAGATGGCCGTCGTGTTCGAGAACAGCCGATCCGAAATCAGGTGGTTCCAGCGGACGGTCCCCGTCGCGTTGCCCCAGTTGAAGCCGAAGCCCGAGTTGCCGTTCGCGTCGCGCCCGAAGTAGCCCGACACGAAGAGCTGGTCGCGGTCGCTGAGGCGGTAGTTGGCCTTCAGGTTCAGGTCGTAGAAGTAGAGCGTGTTGTCGCGCACGGCCTTGTCCTTGGCGAGCTTGAAGAACACGTCGGCGTAGGTGCGGCGGCCGGCCACCATCCACGAGCCCGGCGCCGGCGCCCGGTTGCCGAGCGAATCGACCGGGCCGCGCTTGCCCAGGTTGCCTTCCAGCGTCAGGCGCGAGGAGATCGTGCCGATCCCGCCCGCCGCTGCCAGGCGCTTGGCGTTGCCGTCCTTCATCCGAATGTCGAGCACACTGCTCAGCCGCCCGCCATACTCCGCCCCGATGCCGCCCTTGATGAGGTTGACGTCCTTGATGGCATCGGCGTTGAAGACCGAGAAGAAGCCCAGCAGGTGCGAGGCATTGTACACCGTGGCTTCATCGAGCAGAATCAGGTTCTGGTCCACTCCGCCGCCGCGCACGTAGAAGCCGCCGGTGCCTTCGCCGGCCGTCTGCACGCCGGGCATCAGCTGAATGGCGCGAATCAGGTCGACTTCGCCGAGCAGCGCCGGGATTTTCTTGAGCTCGGCGGCCTTGAGCGTCATCGAGCCCATCGCGGTCGAGCGCACGTTGTGGTCTGCGCGCTCGCTCGTCACCTGCACTTCCTGGAGCTGCTGGCCGTCGGCGCGCAGCTCCACATCGAGCGTCTGGTTACGGCCCGCTACCAGCGTCACCGCCCGCTCCTGCCGCCCCGAGCCGAGGCTCTGAATCACGAGCGTGTAGGACCCCGCCGGCAGCGTGAGCGAGTAGAAGCCGTACTCGTTGGCCACTGCCCCGGTGCCCGGCCGCTCCTTAACGCCCACCGACGCACCAATGAGCGCCTCGCCGGAGGCGGCGTCGCGCAGGTGGCCTTTAACG
>JBKJUQ010000110.1:0-6897 GCA_046590685.1 Hymenobacteraceae bacterium
CGGGCACCCATAGAAATGCATGAGTGCCCGACAAACGATTTTCGGGTACTCATGCATTTCTATAGGTGCCCAAAAATCGCTTTTCGGGCAGCTGTGTGTTTCTGTGGGTGCCCAAAAAACGTTTCGCGGTATCTGAAACAGGGCCGTACTACCGCAGGCGGCCCCAAACGGCGGGGAAAGGCGGTTGTGGCGGTCCCGGAGGGACTACCGTCCGGTAGAAACCGCCGCTTAACCGAAGTCATTGGTCCCGGAGGGACTACCCAACTCGCCCAACGCGGTAGGCTGACAAGGGCTGCCGGGCTACCGCAGCCGCTCGTCGAGCAGCCCCGTGAGGTAGAGGCCGAGGTTGAACTCGAAGCGCTTGTTGCGCAGATCATAGTACGGTTCGGCGCGGCTGGTGAGGTGGCCGGTTTGCCACAACCGGAAGTCGTGGGTGAAGCGCACGATGAGTAGCTCGCGCTGGCGCTCGCGGTAGCCGGGGTTGTTGACGGTGGTGCCGAGGGAGGAATACAGCACCCCGCCGAGGCCGGGCGACGCGAACCCGTCGCCACGCCAGTAGCTCACCCAGAGGGTATTGAGCTTGGTTTCGAGCCCGGCGTTGAGGTACAAGCCTTTCCCGCTTGGGAATGGCAGGCGGGGGGTAAAGGAGTAATCGAGGTAGCCGGCGCCAAGGGCTTCGAGGCGTAGGCCGCGGATGAAATCTTTCGGGTCCCACCAGTGCCACATGGCGCGAAGTCCAGTAGCACCCACGAAGTAGGTTTGAAGCGGTAAGTCGATCGTATCAATTTGGCCACCGAGGTGACGGGCGGTGAATTGAATAGGTAGGCGTATGCCAAAGCCAGAAAAGTCTGATGTGCAAGTTCCATCTCTAAGATAGTAGGTCCTTGCAGTAGCCATTCTAGATTCGTCGGCGGCTAGCGCCGCGCCGGGAATTTTTCTGGGCCAGTGCCCACCCAGCACATCAATCAACCCACTAAATCCCCCCGACACCGCCTCCTGCGCCGAGTCGCGCGGGTACTGCATCTTTTCCCAGTTGATCCACGCGTCGTAGCGGAGCCGGCCGGTCTGGCCGGTAAACTGAATGCCCTCCTCCTGCCGCTGAAGCATCACGCGCTCGAAATCATACAAGGGTTCGGCGAGGCCGTGGTGCAGGTGGCCGTCGAGGGTGCCGAACAGGAAGCGCCAGCTATTGCCCCCTTCCCCGCCCTGCACCACGGCCGTGAGCGCGGGGCGGATTTGCCGCAGCCGCGAGCCGCCGTTGGCGCCGAGCTGGTTGCCGAAATCCTGCCGGAAGAACACGCCTGCCGCGAGCTTTACCCGCGCTGTAGGTTGCCACGTAAGCTGCGGGCGCGCCGTCACGCCGAAGAGCGTGTAGCCGTCGGCGATCTTGTGGAAGTATTCGTTGTCCTTGTTGAAGAAGAAGACCTCGGCGCGCACCCGCAGCTGGCGGGCCTGGCCGGAATCAGCGGCGAGGGGCGTGAGGAAGGCGCGGTTGTCGAGCTGGGCGCGCGCGGCTAGCGTCGTTAGCAAGGCTACTGCGAGCAAACCCGTCCTCGTACCGATTTTATGCATACATTCGGGGCCGATTTCCGGGAATTAGTTGGCGCTCGGGGAGCCATTCGCTAACCACGTTGGTTATCACCGGCTGCCCCGAGCGGTCCGTGCGGTGCTCATCGCAGCGACCCAACGCAAGGTCGGCACCCCGGCGCAAACTCCCCGAACGAAGCGCTTTCCCAGCCGTACTTTTAACCCGTTGTTTTCCCTTATTTTTTCTCTGTTATGGCGGTAGCAACCGACAAGCAAGCCAAGAACGCCGGCGGCGCATCGCCCGGCGATTCGGCCGAAGCCAAGGCGAAAGCCCTGAAACTCACCCTTGAGAAGCTCGACAAGGCCTTCGGCAAGGGTACGGTGATGAAGCTCAGCGACCAGAAGGTGCAGGACGTGACCACGATCTCCACCGGTTCGCTCGGCCTCGACATTGCCCTCGGCGTCGGCGGCCTGCCGCGCGGCCGGGTGGTCGAAATCTACGGCCCCGAGTCGAGCGGTAAGACGACGCTGACGATGCACTGCATCGCCGAAGCCCAAAAGGCCGGCGGCACCGCCGCCTTCATCGACGCCGAGCACGCCTTTGACCCGGCGTACGCTAAAAAATTGGGCATCGACGTCGACAACCTGCTCATCTCGCAGCCCGATAACGGCGAGCAGGCGCTCGAAATCGCCGATCACCTGATCTCGTCCGGCGCCGTTGATATCATCGTCATCGACTCGGTAGCCGCGCTGGTGCCGAAAGCCGAAATCGAAGGTGATATGGGCGACTCGAAAGTCGGTCTGCACGCCCGCCTGATGAGTCAGGCGCTCCGCAAGCTCACCGGCACGATCAACAAGACCAACTGCCTGGTGATTTTCATCAACCAGCTGCGTGAGAAGATCGGCGTGATGTTCGGCTCGCCCGAAACCACCACCGGTGGTAACGCCCTGAAATTCTACGCGTCCGTCCGCCTCGATATACGCCGCATCGGCCAGATCAAGGAAGACAAAGACCACGTGACCGGCAACCGCACGAAAGTGAAAGTGGTGAAAAACAAGGTGGCCCCGCCGTTCAAGGTCATCGAGTTCGACATCATGTACGGCGAGGGCATCTCGAAAACCGGCGAGATCATCGACCTCGGCACCGAGCTGGGCATCATTGTCAAGTCGGGCTCGTGGTTCTCGTACGACGGCAACCGCATCGGTCAGGGCCGCGATTCCGTGGTGAACCTGCTGCGCGACAACCCCGAGATGGCCGACCAGATCGAAGCCAAGATCCGCGCGAAAGTGAAAGGCGGCACCGCCGCCCTACCCGAAGACCACACGGTCGACGAGCACGGCGCCGACGCGGATACCGACGAGTAGCCCGGCGCGCGGCGCAAGCCCGCCCTATATTACCTCTACGTTACCAAAAGGCCGCCCTCTTCGGGGCGGCCTTTTTCGGGTCCGTCCGACCTTTACCCCGCGGCGGCCGTAAACACCCGGCCCCCGGCACCACGTTTGTCTTGCGGCGCGCGTAGTTCGGACCTGACTATCCCGAACCCTTCTTCGCTTTCTTATGCCCCGTTTCCTGACAACGAATTCACGGCTATACTTTTTACTCACGTCTCTGGTAGCCATCACGGCCGGCCTGCTGGCCCTTGCCCCCGCCCCGACCAATGAGGCGCCCCGCACGGTGCGTAATGCGTCGTTCGGGCGGGGTGAGCTGCTCAAATACCGAATTCACTACGGCATCATCACGGCCGCCGATGGCGAGATCGAAACCGCCGGCGACCTGCACCGCGTCAACGACCGGCCGTGCTATAAAGTGACGGTATCGGGCCGCACCACGGGCTCGTTTGATTTCTTCCTGCGCATCCGGGACTCGTGGCGCTCCTACATCGACACGACCGCGATTCTACCGCAAAAATTCGTGCAGGAAATTGCCGAATCGAAGTATCGCAAGCGCGAAACGATGGAGTTCAACCACGCCACGAACACGGTGACGGTTGAAAACTCCCGGGAAAAAGAGAAGAAGAAGCAAGTCTTTCAGACGCCCGCCAACGTGCAGGACCTGGTGAGCGGCATTTTCTTTATTCGCACCCTCGACTACTCCGCGCGTAAGCCGGGCGAGCAGATCAAGCTCAAAGGGTTCTTCGACAATGAAGTCTTTGACATGACGGTGACGTATCGCGGACGCGAAACGATCGAGACGAAGGCAGGCTCCTTCCGCTGCATCAAGCTCACGCCCAAAATGCCTGAGAATAAGCTATTCAAGGGCGAGAACGCCATCTCAGTGTATCTCTCGGATGATGAAAACAAGATTCCCGTCCTGGTGCAGGCCGAGATGTTTGTTGGCTCCGTCAAGCTTGATCTCTACGAATACCGCGGCTTGCGCGCCCGCGTCAACCGCATCGCCGACTAACGGTTCCTTCCGCGAGGAGCCGGCTTTATCGCCACTTTTTTCTTGATCCATTTCCCCTTTTCGGCTCCCTAATGGCTCCTCCTGCTACCAAAATCCTAGTAGTGGACGACGATCCGGATATCGTTGAGCTGCTCCAATACAACCTGCAAAAGGCGGGTTATCAGACCCAAATTGCCGCGAACGGGCGCACAGCCATCGACATTGCGCAGCAGTTTGTGCCCGATATTATTCTACTCGACGTGATGATGCCCGTCCTCGACGGCATCGCCGCGTGTCGGCAGCTGCGGGCGATTCCGACGCTTAAGGACACCTACATCCTGTTTCTAACGGCCCGCTCGGAAGAATTTTCCGAGGTGGCCGCCTTTGAAGCCGGCGCCGACGATTTTATTACGAAGCCTATTAAGCCACGGGCGCTGATCAGTCGGTTATCGGCGGCGCTACGGCGCGAGCGCCCCACGGCCCTGCCCAGTGTCGGCGTGATCGAGATTGGTCCGCTTCGGATCGACCGCAACTCGTTCGTCGTCCACAAGGAAGGTCGCAAAATCATCCTCCCGAAGAAGGAATTCGAGCTGCTGGCCTTTTTGGCCGCCACCCCCGACCGCGTGTTCAGCCGCGATGAGCTGCTCACGCACGTGTGGGGCACCGATGTATTCGTGCTGGCGCGCACCGTAGACGTCCACATTCGCAAAGTCCGCGAGAAAATCGGTGAGGAAAATATCCGCACAATTAAAGGCGTTGGCTATAAATTCAACAAGGACTAATGGTCGAATTTGTGATTGAGAGATTGAGTAATTTTTGATTGCCGAACAGCGGGTGCAAAATCACTCAATCAATTAATCACCAATCAAAAATCAACTTGAAGCTCTCCTCCCGCGCTTTAGCCGTTGCCATTGCCGCCTTGGTCGCGCTGGCGATTGGGGTATTTCTGGTGGCGGCGCCCGCGATGACTTTTCAGCAGATGTGGCTGGCGCTGGGGCTGACGGCGGGGGGCTGCTTCATTCTGATTTACTTCTCCTACGAGGCCCTGCTGTTTCGGGAAGTGAATAACATTTACTCGGAGCTGGAGCACATCAAGCGGAAAGAATTCCGGAAGATGTCAAACAAATTCCTGTTTCGGCCCGACCCGCTCAAGCGCATGAAGGACGAGATTCTTTATACCGCCATTCAGCGGCAGAAAGAATTAGAGGAATTGAAGCGGTTGCAGGAATTGCGGTCAGAATTCCTGGCAGACGTGTCGCACGAGCTAAAAACGCCACTTTTCGCCGCGCAGGGGTTCATTCACACGCTGCTCGACGGGGCCGTGGACGATGTGCGGGTGCGCGACAAGTTTTTGCTGCGGGCCGCCACCGCTCTCGACGGGCTCGATGACTTAGTGAAAGACCTGATTTCGATCTCGCAGCTCGAAAAGGGTGTCGCGAAGATGGATAAGCGCAATTTTGACCTGACGGCGCTCGTCCACGAAGTCTTCGACCAGCTCGAACAACCCGCCACGGCTCGGCACACCACGCTCGCGCTCTCCCCGGCCGATCCGGGTCCCGTGTGGGTGTATGCCGACCGGGGACGCATCCGCCAGGTGCTGATGAACCTCCTCGATAACGCCATTAAATACGGCCGGCCCACGGGCGGTTGCGTGCGGGTGATCGTTCAGGAGGCCAAGCGCCAGCTGGTAGAAATCGCGGTGGCCGACGACGGCCCGGGCATCGCGAAAGCGCATCAGACCCGCATTTTTGAGCGTTTTTACCGCATCGATAAGAGCCGCGCCCGTTCCGACGCCGCGGGCGGACCCACGGGTACGGGCCTCGGGCTCGCCATTGCGAAGCACATCGTCGAGGCCCATAAATCTACCATTTCGGTGCGCTCGGAGGTGGGCGGTGGAACCGTGATGCGCTTCCGCTTACCCCGCGCCCGTCACGCCACCGGCGAGCCGCTCCTACCCACGGCCCACCTACCGGCCGCCCCACCCGATCCCCGGACCGATGGCGGAAACCCGCCCCACGAGGCAATTGTGTCGGACCTTCGTGGCCTCGCCTTGCGCGCCTACCCGCCGCAAGCGCCTCTTTCGCCCCCCGATGAAGCTACCGCATCTTTCCGACCTGATTCTGTTTGAGAACGACGACTTTTTGATTCTCAATAAGCCGCCAATGATCGCGACGCTCGACGAGCGGGCCGGCGGTGCGCCGAATATGCTGCGGCTCGTCCGCCAGACGTATCCCGACGCCCAGCTCGCCCACCGCCTCGATAAGGAAACGTCGGGCGCGCTCGCCGTCGCGCGCCACCCGGCCGCGTACCGCCACCTCTCGATGCAGTTTGAGGCCCACACGGTGCAGAAGACCTATCACGCCGTCGCGAACGGCGTCCACCACTTCCGCGACGAATTAGTCGAGCGCTCCATCGAAACCAGCCCGCGGGGCGGCAAGGCGCGGCTGGCTTACAACGGCAAAGAGTCGCGCACGATCCTGAACACGCTCGAAACCTTTCGGCGGCACACGCTCGTAGCCTGCCAGCCGATCACGGGGCGGATGCACCAGATCCGGCTGCACTTGCTGTATAAGGAGGCACCAATCGTCGGCGACGATCTTTACGGCGTTGAGCCACTATATCTGTCGAGCCTCAAACGGCGCTTCAAGCTGGCGCAGGGCACGGAAGAGCAACCCGTGATTCAGCGCTTCGCGCTGCACGCCCACGAGCTCGCCTTCCGCGGGATGGATGACGAGGAAATTCGCGCCACGTCGCCATATCCGAAGGATTTTGCGGTGCTGGTCAAGCTCTTACGACAGTACGATGCCGCTTAACTGCTACCCCGCGGCGGCCACCGAAGAGCAGCAACATAGAATGAAAGCTACGCGAAGCGTTGTTTTTGTCAAAACAAAACCGTAGCTTTGTGCCCGTTTTCGCCGGTTTCCAAGTCCGTTTTTGGCTTGAATCGGCGCTAGTAGCTTGTCAATCAGGCCGTGAGGCCTTACCAT
>JBKJUQ010000206.1:0-5171 GCA_046590685.1 Hymenobacteraceae bacterium
TCGAGGGCTACCCCAACCGCGACTCCCTTTCCTACCGCGCGCCCTACGGCCTCGACCACATCCCGACGATCCTGCGCGGCACGCTTCGGCGGCCGGGCTACGCGCGGGCGTGGGACGCGCTCGTCCAGCTCGGCCTCACGGAAGACACCTACGTGGTCGAAGACTCCGAACGCCTCACGTATCGGCAGTGGCTTGAAAGCTACCTGCCGGTGGAGCGGGAGGGCGCGCCGGCGCCGGCGGTCCGGCTTGCCCGGTTCCTGCGGCTCGATGATCCAAGCCACGAGGTGATCGAAAAAATAACGTGGGCCGGCTTGCTCGCCGACGATGTCATCGGCTTACCCCACGCGACGCCCGCGCAGATCCTCGAGAAGCGACTGACCGAGAAGTGGAGCCTCGCCCCCGGCGACCGCGACATGGTCGTGATGCAGCACCTGTTCACCTACCGCGCGGCGGGGGAGGAGCAGGAACGCCACCTCACGTCTTCGCTTGTCGTCATCGGCGATGACCCCGTCAACACGGCAATGGCGAAGACCGTCGGCCTGCCCGTTGGGTTGGTCGTGCGCCGGCTGCTGGCGGGGCAGATCGGCCGGACCGGGGTGGTCATTCCTACGACGCCCGACCTCTACGAGCCGCTCCTCGCCGAGCTGGCCGCCGAGCACGGCATTCATTTTCTGGAAGCCTAGGCAAGAAGCCCTGCGGAGTAACAACCAGCGCCCTGTTTACAGTTGACAACTGTAAACAGGGCGCTGTACTTTTTGTAAACAGTTGTAAACAGGCTCAGAATCAGTACACCCCGCTGGCCAGCATGACCAGGGTGCAGCTTTCTTCCGTGGCGATACCGAGCGCCTGGGCGGCTTGCTCCAGCGCGTGATTCTCGGTGCCCGGGTTGAAGATGATTCGCTTTGGCCGCAGGCTGAGGATGTAGTCGTGCCACGCGGCCTGATGTTGCGGCCCGACATAGAGGGTCACCGTATCGACGTCAGGGATGCTGGGCCGATCAGTACGCAGCTCTACATCACCTACCTGACCGGGCCGCAAACCGACGGCGACCACTTCGTGGCCCGCCCGCCGTAAGCGCTGCGTGGCGACGTACGCGTAGCGCGCCGGGTTCGGCGAAGCGCCGATGATAACAGTTTTCTTGGAAGCAGAAGTCGGGGAAGCGATCATTGGCGGGAGAGGGAATGTGAGGTGCGGGAAGCCCCGGCAGGGGATAGGAGCGGCGGCGGTTTGGCGCGGGTAGCGGGCTAATCCGGGCCGTGCTCCCGGCACTTTACGCAAGCGACGGCTGGCCGTTCCGGGGCGAAGAAAGCGAAGGATTAGGAGTTAGCACCGACGGGACATCAACGTCAAAGCAAACCCGGTTGGCTCGCGCCGCGTTTGGAGGCGCGCGCCAACCGGCGCTAAGCTGACCTGTTTGCGGTCAGCTGGCCCGGGACGGATTTTTCTTCCATCCTCTTTTCTGTAGTATCTTGCCCCAGATGTTAAATGTATTTCGGTTGAGTGCCGTCGCCGAGTCGGGTCGCTTGAGCAGTATGGCCTCGTTGTGGGCTTTCGTGCTGCTGTTGCTGACCCTGACGACCGGCTGTGATTCGAAGCCTGGCTCCACCGCCGAGGCCCCCGCGGGCTCGGCCGCCAACGCGGACTCGCGGATCCCTCCGCTCGATAGCGTCGCGGTGCAAAGCTTTTTTACCCGCAATTCGCAGCTCAAAGAGCACCGCCGCGAGGCCCAGCAGTTCTACCACGAGCGAGCCGGTCGGCTGGCGTGGTTCCGCCAGGGGGAGGTCGTTCCGCAGGCCGACAAGCTGCTCGATAAAGTCGCCACCGCCAAAAGCGAAGGCTTGGATCCCGCCGTTTACCGGCCGCTCACGATGGACGTGCAAAAGCAATTCGCTGCACTAAAGGCGGCCAAGAAAGGGGAGGCCGACCCGGAGCTGGTCCGTCGCACCGACCTCACCTTATCGGCCCTGTACTTCGCCTTCGCCGGCGATTTCTACCGCGGCACCGTCGATCCGCACATCAACGAGTCCGTCGACTGGAGCGTGAAGCGCAACAAGATCAAGTTGCACCGCGCCCTCCAAACCATTCTGCAAGAGCGCGAAAGCACGTATCCCTACTACGAATTCGGGTCGCTACACCCGGAGTATGACCGCCTGCGCCACGCCTTAAGCCAGTACCGCGCGCTCCAGAAGCGCGGCGGCTGGAGCACCGTGCCGGCGATCAAGAAGCTCGAGCCCGGGCAGACCGACTCCGTGGCCGTGCCCGCGTTGCGCCGCCGCCTGCTGCCCGCTGCTGGCGCTACCACCACGGCCGGGCTTAGCTCCGGTACCGACGCGGCGCTCTACGACGCGCAGCTGGCGGGTGCCGTCAAAGCCTTCCAGGACCGTCACGGCCTGCGGCCCGACGGCATCGTTGGGATGGGCACCGTCGAGGCGCTCAACGTGCCCGTCGAAGCCCGCATCGATCAGCTGCTGCTGAATATGGAGCGGTGGCGCTGGATTCCGAAAAAACTCGGCGACCGCCACGTCCTCGTCAACATCCCGGAGTACAAGCTCCACATGGTCGACGGCGGCCGGGAGGTATTCGATATGCGTGTGATCGTCGGGAAGACCCTGAAAGCGACGCCCGTCTTTTCCGACAAGATGGAGCACATCGTGCTGGCGCCGTATTGGGGCGTTCCGGTGAGCATCGTCGAGGAGGAAATCAAGACGGCGATGCTGCGGAATCCGAATTTTATCGAGTCGGAAGATATGGAAGTGCTGAACGGCTTTGGGCCCAAAGCGCAGGCCATCCCGGCGTCGTCAGTCGACTGGGCCAACCTGACCAAGGAGAACTGGAAGTACGTGCTTCGCCAGCGGCCCGGGAAAAAAAACCCGCTCGGCCCGATGAAGTTTATCTTCCCCAACGAGAACGATGTGTACCTCCACGGGACGCCCAACGCGTGGCTGTTCAATAAAGAGGAGCGGGGCTTCAGCCACGGCTGCGTGCGGATCGAAGACCCCAAAAAACTGGCCCTCTACCTCCTGCGCGACCAGCCCCAGTGGACGTCGGAACGCATTGACGAAACGATCGCGGCGGGCGAGGAGAAGTGGATCAATCTCAAGGAGCACCTGCCAGTCTACATCGTTTACTTTACCTCCTGGGCTGACGAGGCCGGTACGGTCCACTTTAGGGACGACGTGTACGGTCACGATAAAGCCCTTGAGCAGGCAATGTTCAACTAGCGCCAACTTACAGGCCGAGACAATCCTGAACGAAAAGAAAGACCCGCGTCACGCTTGTGGCGCGGGTCTTTTTGCGTACGCTTCTTTTGTTTACTTGTGTAAATAAGGGGGTTGTTTACATTTGTTTTACGTCTGTAAACTGCGGTGGCGCCTGCCAACCACCATAAGCGGTAGTCTACCCGTGGTAGTTACTTTTGTAACCGCGTAGGCGCTTCCCACCTTCTCTCGTCCCGCGCCCGGCATGCTCGACCGCATCAAGGCTTTAATGGCTGTCCGCCAGTTGTCGCCTTCTCAATTTGCTGACCTGACCAGCCTGCCGAGGCCGGTGGTGAGCCATATTCTGTCGGGGCGCAACAAGCCTAGCCTGGAAGTGGCGCAGAAGATTATGGCGGCGTTTCCGGACGTTTCGATCGACTGGTTGCTCAACGGACGAGGTCCCATGGAGGTGGTGGCTGCGGAGCCGATTCCCGGCGCTCGCCCCTCGGTAGAGGTGCCGACTGCTACCCCATTACCTGAGCCGTCACCCCGCGCCCGGGTTGCCAAATCCACGCGGCCGCCCGCCCAGCAACCGGAGCCAGTACGGGCTAGTCAACCGGTACCTACTGCCTACGAGGCCCCGCCTCCGCCCCCTGCGCCATCCCCTGCGCCATCCCCTGCGCCATCCCCTGCGCCATTCTCTGCACCGTCCAGCTTCGCTGCCCAGTCCTCACCAGCCGCTGCGCCCCCGCCTGCCGCGCCGCCTGCTGTGCTGGCGCCCCCACTCCCGGCTGTCGTGCAGCAAGTGATCCGGCCCGATCGGGTAGTTCGCCGCATTATGGTATTCTACTCCGACGGGACCTTCAGCGATCATCGGCCCCTCTCCGTTGACGAGACGCCGTTCTTCTAACCTCCCGTGGTGACCCGTGCGCCCTGGGATTGACTGTCCGGTATGTAGCTCGCAGGGCGGCAATCACTTAGACTACTTACTCACGCATCCTTATTCGCCTACTCGCCGTATAGAGTCGGGTAGGCGAATAAGGATATGCTGGTGATTACGTAGGGAAACTTGTTCACCTTGCCGGATTGTACTCCATCTGAGTAGTCCGCATAAGCAAATGCCAGGGATAGAGAGGGGGAGGCGGCCAAGGCAATGCCAACTACACAGGCTACACCAAGACTACTGGGGAGTGAGGGCGATGAAGAGATAGTAGTTCAGAATTTAGAAGCAGTTTTGCTTTTGAAATAACGACTTGTTCTTCAGGATATTATTGCCTTTGATCGCTACTAAAGGTGCTGATCCTAGGCCCTCTTTTTCGATTGAAATTTCTTGGATAACGAGGGATTGTGGAGCCGGTGAGAGAGGGATTAGCTGCCGCAACCAGTTGCTTCGAGCTGCTAATTTTACTGGAATTTCGCTTGTTTACAGTTGTTTATTGTGAATTCGGGAGGCGCGGAGAAGGAGCGGTTGTATACATTTGCTTGCAGGGCCAAGCGCGCTCGAAATGCTGGCGTTATCGCTGACACTTCCCCGTTCGTCTTCGAGGCCAGGTGGGCAGCAGGAGGAAAGACAATCGGCCGAGGTAGTGGCTCGTGCTGGTTGGAGCCCCCGGTGTATTTTTGCGCCCCATTGGGAATCATCGGCTGACCTAGCTTAGCTGGCTATGTTGCCCAAGGCGCCTTTTTGACCGGATCTCCGCTTTTGCTTTTTGACCAGATGCTCAAACGCTCGTTGCACCTCGCCCTCGTGGCCCTGATGATGGTAGCCGCCCCCGCCTGCTCCGGCCCGTCGGCCGATGAGAAGAAAGATCCAGCCGTGGATGCCGAGTACAAGCGCAACCACCGCGCGGAAGGCTACCGCGAGGCTCAGAACAGCCAGCCGACGCAAGCCACGCAGTAGGTAGCGGGCCTGGCCGGACGTATTGTATCGGAAAAGGGGCGGCCCGAACCATCTTGCTGGTTGGGGCCGCCCCC
>JBKJUQ010000242.1:0-11797 GCA_046590685.1 Hymenobacteraceae bacterium
AACCAGCTAGCAGCCCTAAATCTGCTGGCCAGGTACCAGCTGAGGGGTTGGCAAAGGTAAGCGGAGCCCTCCGGCTACGGGTAAGAAGCGCACCACCTTTACTCGACCTCGACGCCCGCCGTCGGCGCGAACGTATAAGCATCGTAGCAGACTCCCCGGCCGCCAAAGCCCTCTTTCTGAAACACCAGGCGGTGATTGAGCTGCTGGCCCGGCTGGCCGTTGGAGGTGCCAAAGTCGAAGTAGCGATGCTGCGCGTACACTTCCCGAATCAAGTGCGCGATCAGCAAGTCGAGCGCCCCCGCGGCCCGCCCCTGCGGGGTAGCGGAGAGGTACTGCACGTGGGCCACCCGTGCGGTGACGTACACTACAGCCCCCGCCACCAGCACCCCGGCGGCATCGTAGGCGCCGTGCAGGCGAATCTGGTCTGGGAAGCGCGCGTGCAGGGTCGAAATCTCGGCCAGCGAGTGTAGGGTGGTGGCGCCGTATCGCTGCCGCAGGTTCTCGTCGAGGACGTGCCAGAAACTGGCGAAATCCGTGGTTTCGCGTACGGATAATCCGTGGCGCCGCGCCTTTTTTACCCCTCCCCAGCGGCCGTCGGTGAAGTTGCGGGCGTGGGCCTGCTCAATGCTGGTCGAGAGATGGCGCGCGCTCAGGGTAGCGCCAAGGCGGAACAGGCAGTAAAGGTCGGCCTGGTCGGGGGAGGCCGCGTAAATGAACGGAATAGGTTTGTACGTTACCTGCTGGATACCCGCTGCCTGACACCAGCCGACGAGACTGTTGAAACAAGCCGCCAGCCGAAAGGTGTAGGGCCCGTGCGTCACGAAGCCACCGTAGGTAAGGCCCTGGTGCGAATACAGGGCCGTACCCACCCGATTAGCCGGCAACAGGGCCACCAAGCGGTTTTTGTCGTCGTAGAACAGCAGCGAGCAGTCGGTGAAGCGGTGGGCGTGGTAGTCGAGGTAACCGCGCTGAAACAGGAACGTGCCGGCGGTGGCGGTGGCGGCGAAGGCATCCCAGACAGCTCGCAACTCGGGACGGTAAGGGACGACGCGCATCAACGACTGCTGGAGAAGATAAAAGGCACCTCCCGCCCCTAGCCCACCGGCCGGACTAGTGCGGCCGGTGCGGGCGCCGGAATGGTTGCCGAAGCTGTTGCCTGGCCGGCGGGCAGCACTTCCGACTCTACGTACAGCGGCCGGTTACGCGCCGCATCGAGCGTGCGCCATACGTACTCGCCAATAATGCCCAACGCGATCATCTGGAAGGCGGATACGAACAGCACGACCACCATCAAGGCGGTCCAGCCCCGCACCGGAATGGCCCCAAAAAGCTTGGCACTCAGAATGTAGAGCGCATAGAGTAACGCGATGCCCCCCAGTGCCAGGCCACTAACCGTGATGGCCCGCACCGGAAAGAACGAGAAGGCCAGCAGCGAGTCGATGAGCAGCTTAACGCGCTTTTGGAGCGTCCAGCGCGATTTGCCGATATCGCGCGCCTGCCGGACGTAGGGAATACTGACGTAATCGTACCCCATCCACACCATCAGATAGAAGATGTTGGAGTTACGCTCGCTCATGGCGAGAATTCGGTCCTTTATCTGTCGGTCGAAGAGAACGAAGTCGAAGCCGCCGTCGGGCACATTGCGTAGCGCCAGCCGCTTCATCAACCAGTGAAAAGTCTCGGCCAGGAGCTTCTTGGCAAAGCCTTCGTTGCGGGCGGCGCGGTTCGCGATCACGAGCTTGAACCCGCGCCGCCAGTGCTCGAGCATCTGAATCATCAGCTGCGGCGGATCCTGCATATCCGCCGTCAGAATCACGTTCACGTCGCCGGTCGCGTACTGCATGCCCGCCACGATGGCGTTGTATGACCCCACGTTACCCGCCAGCTTGATCACCGTCACTTTCTCGGGGTAACGCCGTTGGAAGCTAAGCAGCGCGGCGTAGGTCTGATCCTGGGAGCCATCATCGACGAGGACGTACTCGAAGGTTGTGTCGGCGGGGAAAGCAGCTTCATTCTCAATCAGCACCTGCGTCGTCACGGGAATGTTCTCCTCGTTGTAGTAGCAGGGGATGATAACCGACAGTTTGGGCATACAGCCAGGCGAGTTGCGGGCGTAAAGATAGCTGCTGGCCTTACCGGGCTCTGGCGACCAGCGTTAGTCCCGCTGTGGAATAGCGGTCCGGGCGCCCGCGCTGAGTACGTGGGTAGTACCCCCGAGCTTCCAGCCAAGCTTCTCAGTCGTCCGAAAAACGGCCCGATTGGTACTCTGCGTGGTCATCAAAACGTAGCTCGCCGCGCGCTCGCGGGCATAATGCACCGTTTCGGCCACGAGCCGCTGGTGCCAGCCGCGGTTGGCCGGGCCCACGGCCGTGAGTACCACCCGCGCTAAGCCAACCCCCAAGGTGGTCGCATCCGCCGCTAAGTGGCTGATCGCCAGAAAAGAATCGACTGGTACACCAGCCGCTTCACCCGGAACAAGTACGGCGTCGCAATAGCCCCGCACGGCTGCCTCGGCGTAAGCGCGCAGCAGACGGTCGCCCTCGTCGGGCAGCAGGTACGCGTCGGCGTGAAAACGATCGAATTCGTTGCGGGCCGCCGCCGCGATCGAGCCGATCAGCGTGGCATCGGCCTCGCCGTGCGCCTGTCGAACGGGGTAGCGCGGCTCCGAGAACGTGGCTACGGTGTCGTGGTAGAAGCTACAACGCGTTTCGACCAGCCCAAACCCCACCCGACCCAGCGCCTGCACCAGCACGATATCCTCCGAGGGTAATTCGCAGAAGCAGTGCGCGCCGGGAAGCTTATCGAGAACGTGGTGCCTAAACGCTTCGGTGGCCAGCGCCAGGCCAGCCACGTCGGGGCGTTCGAACAGCACCGTGTAGAGCCGCACCACGGGGCGGCCGAAGAAGGCGGTATCCCACGCCAGCTCAGTGAACAGGAAGTAGATAGCTTGCCCTTGCTGCTCGGTTCGGAATACGCGGTGCGCCCCGGTGCCGCGTAGGTGCTCTTCGAGGCGCGGCGCCACGAAGGCGGCCAGCTGCTGCTCCGCCGGGAAGGCGCGTAGAAAGTTGTACGGCGAATAGAACGCGAGCTGGGTGGCGCGGGCGTGTGCTGCTGCCCTGAATAACCCGGATTCGGCTTCAGCTAGGGGGCCCATACCTGCCGAAACTGGTGGTAGTCGCGGATGTAATCGCTTTCGTCGTAGGGAGTCGAGGCGAATACGAGCTGCAAGGCCGAATGCGAGTACTGCATGGTGTGCCACGCATTGGGCGGCACGTAGACGCCGACGTGCGGGTCTTCGAGCCGAAACGTTTCGATGGTGCCGTCCGGCAGCTCAACCGTCACCAGAATACGCCCCACGATGGCGAGCAGCACCTGCTCGGTGCGGTAGTGCGCGTGCCGGCCGCGCACGATGCTCTCCGGGGTGTAATAGGTCCAAAAAACCCGCTCGGCCCGAAAGGGCAACTGGGCGCGCGCATTGTCGAGTACCGAGATGTAGCCAATATCCGGCTGCCCTAGCCGCGGAAATTCAATCAGGTGAGGCCGGGCGTAAGTACTGAGCTTGGCGGGAGTAATCTCCATTCTAGTATAGCAAGTAACGACGGAAGTAATCAACCACCCCGTAACCTGAACCAAACGGCGGTGGAATCAAGCGGGGACGATTGAGCTGCCGCCGTTAACCCGCCGTAGCTGGTGCGATGGCGGGCACAGTTACCGCTTTTTTGAAAAACTCAAAGGTCCGGCGCAGCCCTTCGGCCCGATCAACCGTTGGCTCCCAGTCCAAAATTTCTTTGGCCTTCGAGATATCGGGGCACCGCTGCTGGGGGTCGTCAATGGGGAGCGGCTGGAAGGCCACGTTAAACGCCACCCCCGCAAGCTGCGCGATCTCTTCACCAAAGGCGCGGATGGTGATCTCCGACGGATTCCCAATGTTGACGGGCAACGCGTAATCGCTGAGGAGTAGGCGGTAGATTCCCTCCACGAGATCGTCGACGTAGCAGAAGGAGCGCGTCTGGGAGCCGTCGCCGAAGACGGTCAGGGGCTCGCCGCGCAACGCCTGACTCATAAACGCCGGCAGTACCCGCCCGTCGTTGAGGCGCATCCGCGGCCCGTACGTGTTGAAGATGCGGACAATCCGCGTTTCCAGGCCGTGGTGCGTGTGGTACGCCATCGTGATGGCTTCCTGAAACCGCTTGGCCTCATCGTAGCAGCCGCGCGGGCCGACGGGGTTGACGTTGCCCCAGTAGCTTTCCGTCTGCGGGTGCACTTCCGGGTCACCGTATACCTCCGACGTGCTCGCGATCAGGATGCGGGCTTTCTTCGCCAGCGCCAAACCGAGCAGATTATGCGTCCCGAGAGAGCCAACCTTCAGGGTTTGAATCGGGATTTTCAGGTAGTCAATCGGCGAGGCCGGCGAGGCGAAGTGCAGAATGTAGTCGACCTGGCCCGGCACGAAGACGAACTTGGAGACGTCGTGGTGCGAAAACTCGAAGTCCGCATTGCCGAACAGGTGCTCGATATTATCCAGCGAGCCGGTAATGAGGTTGTCCATCGCCACCACGCGGTAGCCCTCCGCCAAGAAGCGGTCGCAGAGGTGCGAGCCCAGGAAGCCGGCGGCGCCGGTGATTAAGACACGTTTCTTGCTCACGGGGAGGGGGCGTTTGGTAGCAGGGCGTGATGAGGCTCGCGGTTAGCCCTTAGGCGCCGACTTGGGCCGACTGGTCAATCTTCCCCGTGCGGATGCCGATGCAGTAGTACTCAAAGCCAGCCTCGTTGAGCTCGGCGGCCTCGTAAATGTTGCGTCCGTCGAACACGACAGCCTGACGCATCACTCGGGCCATCTCCTCGAAATTAGGCGCGCGGAACTGCGGCCATTCCGTCACGACGAGCAAGGCGTCGGCGCCGACCAGCGCTTCGTATTCGTCTTTGGCAAACGTCACCGTATCGCCGAGCGTGTGCCGGGCTTCGTCGATGGCCACCGGATCGAAGGCGCGCACCTGGCAGCCGGCGGCCAGCAGCTTTTCGATGAGTACCAACGACGGCGCCTCGCGCATATCATCGGTGTGCGGCTTGAACGACAGCCCCCAGATCGCGACGGTCAGGCCGCGCAGGTCGGCGCCGAAGTGGCTCACTACCTTGTTGAACAAGACGGATTTCTGCGCCTCATTTACGGCTTCCACGGCTTGCAGCAGCTGCATGGGGTAGCCCTCGCCGGCGGCGGTCTTGATGAGCGCCTTGACATCCTTCGGAAAGCACGAACCGCCGTACCCGATGCCCGGGTAAATGAATTTCGGGCCGATACGCGTGTCTGAGCCAATGCCCTTGCGCACCATATTCACGTCGGCACCCATCAGCTCGCAGAGATTCGCGATCTCGTTCATAAACGAGATCTTGGTTGCGAGCATCGAGTTCGCCGCATACTTGGTCATCTCCGCCGATGGGATGTCCATGAAGATGCAGGGGTGGCCATTGAGCAGGAACGGCTTGTAGAGGCGGCGCAGCACTTCCTCGGCGCGCGGCGAGTCAAGGCCGACGATGATGCGGTCGGGCTTGAGGAAGTCGTTGATCGCCGCGCCTTCCTTGAGGAACTCCGGGTTCGAGGCCACGTCGAAAACGATCTTCGCGCCGCGCGCGGCCAGCTCGCCAGCCACCGCCAGCCGCACCTTTTCAGCCGTCCCCACCGGGACGGTGCTCTTCGTAATCACGACGCAGTAATCGGTGAGCGCCCGGCCAATCTCGCGCCCTACCGCCAGCACATACTTGAGGTCGGCGGAGCCGTCTTCGCCCGGAGGGGTGCCCACGGCGATGAACACGGCGTCGGTACCGGGCAGGCTGGCCGCTAGATCAGTGGAGAATTGCAGGCGGCCGTTGCGCACGTTGCGCTCGACCATATCCTCCAAGCCAGGCTCGTAGATGGGTAGGATACCCTTCTTAAGGTTGTCGATCTTGCGCTGGTCAACGTCGATGCACGTTACGTTGATGCCGACTTCGGCGAAGCACGTACCGGATACCAGGCCAACATAGCCGGTGCCTACTACGGTGATTTTCATACGAAAAAAGGATGCGGGAGCCGCCGGACTACCCGACGGAAAAACGAAACAAAGAAGCTAGCGGGTCCGCGAGCCGTTGGGCGCGCAAAAGTACCGGTGCGGGCCGTTAAGCGCCCGGGTGCGGGCTGGGCACCGGTGCCGGGCGCGGCGTGGCGGCGGGCGCCAGGTATTTCTTCCACCAATGCTGGAAGACGATCAACCCCCACACGCGGTCGACGGCTTCGCCGGGGTTGGCGGAGTAGAGCTGCGCCTTGAGGGCCCGAATCGCGTCGACATCGAACAACCCCTGGTGCTCGATGAAGGCATCGGCGAGCAGATCATCCTCAATGACCGGCCGCAGATCACCCTTGAACCACGAGAGCATCGGCACGTCGAAGCCGTGCTTCGGGCGTTTGTAGAGCTCGGGCGGCAGCAGCGGGCGGAAGGCGTCCTGCACGATCCGCTTCTTCATCTGCCCATCGATTTTTGAGGAAACCGGCAGGGAGAACGCGAAATCGACGACGTTGACGTCGAGGAACGGCGTGCGCACTTCGAGCGAGTTCGCCATGCTCATCAGGTCGACCTTCGGGAGCATATCGCCCGGCAGCACCACGCGCATGTCGGCGAGGAGAACGTCGTTGAGGTCGCCGTCGGGTTTGAGGCCGTCGAGCCACGCGGCGCGGCGCTTGGCCGCCAGCTTTTTGTTGAGCCGCTTGCGCACTTTCTTACTGAGCAGCGTGGTGGCTTCGTCGCCGGCGGTCAGGCCCGCCCACGCCCAGTAACGGTCTTTGGGCCCCATCTGCATTCCGCGGGCAAAGCGCTGGAGCTGGCGGACGCGGTTGCCGACCGCCGAGGAACGCGACTTCGGCAGCACGTTCCAGAGCGGTTCGAGGGCCGTGACGGCTTCGGCTTTCCAGCCGCCGTTGCGCACCTGCCACTCCGCGCGGTGCTTGTTGTAGCCGGCGAAGAGCTCGTCGGCACCATCGCCGGAAAGCGCGACCGTGGCTTTCTGGCGGGTATGGTGGCAGAGGATGTACACCGGCAGCGCCGACGGGTCGGCAAAGGGCTCGTCGAAATAATCGAGCACGCCTTGCAGATGCTCGTAGAGGTCGTCGTTGGAGAGGGCGAAGGCGGTGTGGTTCGTCTTATACTTCTCGGCGACGAGGTTGGCGTACTTCGTCTCATCGAAGAACGGCTCGTCCTTGTAGCCGATGGAGAACGTGTTGAGGTGTGGGGTGTGGCGCGAGGCGAGCGCGACGATCACCGACGAGTCGATCCCGCCGCTCAGGAACGCGCCGAGGGGTACGTCGGCCACCAGCCGGCGCGCCACCGCATCGTCCATCAGGTCCACGAGCTTGGTCTGCTGCTGCTCGTAAGTGGTGACGTTGCGCTTGATCTTCTTCGGATCGTACGGAATCCGGTACCAGTGCTTGCTGAGCACTTTGCCCTTGCGGATGAAGAGGTACGTGCCGGGCTCGACCTTCCGAATCTTCTTGAAGATGCTCGCCGGCCCCGGCAGGTAGCCCAGGTGCAGGTAGGCGTGGAGCGACGAGAGGTCGAGCTTGCGCGGCGCGCCGAGCGCAAGGAGCGACTTGATCTCCGAGCCGAACAGGAGCTTGTCGGCGTCGCGGTAGATGTGCAGGGGTTTGACGCCGTAACGGTCGCGGGCGATGAACAGCGAGCCGTCCTCCTTGTCGTGGATGGCGAGGGCAAAGAAGCCGTTGAGCCGCTTCAGGAAGCGCCGGCCGTAGGCGGCGTAGAGGTTCAGAAGTACCTCCGTGTCGGTGCCGGTCCGGAACTGGTAGCCTTTCTGGCGCAGCTCCTCGCGCAGCTCCTTGAAGTTGAAAATCTCACCGTTGAAGACGATGTGGTAGCGCCGCTCCACGTCCGTCGACGCCATCGGCTGGTTGCCTTCGGGCCGCAGATCGAGGATGGCGAGCCGCCGAAACCCGAGCCCGACGTGCTCATCGACGAAATGCCCCGCCGAATCGGGCCCGCGCCGCACGATGGCGTCGGTGGAGTCGGGCAAGCGCAGCAGCGCCGCGCGCCCCGCAGTAGTAAAGGCAAATACGCCGGTGATTCCGCACATAGGCTAAGGTCGAATAGAACGTAAAAGTACGGCGGGAGCGGGGAGGGGGTGTCGCCTTGAACGGGGCGCTGCCCCTTGCCAGCTCAGACGGCCCCCGCGCTCCCCGAGCGTGAAATAAGATTTTTCCGAGGAAGCGGCCGTTAAAAGGCCCTAAATGGGGTAAAGTATCCTCCCTGCATCCTCCCATCATCCTCCCATCATCCTCCCTGTATCCTCCCTATTGCCTCCCTGTAGGGGATAAATGATACTTTCCCGGGACCCGTACTTGCGGGTACGAGGCTGCGCAGCGCCAGGGCCGGGCGGCGGCACCAACGCCGGGCCTGCCAACCAGCTTCCTTCTGCTAACACCCAACCCGAGCACGGGGCACGTACGGGTGGGCTACGGGCTGCCCAAGGCGGCTGAGCGCGTGGTGCTGCGTGTCTACGACAAGTGGGGCCAGCCGCAGGGCGCGCACGCGCTGACGAGCAAGGCGCTGGCGGAAGGCGTCACGCTCACGCTGCGCAGCGGACTGTACCAGTGCGTGCTGGTGGCCGACGGGCGCGTGGTGGCCAGAGAGCGTTTGATGATTACGCGCTGATGCAACTGATCTTTCGTTTCTCCCCGTCGGTCGGCGCCAAAAGCGGCCGGCGGGGAGTAATTTTCGGGATGAAACGCTTCCTTCTGCTATCGCTGCTGCTCGTGCTGGATGCGTTTGGTGCTTCGGCCCAGACATATTTTAACCGCCAGCACGCGCTGGAACCCTTGGGGTACAGTGGCGGGGTAGGCCTACTTGCCACCGACAGCGGCTACACGGCGCTGGGTTGGGGCAGTGCCGGCCCGCCCTACAACCGGCATGTGCTGGTCGCGTTTTTTGACGCGCGCGGCCAGGCGCGCCGGCATCGCCTCTTTGCCCGCCCCGGCGGACAGATTTACGTCTCTGGCCTAGAAGCCCTGCCCGACGGCGGCTTCTTTACGTCCGGAACGTTGGATTTGCCTATCACTGGCAGCTACGGTCAGCTCTGGCGCTTTACGGCGGCTGGCGATACGCTTTGGACCCGCACCTATCTGCCCGCACCCGGCCAGGCGCGGCTGCGCCTGAACCAGCAGTGCTACGTGCCCGCCGACAGCGGCTTCGCGCTGGTCGGGAGTCAACAACTGACCTCGTTTCCCGCCGATCTGGTGCTGCTGCGCACGGACAAAAATGGCCGCGAGCGCTGGCGGCGCACCTTCCGGGAGCAGCCCTTCAACAAAGGCTTTCAGATCCGGCTCACGCTCGACGGCGGCTTTCTGCTCGCCGGTCAGACGGCGCCCAACAGCGGCGGCGGCGGTCCGTTCAACAGTGACTGGCTGGTGATCAAGACCGATGCGGACGGCCAGGAGCAGTGGCGCTACGTGCTCGACGGGCCGCACTTGGATGCGGCCAGTACGGCTGTTTGCCTGCCCGACGGCACCTACCTGATCGCCGGTTGGGTGGGCACCGGGGAGACCGCCGCGGATATGCCCGTGGGTCGCTCCACGCTCGTGCACCTCGACGCGCAGGGCCAGGAGCTCTGGCGCCGCGCCTACGGTCCCGAGCACCTCGCCGGTTTCCTCTGCGCCCTGCACCTGTTGCCCGACGGGGGCGTGGTGCTCGCCGGCCAGGGCGCCGAGCCGCTCTTTCCGCAGAGCACGATCGCGATGCGAGCCTTTGCCCTGAAAGCCTGCGCCGCGACGGGTGATTCGCTCTGGTACCGCTCTTACGGCTACTTCTCCGGGCCCAGCAGCAGCAACTACCCGACCGACTTCATTCCCACGCCCGACGGCGGCTTTGTGGGCACAGGCTATCTGCACCCAGGTGCGCCCGACCCCAACGGCCCCCAGCCGATCTGGCTTTTCAAGACCGATGAGCACGGCTACGTGACAGCCGGCGGCACCCCGCCGCCCACGGTGGCGTGCCCGCGGCTGGTGGGAGTGGCTGAAGAAGCGGGGGCTCGGGTTGGCGTGGAGGTGTGGCCCAATCCGAGCGCCGATGGGCGGTTTGCGATGCGGGCAACTTCAGCTCCCGGCCGGGCGGGCGGGCGGCTGGTCGTAACCGATGCGCTGGGCCGCCTTGTGTGGCGCGGCGCGCTGGCCGGCCCCGACACGCGTGTGGATCTGAGCCGCGAGGCCTCCGGGGTGTACACCTTACGCCTGCTGTGGCCCGATGGGCGCGGACTCACCCGCAAGCTGGTGCGCTGAGCTACAGGGCTTGCGGGTGGCCGACGGGCGCGTGGTGGCGCGGTAGGGCGCTAGCGGGTACCGCCAACGCCAAACCGCCCGGCCCGCATCCTGCGGGCCGGGCGGTTTCGTTAGCAGTCGAGCCAAGTTTTGGCCACTGCAGCCATAAAAATAGGCCAGATTACTACGCCCATTCACGACCGTACCGGAGTCGCCGTCCGCGTCTGCGGCGCCCAGCCGTGGCGTTGCTCGAACTCCTGAATGGCGTCCGCCAGCGCGGCGACCTCGGCTTGGCGCTGCTTGTCGTGCGCGAACCCTTGGGCAATAAGGGCGTCCACGCGGGCAATCGCCTTTTCCCAGTCGGCTTCGGTGTGGAGATAGATGGTCGGCATCGAAAGAAATATTAAACGGTCGATGAGAAGTAACCGATAAGTGTGTCATTGCGAGGAGGCTCTGCGGTTGCGAGCGGAGCGCGGCAAAGCAATCCTCGTTTGCTCGGCGCGGCGGTGGAGCGTCACCGAACAAATGAGGATTGCTTCGCTCCGCTCGCAATGACAAATACCTGGTTTACTTATGCCCGAGTGCTTAAACGGTCATAACGTCGGTGCGGTCATAATCGGCGTGGGTGCCGATGAATCGAATGTACACCAGTTTTGGCTCGAAGAATACCATGGCCACCAATCGGAAGTTCCGGGTGATGTTGAACACGTAGCGGTTGTCGCCCACGTAGTCAACCGAGTTATCGAAGATCCGCATATCCGCGACAGACGACCAATCGGCCTTCGCTACCGTTTCGTACCACCGGTCAAGCGCGGCGCTAGCCTGCGGATGCAGCTGCTTGAACTCGCGAATGGCGCGGTAAGAGATAATGCGCATTTGGGGAGCAGTCGTTCGGCAAGGTACCGACGCAAACCAAAACCGCCCGGCCCGCATTGCTGCGAACCGGGCGGTTTCGTGGTCAAGCAAGCCTAAGCTCTACTTCTCCTCCTCTTCCTCGCCGTCGGCGGGCTTGGCGGGGGCTTCGGGCAGCTCGTCGGCTTTCAGCTCGGGCTTGTTGCCGGAGGCGAACGACGTAAAGGCGAGCTCTTCCTTACCGGCTTCGTAGTCGGCCTTGATCACGTCGCCCTGCGCGAGCTGAGCTTTCAGGATTTCCTCGGCGATCGGGTCTTCGAGGTACTTCTGGATGGCGCGGTTGAGCGGACGGGCGCCGAACTTGGGATCGTAGCCTTTCTCCGCCACGAAGTCCTTGGCGGCATCCGTTAGCTCGATGGTAAACCCGAGCGCTTTGACGCGGCCGCGGAGCTTGTCGAGCGAGAGATCGATGATCTGGTGGATGTGCTCCTTGCTCAGCGACGAGAACACGATCACGTCGTCCAAGCGGTTGAGGAACTCCGGCGAGAACGTCTTGCGCAGCGCGTTCTGGATCGTCGATTTCATCAGCTCATCGGCCCCATCCTGCCGGTTGCGCGACGCGAAGCCGATGCCCGAGCCAAAGTCCTGCAAGTC
>JBKJUQ010000339.1:0-22580 GCA_046590685.1 Hymenobacteraceae bacterium
TGGGGCGGCACCCGCCGCCCAACTTGCTCCAGTAGCGGCGGCGCGCGCAAGTAAATCCAGCTCAACGGGTCCTGCGGGTGCGAAAGGACAAGCTGGAGAGAAAGGCCGAACTGGTACCGCTGGCCGAGCCGGCGTGGTCGGTAAGACTGGCACCACGGGTGCCACTGGTCGAACCGGAGTGGATGGCAAAGCCGGAATGGCTGGCGTGGCAGGGGCAGCTGGCGTGGCGGGAGTAGCCGGCCCAGCCGGTCCAGCCGGACCAGCGGGCACCTCCCGCGGACGGGCTACCGATGGCAATATGACGCGCAAGAGCGGCGCCCTCAGCTCGGGCGAGTACGCTACGCAGGCCCCCGAATACGTCAACGAGCAGCTCAATCGGGTGCTGTTCGCCCTCGACGCGTTTAAGCGCGGGGATATCTCGGTGCGCCTTACGAAGCAGTCAGACGATATATTCGCCGAAATCGCCGAGGCCTACAACTCGATGGTGCAGATGATCTCGGGCGTGGGCGGCGAGGTGTCGCGCATCTCGAAGGTGGCCGGCGTAGAAGGTAACCTGACGGCCCGCGCCTCGGTGCAGCAGGCCGACGGCTTCTGGCGCGATATGCTTCTCAACATCAACGGTCTGGTAGACTCCATCGCCGTACCGGTACTTGAGGTAGGCAAGGTACTCAAGGACATCTCGCGCGGTAACCTCGATACGTCGTTCCAGATCTCGGTTTCCGGCGACTTCCGCGTGATGGCCGAAACCATCAACCGCACGATCGACAACCTGCACGTCTTCGCCGGGGAAGTAACCCGCGTGGCGCAGGAAGTAGGTACCGAAGGTCGCCTCGGCGGCCAGGCGAGCGTACCGAATGTGGCCGGCGTCTGGAAAGACCTCACCGACAACGTAAACAACATGGCCGCCAACCTGACGAGTCAGGTGCGCGACATTGCCAACGTGGCCACGGCCGTATCGCGCGGCGACTTGTCGCAGACGATCACGGTGGATGTCAAGGGCGAGCTGCTCGACCTGAAGGAAAACCTCAACCGAATGGTGGACTCGCTGAACGTGTTTGCCGGCGAGGTGACGCGCGTGGCGCGTGAAGTGGGTACGGAAGGCAAACTCGGCGGTCAGGCGAACGTGCCGAACGTGGCCGGCACCTGGAAAGACCTCACCGACAACGTAAACACGATGGCGAGCAACCTGACCAGTCAGGTGCGCGACATTGCCAACGTCGGTACGGCCGTAGCCCGCGGCGACTTGAGTCAGAAGATCACGGTGGATGTAAAAGGCGAGCTCTTGCAGCTCAAGCAGAACCTCAACCAGATGGTGGACTCGCTGAACGTGTTCGCCGGGGAAGTAACCCGCGTGGCGCGCGAAGTGGGTACGGAAGGCAAGCTCGGCGGTCAGGCCAACGTGCCGAACGTGGCTGGCGTCTGGAAAGACCTCACCGACAACGTAAATACGATGGCGAGCAACCTGACGAGTCAGGTTCGCGACATCGCCAACGTCGCCACCGCGGTAGCGCAAGGCGACTTGAGCCAGAAAATCACGGTAAACGTGCGCGGCGAGCTTTTGCAGCTCAAGGAGAACCTCAACCAGATGGTGGACTCGCTGAACGTGTTCGCGGGCGAGGTAACGCGGGTATCGCGCGAGGTAGGGACCGAAGGCAAACTCGGCGGCCAGGCCAACGTGCCGCGCGTGCGGGGCACCTGGAAAGAGCTCACCGACAACGTGAACACGATGGCGCTGAACCTGACGAGTCAGGTGCGCGACATTGCCAACGTAGCCACCGCGGTAGCAAAAGGCGACTTGAGCCAGAAGATCACGGTGGACGTCAAAGGCGAGCTGCTCGACCTCAAAGACAACCTCAACCGAATGGTGGACTCGCTGAACGTGTTCGCTGGCGAGGTAACGCGCGTGGCGCTTGAAGTAGGTACGGAAGGCAAGCTCGGCGGCCAAGCGAACGTGCCGAACGTGGCTGGCACCTGGAAAGACCTTACCGACAACGTAAACAACATGGCCGGCAACCTGACGAGTCAGGTGCGCGACATTGCCAACGTGGCTACCGCGGTAGCCCGCGGCGACCTGAGCCAGAAGATCACGGTAAACGTCCGCGGCGAGCTCGCCGATGTGAAGCAAAACCTCAACCAGATGGTGGACTCGCTGAACGTGTTCGCCGGGGAAGTGACCCGCGTGGCGCGCGAAGTAGGAACCGAAGGCCGCCTCGGCGGCCAGGCAACGGTGGCGAACGTGGCCGGCGTCTGGAAAGACCTTACCGACAACGTAAACACGATGGCCTCCAACCTCACCACGCAGGTGCGGGGCATCGTGAAGATCGTGACGGCGGTATCGAAGGGTGACTTGACCCAAAAGCTCTCGCTCGAAGCCCGTGGCGAAGTGGCCGAGCTCGCCGAAACCATCAACCGAATGGTGGATGACCTCAACCGCCTCGCTTCCGAGGTAAGCCGCGTGGCCCGCGTGGCCGGTGCCGAGGGCAAGCTCACGGAGCGGGCCACGGTGAGTGGCGTATCGGGGTCGTGGAAAGAGCTTGCCGATAGGCTCAACGCCCTGCTCGAATCGATCGCTCAGCCGGTACTCGCCGTAGCCCGGGTAGTGCGGGCGGTATCGGAGTCGGACCTCACCGACCGCGTGCGGGCGGCGAACGTCTCGGGTGACCCGCTCGAAATGTCGAACGCGCTCAACACGGCTCTCGAAAACCTCAACGACCTGCTCGGGCAAATCAGCTCCTCGGCTGAAATCGTGGGCGCTTCGTCGGAAGAGATGGTGGGCAAAGGCCAGCAGATGAGCCGCACGACGGCCTCGGTGGCCCGCGCGATGCAGCAGATGGCCGAAGGTGCCCAGAACCAAGCGCAGAAAACCGACCAGGCCTTCCGTCTGATCGAAGAAATTATGCAGAGCACGCGCGAAGCCGCCGCGAAAGCCGAAGTGGTAAACAAGGCGGCTGTGCAAGGGGAACAATCCTCGCAACAGGGCTTGAAAACCGTGGCCGAGGTGGTGCGCAACATGGAGGAAATCTCCACGGCCGCCACCCAGACCGCCCACACCATCGAAGTACTTAACACGCGCTCGCAGGAAATCAGCCGCGCCCTCGGGATCATCACCGAGATCGCGCTGCAAACCAACCTGCTCGCCCTGAACGCTTCCATAGAAGCGGCCCGCGCCGGTGATTATGGTCGCGGCTTCGCGGTGGTAGCCCAGGAGATGAGCAAGCTCGCCGAAGGCTCGCGGAAGTCGGCTTCGGAAATCGCGACGCTGCTCGAAGACGTCAAGAAAGACACCGCCTCCGCCGCCGCCGCTATCGCGACGATGGACAATCGCGTGACGCGCGGGAAAGACGCGACGTTCGAAGCATCGAAGGCCTTTAAGGCGATCGCGTCGTCGTCGGGCGATACTTTGCGTTCCTCGCAAGAAATCTTGGCCGCTACGGAAGTACAGAAGTCAAGCATCGGTGACGTGGTGCGAAACGTGGAGGAAGTGGTGGCGATCGCGGAGCAGACGGCCTCCGGTACCCGCCAGGTATCGGCTACGGCGCAGCAGTTGTCGAAGTCGATGCAGGAGCTCACGACGTCTTCGCAGCACCTGACCGCCATCGCCAACGACCTGCAAGCTGGTCTGGCTACCTTCCGTCTCACGAGCCAGCCGCGCGTGCTCACTACTGGACGAGCGCGCATGACGACGCGTCGACCAAGCACGGCGGCACTCCTGGAAAACGCGGAAGATGCTGGAGTGCCATTGGCTGACACGGACACTGACGAGATGAACGATGCCTCGTAACAGTACTCCCAGTCCTAACCGGAAGGCTGAGTTAGCCGTTGTCGCGGCGGCCGTTGGTGAGGTGGCCTCCGGCGGCAGTGCCCCTGCGGCAGATCTGCTACAGCCGATTATTCGGCGAACTCAGGCGCAAATCGAGCCGATGATGCAGCTAATCGTCTTCCCGCTGGGCCGGGAGGAGTATGCGGTGCGCATTGGGCAGGTCAAGGAAATTACCGTAACGCCCGACATCGCGCGGATGCCGCGTACGCCGCCGTTCCTGCGAGGCGTCGCCAACATCCGGGGCGAGCTCATCGCGGTGCTCGATCTCGAAGAGCGGTTTCAGATGGTGCGGGCGGCCGATGTCGCTAACGCCTCGGCTGACCCGCGCACCTATACGCTGGTAGTGGAAGCCGCCGACTATGCCATCGGCTTGTTGGTGAGTGCCATGCCGTTGGCCACCACCGTACCGGTGGCATTGCTGGAAAGAGCGCCGGATTTTCTTCAAACCTTGCCCTCCATCCACGACAAATACGTTGAAGGGCTCATTCGATTGCCTGATTCTGACCGCGTCATCATTCTACTAGATCTATTACGGCTCCTGCGTCCCGAAGAGATATTGCAACTCCCGGACGCGGAGGCCGTATCGGAGCCTACTAGAGGGGCGAAGCGAGGCAAGTAACCCGGGAGCCTGCCCCTGCGTCGGTTCCTCTCATTGATATTCTTTACCCTCCTGCCGTTCCAATGGCTAAGCGCATTCTGATCGTCGACGATTCATTTTACATGCGGACCATGCTCCGCAACATTCTCACCGATGCTGGCTACGAGGTAGCCGGTGAAGCGGCTACTGGTCAGCAAGCCTTGCAATTGGCGCGCGAAACCCGCCCTGACCTAGTTACGCTGGACGTAATTCTGCCCGACAATACGGGTCTTGATGTGCTGAAAGGCATTCGGGCCGAACAGCCCGCCCAGCGCATCGTGATGGTAAGCGCGGTTGGGCAGGACGTGATCGTCAACGAGGCGCTTGCTTCAGGAGCGGGCGCTTACCTGGTGAAGCCGTTTTCGGAAGAACGCGTGCTGGAAGTCGTCAGTCAGCTCCTCGGGTTAGACGCCACCGGTGCTGATGCTGCTCCGACGGCTGGTGGGCCTTCTTCTACTTCCGTTGCTTAACGTGCCGTGCCTGGCGCCTGAGAGCTTCCGCGGAAGCGGTCTTGGGCGGCTGGTACCGACTGCATGAAATCACGCGAACAGGAATACCGCGAACTGTTTGCCGCTGAGGCACTCGAAACCGCCGATGCTCTAGGTCGCCATCTAAGCGAGCTGGAGCGTACGCCGGCGGATGAGAATGCCGTGGCCGAGAGCTTTCGGCTCCTACATAACTTGAAGGCTTCCGCTGGCGCCACCGGCTTGCAGGCCATCGCCGATTTGGCGCACGGGCTTGAAACCGTTTTCGGCCGGTTGCGTGCCCGTGAGTTGCCGTTCGGGCCCACGGTAAGTGCCACCCTGTTTGAAGGCATCGATACCCTCTCCGCGCTGGTTCAGCAGACGGTTGGGGGCGTGGAGGTGCCACCACCGCCCGAGCTGGCGGAGCTGCTAGTCCGCCTGGAAGACCTCAAGCCCGGAGTAGACACGGAGTTCGCTATTGGCTCAACGCCGGCGGCCCGCGCCTCCGACGTAGAAGCAGTTGTGGCCGCGGGCGGCGAACCCGGCCTGCCGGGCATCCGATCGGCAGGGCTGGCGCTTTCCGACGTCATCAGCATTCCGGTTCGGAAGCTCAATACGTTGCTTACGCTGGCCGGGGAGTTGACGATTGACCGGGATCGGCTGCGGACGTTGGCCCGCGAGCTCGACCATCCGGCGCTCACGCAACTCGCCGATCACCTGTTTCGTCTGATCGAAGACCTGCAGTTTTCCGTGATGGATGCGCGGCTGGTGGCCGTCGAGTCGCTGTTCAGTAAGCTGCCGCGGATGGTGCGTGACGTAGCGCGTGCGGAGGGCAAACAAGTAGAGCTGGTGCTTTCCGGGCAGGATATTCAGATTGACCGCAACGTCCTCCAGCTCGTCACAGACTCGCTGTTGCACCTGTTGCGCAATGCCGTCACGCACGGCCTCGAAACTCCCGGCGAGCGCGAGGCGGCTGGCAAGTCGGCCTTGGGGACTATTCACCTCAGCGCCGAAACCGACCGCGATCGTGTCATTCTGACCATCGCTGACGACGGTCGCGGGATCGACCGGGCCGCCGTGCGGCGTAAAGCGGCGGCCCAAGGGCTGCTCAATGCCAGCGGGGCACCTCGCGAGGGGATATCCGCCAATGAGAGCGATGATTCGGATCTGGAACCGGCCTTCGATGGGGATGACTCCGTTGGCCTCGACGCGGATGATGTACTAAACGTGATCTTCGAGCCGGGTTTCTCCACCGTCTCAGAAGTGACGGAGTTTGCTGGTCGTGGAGTCGGGCTGGACGTTGTGAAACTTGCCGTGGAGAGCTTGGGTGGGCGGCTGCGGCTGCGCACCGTAGCCGGGCGAGGCACCACGTTTACGCTGGTACTCCCCGCTTCGATCGCCGTAAAACCGGCGCTGTTGGTCGAGGAAGAAGACACTACTTATGCCGTCCCGCTTACGTACACGGAGAACGTAGTGTCCTTGCGTGAAGATGAGTTGTTTTCGGCCGGCCCCGTGCTGATGACGACTTATGATAACGAGTCGTTGCCGGTGGTGCCCTTACGGCGGCTGCTGCTCGGGACACCCGGATTGCGGCGGCTCACCGAGCGAGCCGATTTGGCCGCCCCCCCGTATCCGGTCGTCGTGGTGCGCCACAACAACCGCCGCGTCGGGCTGTTGGTCGAACGCTTCCTCGGGCAGCAGGACATTGTGGTGAAGCCCGTCAGCCAGCCCCTGCACCTGATTGATTTGTACAGTGGTTTGACCACTCTCGGCAATGGCCGGGTGTGCGTCGTGCTTGATATTCCCGCGCTTACGCGAGCCTTTACATTTGGGCGCAAGCTTGTCACCGACGCTGTAAGTTGACGATGCGCTCTCTTTGTCGATTATTTTGCCGCCCCCCCAACCCCGGTCGGCTGTTCTTCCGTACTCAATCTGCCTGTGCGTTATGCCTGCCTCGATGACCGCCGTGGAAAAAGATATTCTTCGTGAGATTTTAAACATTGGGCTTGCCCGCGCCGCCGATTCCTTCGCGCTGGTCGCGCAGGGGCGAGTGTTGTTGACTATCCCCGACATCCTCATCGTCGCCGTCGAGGAGATGCTGGAGCTGGCGCGTAGCTACGGCTCGCGGCATTTCCTGGTCCAGTCGGATATCCGGGGTGATTTCAATGGGGTCACGCTCCTGGCGTTTTCCCCGGAACACATCCAGCGGCTGAGCGAAGTTTGTCTGCGTCAGCGGACGGTAGCTTCCTTGGAAGTGAGCGAAATGCAGCGCTCCCTGCTCCTCGAAGTCAGCAATATTCTGACGGGCGCGCTGGTGACCCAGCTTGCCAACTTAATGAAGGTTGCCGTGTACGGCGCGCCGCCGACTACGCCGGGTACGGATCTGGCCGCCTCCCTCCAGCCGCTTATCGCGCCCAATGGCCTTGGTATGCAGCCATTGGTGTTCACCGTGATGACGCACTTCCAGGACTCGACCTTTCACATTGAGCTGCCGCTGCTCCTGTTCTTCGACCGCCCGACGTTTGAGCGCATGCTGGGGATGATCCGCTCGGAGGAGTTCCAGCGTTCGTCGCACATGCGGCGGTAGGTTTTTCGCCCGCGTTGCCTCGCCTGTCATCCTGCGTTATCGGTTTGCCGATCGCGCAGGATGACAGTTGTTTTAATAGTAATCGAATTGCTTCATGACCAAAGCTGAAAAAATTGCGGCCTTTGACCCCAACGGGGTTGGTACGGCCGATGGGGGGGTGTTCGGCCTGCCTTTTACGCCGGCGGATGCTGACGTTGTCGTGATTCCTATTCCGTGGGAAGTGACCGTTTCCTATCGGGCCGGTACGGCGTTGGGGCCGGCAACGGTCCTGGAGGCGTCGGCGCAAGTAGACCTGTTCGAGCCGACCATTCCCGACGCTTGGCAGCTCGGCATCGCGTTGGATGCTTTCGACGATGACCTCGCCGCGCGCGCGGGTGAGCTGCGGACGGAAGCCGAGACCTACATTGACTTCCTGACGAATGGCGCTCCCGCCGAGCAAGCCGCTTCATTTGCTGACCTGCCCGCCCGCGTGAACGCCGCCGGTACTGAGCTGCGGCAGTGGCTATGTGCCCGCGCTACGGAGCATCTGGATGCCGGCAAGCTGGTGGCCGTGCTCGGCGGCGACCACTCGACGCCGTTGGGGCTGCTCGATGCGTTGGCCGGGCGCTACGAAGGAGCGGAGGCGGAAGGCTTTGGCATCCTCCAGTTCGACGCGCACGCCGATTTGCGGGCGGCGTACGAAGGCTTCGAATTTTCGCACGCCTCCATCATGTACAACGCGCTCAAGATTAAGCCGATCCAGAAGCTGGTGCAGGTTGGGATTCGTGATATCTGCGAGGCCGAGGCGAAGCTGGCGGCGGATTCCAATGGCCGGGTGACGATCTTTTACAACGCCTATTTGCAGGAGGAGCTGCTCAACGGGACGTCGTGGAAAAAGCTCTGCAAGAAGATCGTGGCCAATCTGCCGCAGCACGTGTACATCTCGTTCGACATCGACGGCCTCGACCCGAAGCTGTGCCCCGGTACGGGAACGCCCGTGCCGGGCGGGCTGGAGTTTGAGCAGGCGTGCTACCTCATCAAGCACGTGGTGAAATCGGGCCGGCGCATCATCGGCTTCGACCTCAATGAAGTCGCACCCGGCACTGATCCGGACTGGAACGGGTCCGTCGGCGCGCGGCTGCTGTACAAGCTATGCAACTGGATGGCCGTCTCGCAAGGGAAGCTGAAAACGACGGAGTTTTGAGAACTGAGAGGTGAGAACTACGAACTGAGAACTGAGAACTGGGAACTGAGAGATGAGAACTACGAACTGAGAGGTGCGAACTGCGAACTGAGAGGTGCGAACTGAGAGGTGCGAACTGCGAACTGAGTTCAGCGCAACTCACAGTTCTCACCTCTCAGTTCTCAATTCTCAGTTATCCTTTTTCAAGGCCGGGCCGTATAGGGCGAAGTTTTCTTCCTAACCCCCCTCCATTTTTGCCATGAATTTCCTTCTTAAACTCGTTCTCACGGCCGCCGCCGCTCTCGGGCTTAGCTACGTATTGCCGGGCGTCCACTTCGGTGGCATCGGTACCGCCATCTGGTTTGTACTGATGCTGGGCGTGATGAACGCCATTGTCAAGCCAATTCTCAAGCTCATCAGCTTCCCGATCACGATGCTCACGCTCGGCCTTTTTACGCTGGTGATCAACGTAATCGTGATTCAGCTGGCTGATCTGCTCACGCCCGGCGACAATGTGCGGGGCTTTATCTGGTCGCTGCTGTTCGCCTTCGTGCTGTCGGTGATCACGACGGCGATCGACAAGATGTTCGACCGCGATAACAAGGTCACCGCGTAAGCGCGGCCTGTTATTCAGTCTTCCGCAACCCCCGTCCGGCCCTGTGCCGGGCGGGGGTTTGCGTTTTTGGGGCGTTCTTGCGGGTATGGATTCAGTTGTACCTACTACCGGGTCGCCCGTCGCGGCCCCGCACCTGCACAAAGGCCTGGGCCTCTGGGACTGCGCCTCACTCATTATGGGCTCGATGATCGGCTCGGGCATCTTTCTGACGTCAGCGGAAATGGCCCGGCAGCTGCCGGGGGGCGCGGGGGTGCTGCTGGCGGCGTGGGGCGTGGCGGCCGTGCTGACCATCTGCGGCGCCTTGAGCTACGGCGAGCTGGCGGCGATGATGCCCAAAGCCGGCGGCCAGTACGTCTACCTGAAAGAAGCGTGGGGACGCCTGACGGGCTTCCTGTATGGCTGGACGCTCTTTACCGTGATTCAGACCGGCGTGATCGCCGCCGTGGCGGTGGCGTTCGCGCGGTTTCTGGGGGTGTTTCTGGCGGGCGTGACCGACGCGCCGCTCGTGGCCCTGGGGCCCGTCGCCATCAGCAGTCAGCAGCTCGTCGCGATCAGCATCATCGGGCTGCTCACGCTGCTCAATTTTCGGGAGGTGAAGCAGGGGGCGCTGATCCAAAACCTGTTCACGGTGGTGAAGGTGGTGGCGCTGCTCGGCGTGGTGCTGCTGGGGCTGTGGTACGGGTTTGGGTCGGGGGCCAGTAGCACCGCTTCGGCCGCTCTTGCCCAAGGGGTAAACGTCGGGCAAGCGAGTGGAGCATCCATGGGCTGGGCCAACTTCGCCACCACCTGGCCGGCGTTCACGGCGTCGGCGCTCGGCATCTTCCTGACGGCCACGAAGGGAGCGGCGTTTTCGGCCGATTCGTGGAACAACATCACCTTTACGGCGGGCGAAGTGCGGGACCCGCAGCGGAACCTGCCGCTGGCGCTCGTGGTGGGTACGGGCACCGTCCTGACGCTCTACCTGCTGGCCAACGTGGCGTACGTCGCGGTGCTGGGGATGCCCGCCATCGCGGCCGCGCCGCTCGACCGCGTCGGCACGGAGCTGATGGCGCGGGTCCTCGGCGAGCCGGGCCGCTACGCGATGGCCGCCCTCATCCTCATCAGCACGTTCGGCTGCCTCAACGGGATCATCCTGGCGGGCGGCCGCGTGTACTACGCGATGGCGCAGGACGGGCTGTTCTTCCGGCCCGCCGCGAAGCTCAACCGCGCCGGGGTGCCGGCCAACTCGCTCACCTTTCAGGGGGCGTGGGCGGCGCTGCTCACGCTCACCGGCTCGTATTCCGAGCTGCTCGCGTACGTGATGTTCGCGGTGCTGCTGTTCTACATCATCACGGTGCTCGGACTGCTGCGGCTGCGCGTCACGCGTCCGGACTGGCCGCGGCCGTACCGGGTGGTGGGGTACCCGCTGGTGCCGGCGCTGTACTGCGTGTTGGCGGGCGCGATCTGCGTGGCGCTCCTGATCTACGAGCCGCAGTACGCGGGCGCCGGGCTGGTGCTGGTGGCGGTAGGGGCGGGGGTGTACTACCTGAGCGGGCTGCACCGGGCTGGACCGCCGCCAATTGATACTCCGCCAGCCGAGTAACCCTCCGTACTTTTCTGGGGGTGCCTTCCGCGCTCGCGAAAGGCATTCCCGACTTTCCGGGGGTGCCTTCCGCGCTCGCGAAAGGCACTCCCGACTTTCCGGGGGTGGCTTTAGCACGCGCGGAAGGCACTCCCGACTTTCCGGGGGTGGCTTCGGCACTCGCGAAAGGCACCCCCGACTTTCCGGGGGTGGCCTCCGGGCACGCAAAGGCCACTCCGTACTTTTACCGGGTGGCTTCCGGACACGCGAAGGGCATCCGTAACTTCTTACGGATGCCCTTCGCGTGATTCGCCCGGCGGGCCTACATCGTGTACTTGCGGCCCTTGTTCTGGGCTTGCAGGTAGGTCATCAACGGCTGGAAGTACTCGATCATCGCGCGGGCGGAGAGGTCGTCGCCGGTCGCGTCCTTGAGCATCTTCCGCCAGTCGCCGGAGGCGCCGGGGCGCAGGATGCCTTGCAGGAACTGGCCGACCGGCTTGCTGCCGTAGTAGTTGGTGGCGTGCGGATCCTGGTGAAGGATGTTCTTGGCGATGTGGTCGTGGAGCTGGAAGAGGATGACGTAGGAGAGGGCGTAGTCGTAGTACTGCGCGGGGTCGTCGTTGATGTGGGTTTTGGTGGCCGCGTCGAGGTACTGCTCGCCGCGGGCCGCCGGTGGCGCGATGCCCTGGTATTCCTTCACCAGCGCCCACCAGCGGGCGTTGAGCTGATCGGGCGGTAGGTTCTGGGCGTAGAAATCGTGCTCCCACTCGGTCATCGTGCCGGTGGCGAAGGGGATGAACGTGACGTAGGAAAGCGCTTCCTTGAGGAGCGTCTGGGTCTGGTCGGTCTTGGCCTTCTCGTCAATCAAGCCCAAACCCACCAGGAACGGCTTCTGCGACGCGGCCAGACCCATCAGCGAGCCCACGGCTTCGTGGTACGCCCGGTTGGCCCCCTGGCGGAGCAGCGGCGGCACCTCGGGGTTGGTGTAGGAGAGGTAGTAGTAGATGTGGCCGAGCTCGTGGTGGGTGGTTTCGTACCACTCGGCGTTAGGCTCCACGCTCATCAGCGAGCGCACGTCGCGGTCGAGGTTCATGTGCCACGCCGAGGCGTGGTTATTTTTCTTGTAGGTGGCGCCTTTGGGCAGCGGGTAGAGGTCGGATTTCTCGTAGAACGTGGCCGGCAGCGCCTCAAAACCAAGGCTTTGGTAGAACCGCTCGGCCTGCTTGACTTGCCACTCGGGGCCTTTTTTGGCAAGCGCCCCGTCGAGATCAAGCCCTTTCACGTCGACGAGGGCACTCCAGTCCTGCCCCCAGCGGTTGGGGAGCCAGTGCGCGGGGAGCTGGTCGGGCACCGCCTTCAGCTGGTACTTCTTCGCCAGCTCGTAGCGCGCCCAGGTGTGCAGCTCGCGGTAGAGGGGGCGCAGTTCCTGGTTGATTTTGCGCGTCAGGGCGAGCATTTCCTCGCGGGAGAGGCCGTAATCGGATACCTGGTAGGTGAAGTAGTCCGGGTAGCCGAGGGCGCGCACTACGTCGTTGCGCAGGCCGCGCAGGTTGAGCAGGCCGGTGCGGAGGGTGGGGCCGACGGCCTTGGAGGTCTCCCACGCCGCCAGGCGCTTTTTGGGGTCCTTCTCCTTCCGCAGCAAGTCATCGAGGTCGTTCGTCGTCACGATCTTGCCGTTGAGCTTGTACTCGTAGCCGTAGAGCGCTTCGGTTTGCTGGGTCTCTGCCTTGATGCGGCGCTTGACGACGTCGGCCACGGTCTGCGGCGACGACGCGGCGTTGTACAGGGCCACGTCGAGCTGCTTGGCTTGCAGGGGAGTCAGCTCGGCCCGGTGCGTCAGCAGCTCGCGGATGCGCTGGATGTTCGGGGCCGACCCCTGGAAGGACGCCACCGCCTCGTTGGCGCGGCGCGTGGCGACGGCGTTGGTGGAGTCGCCGGCGACGATGTGCGTATTCGAGCGCCACTCTGCTTCGGAAGAGGCGGTGTAGAAGCGTACGTACTCCGCGGAGTAAGCCGTCAGGAACGTTTCAGC
The DNA here is from genome assembly GCA_046590685.1 of Hymenobacteraceae bacterium. Lineage (GTDB taxonomy): Bacteria > Bacteroidota > Bacteroidia > Cytophagales > Hymenobacteraceae > JANNMJ01. The sequence continues at coordinate 12,880 of JBKJUQ010000339.1, forward strand.
TTCGGCGCGCCAATCGGTTTTAGGCGCGGGCGGCGCGGCAGCCGGGGGAGTCGTGGGGGCGCTGGCCACGGCGGGGGTGGCCGTTTTAACGGTAGGCGAGCAGGCGGCCAAACCGGCGGCCAGCAGCGCAGCGGGGAGGAGGGAGCGTTTCATCCCCGGCAAGTTAGGGCTGCCGCGTAGTACCGATAAGCTATCCCCGCCGCCCCGCGCCCCGGCGGATCGTGCGCTGCAGCCGTGCGAACCCGGAGACGGGCGCCGGTTCCTGCTGCAAAGCCTTGCTGAGTAGCTCGTAAAGTTCGGGGTGATGCTGCGCGAGCCGGGTGGGCTCTTCGAAGAAAGACTCGATCGCGACGGCGAAGAACTCGGCTTCGTTGGTACCGGCGTAGGAGTTAAGGATGCCGGCGCCGCGCTTCACGCGGGCCAGCTCGCGCTGGACGACGTCGGTCCACGCGCCGCGCAGCTCGGGCGGCAGGGCCAGGACGGGGGCGCCATCAATCTGGCCGTCGGCGTGGTCGAGCACGTGGGCGAACTCGTGGAGGCCGACGTTCTCGCCGTTCTGCCAGTCGCGGAACCCGCGTTCGAGGGCTGTTTTGGACAGTCGCATATATTGGTCGTCCTGAAACTGCTGCACCGAGCCCAGCAGCGTACCCTGCAAACCTGTGAACTCGCGCTCGGCATTGGGCTTCTCAGTCCACACATCGGGAACGATGAGCACTTCGCGCAGATTGGGGTATTCCCAGTCGGGGAAGCCCCAGATCGGAATCACCGCCGAGGCCGCGACCAGCACGCGCGTGACGTCGTCGACCTCCGTCTCGACGCCCGTAACGGTCGTGCGTGCCAGAAACAGCTGCATCCGCGTCTCAAAACGGGTCCGGTCAGCGCGGGAAAGGGTGCGGTAGAAAGCGACTCGCCGCTCCAGCTCGGCGCGCCACGTGGGTGGAAACGGCTGGGTCACCGCAGCTCGGTCACGTCGTCGGGCGCGCGAAAACAGCCACCCGATGGTGACAAACAGCGCCACGACACCGAGCAGAAAAGCAAGCTGGGGATTGGTCATTCGAGATAGGAGCGCACGAAGGGCTGGTGCGGCGGGCTGAGTACGGTAGCTGAGCCGAGCAGGGTTTCGTCTGCTTACTTACTAGTTAGTAAGTAAGCCGTATCTTTGTCGCGATGAAGCCGTCACCGATTGCCCCGCCCGCCGTGTCTACGGCCCCTGACACCCGCCGCCGCATCCTCGACGAAGCCGAAGCTCTGTTGCTCGCGCGCGGCTTTCAGGCGTTCAGCTATCAGCACATCGCTCGGGCGCTCGGAGTCAAGCCCGCGGCGATTCACTACCACTTCCCCACGAAGGAGGCGCTGGGCGTAGCCCTGATCCAGCGACAGGCGGGGCGACTGGCTAAATGGCGCGCGCTGCCGCGCATTGCTGACCTATCGCCGGCGGGGCGCTTTGGGGCGTTGCTGGAGGTGTATTTCGGGCGATTAGGGCACGCCGGCCAGCTCTGCTTCTTTGGGGCGCTGGCCCCCGGCTTCGACGTGCTCGCCGACCCGATGCGCGCCGAGTTGCGTCGTTTCACCGCCGCCCTTACGGGCTGGCTGGCCGAAGTGCTGGCCGAGGGCCGCCTAACCGGTGAATTGAGCTTTGTGGGCGAGTCGGTGGCGAAAGCCGCGCAAGTGCTTACGATGCTGGCGGGCGCGCTGCAAGTCGCGCGGGTATACAATGTGCAGCAGTTTGATCTCATCATCGGCCAGCTCGTAACCGAACTGGTACCGGGCGGACTGCCCTCCCAGTCAGTAGCTAAAAGTTAATCGGTTGCTTGCTATTTCTTACTTCTCTGCGCAATGGTCAATCACTTCTCCCCCGCCTCCGATCGCTATCCGCTCGCCAGCTGTTTCTCGCAGCCGGTTAGCTCGCCACCGTTGGTGCGTTCCCGCTACCCATCTGCACCCGCCGGCCTGCGCGCATTGCGCGTGGGCTTAGGCACTCTCTACCGCCTCTCGCCGGAACTAGCGTTTCGGGCGGCGTGGCGCCTGTTCACTACGCCGCGCAGTCCCGCCCTGAAGGCTTGGGAGACGGCCGCCTTAGCCACGGCCCGGCGCACGGAGGTTGCGTTTGGTCAAGGCGTGCTAACGGTGTACGAATGGGGACCAACCACCGGACCTGCGGTATTACTGGTGCACGGCTGGGAGCATCGGGCGGCTTTCTGGGGCCGTTTCGCGGCGGCGCTGGCCGCCGCTAACTACCGCGTGATTGCCCTCGACGGGCCGGCGCACGGTGCCTCTTCAGGGCGCCGGACGACGCTCGTGGAGTTCGCCTCGGCCGTGCAGGCGGTCGCCGACTGGGTCGGCCCGATCCACGCTGTTGTGGCGCACTCATTCGGGGCGGCCGCCACGACGGCCCTGCCCGCGCGCTTTAACGACGGAGGCCTGCTCCCTCGGCTGGTTCTTATGGCGGCGCCGGGCTCACTAAGCGCCGTAGCCGAGCGTTTCGCGGCGCTGCTGAAGCTACCTCGCGCGGTCGTCGCGCGGATGGAGCGCCACATCCGCGAGCGCTTCGGGCGTGACCCCGACGGCTTCAGCCTCCTGCACGCTGGCCCGCGCCTGCGCGTGGGCCGGGCGTTGCTCCTCCACGATCGCCACGACGAGATTGTACCCTTCGCCGAGGCGGAAGGCGTGGCCGCCGCGTGGCCCGACTTGCAGTTTGAACCGACGACCGGTCTAGGCCACAATCAGATCATGCGCGACCCCGGTGTGATCGTCCGAGTCGTTGAGTTTATCCGGAGCTGAGCGGAACAAGGGCTGAAAACCACGAAGTAGTGGGCACCGGGGATATAACCACCTGATAAGCGGATATGCGGCCGCGCCCTAACTGTAGCCGCTCTAGGTTTAGCTGTTGCGTTCCGGACTGTTTGTAAACACACTGAGCTTTAGGCATCGCGGGTAAGACCGGATGTGCCCCTGGCGAACCTAGGCCGCGCCAATGTGCCGCAGCAATGACTGAAGCATTGGCAGACCGTCGGTGTTACCCAAGTCGGGGTCGGCTGCCCGCTCGGGGTGCGGCATCAGGCCGAAGACCGTGCGCGCTGCGTTGCAAACGCCCGCGATGCCGTGACGCGAACCATTAAAATTGGCGCTTGCTGGATCTTCGTCGCTGGAAGAAGCGCAATAGCGAAAGAGAATTTGATCGCCATCGGCGAGTTGCGCCAGCGTAGCGTCATCGGCATAGTAGCGGCCCTCGCCGTGCGCCACGGGGACACAATAGGCACGGGCCGGGTCCAGATCGCGCGTGAGCGCTGCCGTCCGACTTACGGGCTGGAGCCACGCGTTCTGGCACACGAAGTGGCGTTCTTGATTGCGCAGGAGCGCGCCGGGCACGAGGTGCGCTTCCGTAAGCACTTGAAAGCCGTTGCAGATGCCAAGCACGTACCCGCCGCGCTGGACGTGGCGGGCGACTTCCTGCATGATGGGAGAAAAGCGCGCAATAGCCCCACTGCGCAAATAGTCGCCGTACGAAAAGCCGCCTGGCAGCACCACCAATTCGCAGCCGCGTAGGTCGTGGTCTTTATGCCACAGAACCTCAACTTGCTGCTCGAGCGGTCCGCGCAGCGTATCAATAATGTCCTGATCGCAGTTGGAACCGGGGAAAACCACTACACCTACCTTCATAAATGACTGTTTGCTGAGTGAGAGGTGACTCGGACCGTTGTGAGTCGCTGCGAAGGTACGGGGCAAAAAAACGGGGCCGTCGTGCAATGCACAACGGCCCCGAATCGACCAGTTCACCTAGGGAAAGATCTATTTGCAGTATTTCTTCTGCGATTTCGTGCCCAGCTCCGAGCCTAGCTCGGCCGCTTTAGCAAAATCAGGGCAGGCGTTCTCGCGGAGCATATCCATCTCGCTGTAGGAGTGGCCGCGCCAGTAGTACGCATCGCCCATATCGGCTTTGAACTGGATGGCTTTGGTGAAATCGACAATGGCTTCTTTGTCTTTATCCTGCTCTTGCTTCGCCCGGCCCCGCCAGAAATAAGCATCCGGGTTTTCTGGCATACCCTTGACCGCTCGGTTCAGATCGGCGAGAGCTTCTGGATACAGCTTGCGTTCCACTTTGGCCCGGCCGCGCAATAGCAACGCCTGGAAATTGTTCGGGTAGAGCTTGATAGCTTTGTCAAAATACACAAGTGCTTCCTTCGCTTCGCCAGCTTCGAGTTGCGTCTTGCCGATCTCGTAGGCGTCATTCGACGGTTTGAGGTTTTTGGCATTCTTATCTACCTTCCCACCAGGCAACGGAGCGCTTGCCGACTGGGGCTTTTGCACATCCGGCGCGTGGGAATCGGTTGCGATTTTTGGGTCGAAATCTTTCGGCAGTGCCGGATTAGTGGAAGAAGGAGCCGTAGCTGGAGATGCCGCAGTTGGGGTCGTCGCCGGAGTAGCAGCCGTGGCTTTGCCGGGCACAGTAGCTTCGGTAGTTGCTGGCGCCGGCTTTTTCTTTTTTACGGGCAGGGCCTGGCCTACGGCGGTGTTGGCTAGAAAGCTGCTCACGAGCAGCAAGAGAAAGGATTTTTTCATCAGGAGAAGGTAGGGGGAACGCGAAAAAAACTAGACAAACATCGGTGCCCAGCCGGGCGTTGAGCGGCTGTTTACAAAGTTAATACCAGATTTGCACCCTGAACGGGTTGGTTTGACTTAGACTAACTGAATAGTAATTAAAATATTTTCGCGTATGGTCATTTCAATGACGGGTTATGGTAGTGCGCAGCTGGAAGCGAGCGGACAGCTTCTGGTGGCCGAGTGCAAATCGCTTAACTCTCGCGGGTTAGAGCTCGCGACGCGTTTACCACGCGCCTTTGCTGACCGCGAGCTTGAGTTGCGCTCACTGCTAACGCGCACGCTGCAGCGGGGCAAAGTCAGCCTGACGCTGGAACTGATAGTTACAGCCAACTCCCCGGAGTCAGTAGCTATCCCGCGCTTACTGGACCCGGTGCGTTTACGCGCCGCGTACGAGGAGGTGCTCGCGGCCGCCCAGATGCTGGGCGCCCCTACACCCGCTGATCCTTTGGCTCTCGCCCTTGCGCTCCCGGGCGTAGTGCGTCGCGCCGACTCGCCCGCCGCCGATGCGCCGCCGGAATCAGCTGCTAATCAAGCTCAAGCGGTAGCTATGCTTTGGGAGGAAAGTGCCCTGCCGCTTATTCACGAAGCTCTTGCGCGGCTGGAAGAGCACCGCCGTCAGGAAGGAGCGGTGCTAGCCACTGAGCTGCGCGCGTACGGCGCGCGCATTCGGCAACTATTAAGCGACGTGGCTATCCACGATCCCCAACGCATTGCCCACGTACGGGCCCGCCTGACAGGACTGCTCGCTGAAATAAGTACGCCTGAAACGTTTGACCAGAACCGGCTTGAGCAGGAGCTGCTCTACCACCTCGAAAAACTCGACATTGAGGAGGAGAAAGTCCGTCTCACTGCCCATCTCGATTACTACGAACAACTGCTAACCGATGCTGAGCCGGCTGGTAAGAAGCTTGGTTTTCTGACCCAGGAAATTGGCCGGGAGATCAATACGATTGGCTCAAAAGCCAACGATGTAACCATTCAGCACTTGGTGGTCAGTATGAAGGAAGAATTAGAGAAGATTAAAGAGCAGACCAGTAATGTGCTGTAAGCCAGTATGTAATGCCCATTATTGAGGCTGCGAAAACGTTGCTGCTGCCGAGGGTAGTAGCCTTTACCCGATATGGATCATATCCAGGATTCGGTTCAGCTCTTCGACCGTAGCGAACGGGATTTTGATTTCTCCTTTGCCACTGTGGTTAGAGCGGACATCGATGCGGGTGCCGAAGTGCGACCGGAGGCGCGTTTCAAGCTGCTTGAGGTCCTCGTGGAGCTCCGTACGATCGGCCGGATCGACGTTGGTAATGGCGTCCTTTCGCTTCGGGGGTTTAGTGAGATCGCGCGCGATCTCCTCCACGCGCCGTACCGAGAGATCTTCGTCCACCACGCGGCGGAAAACCGCCAGCTGCTGCTCAACCGTCTCAATATTGACCAGCGCCCGGGCGTGGCCCATCGTGATCTTATTATCGCGCAGGCCGATCTGGACATCGGGCGGCAGCTTTAACAAGCGTAAGTAATTGGTCACCGTCGTGCGCTTTTTGCCCACGCGCTCCCCCAATTCTTCCTGCTTAAGGTTACACTCACTCACCAGGCGCTGAAACGAGAGCGCGATTTCGATCGCGTTCAGATTCTCCCGCTGAATGTTCTCAATCAGGGCCAATTCCAGCATCTGCTGGTCGTCGGCCTTGCGTACGTACGCCGGAATCGCTTCCAGCCCCGCGAGCTTCGATGCCTGGAGGCGCCGCTCGCCCGAGATCAGCTGGTACTGGTTCGGTCCCAGTTGCCGCACCGTGATCGGCTGGATGATGCCTTGCTGCCGAATGGACTCGGCGAGCTCCTGCATCGCCTCTTCGTCGAAGCGCGCGCGTGGCTGAAACGGGTTGGTTTCGATCAACGTGATCGCGATACCCGTGATAGTGTTCACGCGCGATACCGCAAGGTCCTTTTTGGCATCGTAAGGACCGTCGAGCAACGCGTTCAGGCCTCGGCCTAATCCGCTTTTCTTTTCCGGCTTTTTCTCAAGTTTGTCGGCCATACGCATCCGGCCGCGAAGTGGGCCGCCGTCAGAAGGTAAGTGGTAAACAGAAGGAGCGGCGGGAGTGGAAGAAGTTACAGACCTCGCGGCGTGGCCGCCGGATCAGGTTCGTCGGCGGCGGAAGCGGCTTCAGCAGCCTCGGCCGCTTCCGTCGCGGCCTGGACGGCCGCCGCTTCGTGGTCGATCTCGAGCAGGCCGTTTTTGAGACCAATCTCCCGAGCCAGATTCAGGTAGCTGACCGCGCCTTTACTTTCCGCATCGTGCAGCAGGACCGGTAAGCCGTACGATGGCGATTCGGAGAGCTTGACGTTGCGCGGGATGATCGTATCGAACACGAGCGACTGAAAGTGCATCCGCACTTCCTCTACTACTTGGTTCGAGAGGCGCAACCGTAAATCGTACATCGTAAGCAGGATGCCTTCGATTTCCAGATTCGGGTTCAGGCGGCTCTGGATGATTTTGATCGTGTTGAGCAGCTTGCCCAAGCCTTCCAGCGCGAAGTACTCGCACTGCACGGGGATGATGACCGAGTTTGCCGCGGTGAGGGCGTTGACCGTAATCAGGCCCAACGACGGGGAGCAGTCGATGAGGATAAAGTCGTAGAGGTCCGTTACATCGGCCAGTGCCTCCTTCATTTTCTCCTCCCGGCTTGGCAGGTTAATCATCTCGACCTCGGCGCCCACGAGATTGATGTGGGAGGGCAGCAGGTGCAGATGCTCAATGTCGGGCGATACGAGCACCGCTTCGCGCGCTCGTGCGCCATCTACCATGCACTCGTAAATGCTGGTAGTGATGTCTTTCGGGTCGAAACCGATGCCCGAAGTCGCGTTCGCTTGCGGGTCAGCGTCGACCAAAAGTGTCCGAAACTCAAGCGCCGCCAGCGAAGCCGCCAGGTTAATGGCCGACGTCGTTTTGCCGACGCCGCCTTTCTGGTTAGCAACTGCGATAATTTTTCCCATTGGGTTCGTCGTCAGAGGAGGTGAGGCGAGTGCGGCGCTTAGTAGTGCCGCGGGGCGCATCGCCGGAACAGGTTGTGGCGCTGCTTAGTGCGATTTTAATTTGCACAAAGGTCTGATTTTCAGGCGAGCAGCGCAATTGTGACGGAGGTATAGACTGGGAAATGTGCCGCTAAATGCGCTACCTATCCCGATTGTAACCCCGATTTAGGGTTAGAGGGCGAAATTTTGTTCCACGGTTGGTAGTAGTAGTTCCACGCCTGCCGCCTGCGCTTGCAATTCCGCCGCCGCGCGATCGACCGAAATAGACGGGAAGGTATCGAAATGCATACCCACCACGCGCCGCGCGCCGCACCAGCGAGCGGCTAGTAGGGCATCGGCTACATCCATCGTGTAGTATCCACCAATGGGCAGGAAGGCCGCATCGAGGCCCTGAGGGTACCATTCCGCCAACGTTTTCATTTCCTGCGTCAGGGCAGTATCGCCGGCGTAGTACACGGTGTGGGTGGGAGTCTCAAGGATAAAGCCGGCCGCCACGCCGCCGTATGTGCCATCGGGTAAGCGATTGGAATGAAGGGCTGCTACCATCCTTACGGTCCCGAATGGCAGGCGAAAGCGCCCACCGATATTACCGTCGATGATTCCGTCAACACCCCGTTGGCGCAGGTATCCGCCTGTTTCGTAAGGGGCGAGGACGGGCGCCTGGGTTCGGTTCGCAATACGTTCCACGTCGTGAATGTGGTCCGTATGGCCGTGACTGAGCAAGATAAAATCAACCTTTAGCTCATCCACCTTCACCCCCGAAGCTAGTGGATTAGGGGTGATGAATGGGTCGAAAATCACTCGATACGCGCCAATTTCGCATAAAAAGCAAGAATGGCCGTAATAAGTTATTTTCATGGCGGGCTAGTCGGCCGCGCGGGGAATAGGTCGCCGCGCCGACGTAAACTTGCGCAAACCTACTACCTTTTTACTGATGTTCCACGCACGGACGCGCGGGTTTTTCTCCACATTCTATCGCCTCGTCGTGGATAAGTTCTTGGGCACCTTAGTGCTCACCGGCTTGGGATGTGGATACAGTGGATGCGGCCCCGACGCTGACCGAGCAAGTGCGCGTCGCGTGTTCCGTTACAATCAAAGTGAGCAGAGTGGCGCCCTCACTTCGCTCGACCCCGCGTTTGCCCGGAATCAGGCCAATATATGGGCGCAGACGCAGCTGTTTAATGGCCTCATCGAACTCGATTCCGCGTTGCACCCGGCGCCCGCGCTGGCCCGCGCCTGGAGCGTATCGGCTGATGCGCGAACGTACACGTTTCGGTTGCGGCCGGGCGTGCATTTTCACGATGATTCCTGCTTCGTAAACAGCAAGGGACGGGAGGTACGAGCTTCCGACGTGGTATACTCATTCCGCCGTCTGCTCGACCCCGCGACGGCCTCCACCGGGGGCTGGATTTTCCGCGGAAAAGTACTGAGCGATTCGAGCGGGGTGCCACGCGACTCAGCGTTTCAGGCTCCCAATGATTCTACGGTCGTCGTGCGACTGGCGCAGCCATTTGCCGCTTTTCTGAGTTTGTTGAGTATGCCCTACGCCTTCGTGGTGGCCCCGGAAGCGGTGAGGCGTTACGGTCGCGATTTCGGCCAGCACCCGGTTGGTACGGGCCCCTTCCAGTTCAACGTGTGGGCGGAGGGCAGTGCGCTCGTGCTGCATCGAAACCCGGCCTACTGGCGCGCGGACGCGCAAGGCCGGCGCCTGCCTTATCTCGATGCGGTGCAGATCTCGTTTATCGGCGACAAGAAGACCGAATTCCTGACGTTTCTGCAAGGCAAGCTCGATTTTCTGTCCGGCATCCGCGAGTCCTCGCGCGACCTCATCCTGCAGCCCGACGGCCAAGTGCGAGCCGATTTCGCCGGGCGCTTTCGCGTCGAGAAAATCCCGTACCTGAACACCGAGTACCTCGGTTTTCAGCTTGATTCAGCTACGTTGCGCGAGCCCACGCCGGCCGTGCGTGACCGTCGGGTGCGGCAGGCGCTCAGCTACGCCATTGATCGGCGCGCCTACGTACGCTTTTTGCTCAGCTCCGTCGGGCGCCCAGGAACGTCCGGGATGGTGC
>JBKJUQ010000422.1:0-10099 GCA_046590685.1 Hymenobacteraceae bacterium
GACCAGGCGGCAGCGGCTATGCAGGATGGGGAAACCGAAGTCGCGCCTCCTATTTTCGAACCAAAAGTACGAAAAAAGACCCCCAAACTTGCAACTTTAACACAGTAGCTCCGGGACCGCCAAAACCGCGTTTCCAAGCCGGTTTTCGCGCCGTGCGTAAGTCCTGTTAAAATGCGACAGTTTTTTTGCGACACTTGATTTGTGGTTCTCGCGATCCGGCTGGTTTTCGCAAAGTGTCCGAAAAGCCAAGAGCCTTCCCCAGGGTTGTTAACCGCGGGGAAGGCCCTTCAAGAAGCGAGGATTCGCGCCTCTTTAGCGCAGCACCACGCGATGGCTCAGGTGCAGATCCGGGACGCGTACCACGTAAAGGCCCGCCGCCAGATCGCGCGGGCGAATGGCGAGCTCGTTGGTGCCGGGGTAAAGTTTCTCGGCCTGCGTGTGCACCACGCGCCCAAGCTGGTCGACGACCTGCACCGTCACGGTTTGCTCCTGCGTGGTCCGGATTACGGCATCGAAGCGCCCGGTAGGAGCGGGGTTCGGGTAAAGCGTGATTTCGGCGTCCGGCAAATCGGATTTCACCGTTGGCTCGTCGGACGCGGGGCGACCGGCGGTGGCGGTGTTGACCACCGTCGGGGCCATGTAGTTGACCTTGACGCTGGCGTTCTGGGCCGGGTTGGTGGTGCTGTTGTTTTTGATCTTGAGCGTGTACCAGCCGGTAGTGGTCGGCGTGTAAGCGCCCGTGCGGGTACCCGTGCCGCTCGACGACGATACCTGCGTGCCGGCGCTGTTATAGATTGCCACCGTGACGGCCGGGGTGGCGTTGGTCGGGTACATGTTGTAGTTGATCGTCTGGTTGGCCGCCCCGTAGATGCGGCCTGCCGTCCGCCACGCGGTCGAGGCGGCTGGCAGCGCGCCACCTTGCCCCAATGAATAGACGTGCGAATCGCCGAGGTCGTTGGCCATCTCCCACTCTTGGGTGGTGCGGATGGCCGCGCGGTTGTAGTTCTGGGTGATGCCTTGCGGCGCCCACACTGAATAGCCGCGTCGCCCTTGGGCCGCCGAGCCGTTGCAGGGCGGCGTGTTGATGCTTACCGTCTGGCTACCGCTGACGGTCACGGTCGAGGTGCCGTTGGCGCCGGAGTAGTCTTTCAACACGGTGCCGGGCGCGAAATCGCAGCTTACCGTACTGTTCTGCCAGTTGTTGTAGGAATCGTTGATGCCGATGATCGCCTTCGTCGACCGCTCGATCACGAGGTGGTCGGCCGCCTGCCAACGAATCTTGTAGGCGCCGTCTTTGAAGCGCAGATTCTGGTGGCACCAGATCAGGTTGGCCAGATCGGAGCGCTCCGGCAAATCGGTCGTCGAGGTGGGCAGGTGGGAGTACCGCTTGCCCGTATTGCCCAGATTGTACACGTCTTCGAAGAACAGCTGCGGCGAACCGTCGAAGGACATTGCCGCGGCGTACGCCGCCGAGAGCCGCGGGTCGAACGGGTCGATGTGGGGGGCGAGCTCCGAGCCGCCGTTCCAGCCGGTATAATCGCCCGTACCGCTCACTTGCGGGCGAAAGGTGTCGTGGTTGTTCACGAACGGCACCGTGCGGTGGACGTACTGCCCGCCCTGAAACTGCACGCGGTTGCCCTGCTGGTAGGTCGGCAGGGTGCCGATATCGAAGTTGCCGCCGCCGCTCACGATGCTGTAGAGGCCGTTACGGAGCGAGAAGTCGAAGGTGCCGGCGCGGTTCTGTACATTGTTGCACCAGCTGTCCATCTGCCCCGCGCTACCTACCCATTCGCCGACCGCGTACATCCCGGCGCCGCCGTTGGCCCAGCTTGCGTTGCTCTGTAGATTATAGAGGTAATCCTCGGTCACGTAATCCGGGAAGTGCTTGACGGCATCCAGGCGTACCCCATCGAACCCGACTTGCTTTTTGTACCAGATGATCCACTGGCGGCCCTTGTCGCGCATGTAGTTCGCGGACTGTACCGGGTTATAACCCGTCGCATTGGAGCTTTGGCCGTAGCCGCCGCTTTCGTAGGAGTTGTCAGGGCCAAAAAACGGCGCATTCCAGTCGCCGGTGTAGGAGTTAGCGCCCGCGTTGGGGTGGAAGTTCGGCCAGTTTTTCGCCCACCGTCCCGACCGTGCCCAATAGTTAGCCGCCGTTTCGGCCGTAGCGGTCGTGGAATAGCTGACGTACCGAAAATTCTTGTACTTGCTCGTCGTATAATCTTCCCACGCCGCCGGATCCTGCCCCCCCGAGCCATCGGCCGACCCCGCACCGTCGGTGTGGTTCAACACGATGTCCTGAATCACCTCAATGCCGTTGGCGTGCAGCACCGCCACCATCCGCAGCAGCTGATCCTTATTGCCGACGCGGGTACCGGTGAACCCCTTCTGGTATTTATCGCCGAGATCGTAGTGGTCGAATGGCGAGTACCCGTTGCCCGTGTTGGCGCTCTTCGTGGTAGGCGGAATCCAGACGGCGTCTACCCCCAGGGTTTTCAGGCGAGGGGCTAGCTCGGTGAGGTAATTAGCCCAGGCATTCTGGTAGTTGTTGTTCCAGTAGTCCCACCAGAATCCCTGAAGCACCACCTTGGATTGCGCCGGCGCCGGCGTGGAAGCAAGGAGCCCGAGAAACGAAACAGTTAAAAGACCCGCTCCGAAGCGAGCCACCGTGTGGCGAAGTAACGGCATACGCGAAACTGAAAAAATGGAATTAGGGTGTAGACGAGCTGCTTGTCAGCGGGATTCAGGCCCCCAGGCAGCTGGACTCCAATATTAACAGTTTTTAGCGACTATTTGCAACATATTGCGTAATTTATTGCTGAAATCGCAGAAAGTATTCCAAGAGTATGAAATTATCCTAAATAAATAGGCAACGAAAAGCCAGCCGGATAGACTCCGACTGGCTTTTGATGTAGATCGTGCGGCCGGCCGGTTACTACTCAATCCAAGCCTCGGCGCCATCGATGACCACCCGGTGCGTCAGATTGAGCTGCGGGATACGTACCAGATAGAGCCCATTTCGGAGCGCGCGGCTGGCAGACAGCCTAATGTCGTTAGGACCTGCGGCAAGTTGTACCGCCTGCCGCGCCACCTCCCGACCCAGCGGATCAAAGACGAGCACATCGACCGCGCGTGGTCGCCCGGTGGGGACACTCAGGTGCAACTGCCCGATACTACCTGCGGGGTTGGGCCAAGCCGTCAGACTGGCTTCAGGATCTACTGCTGTGTCGTCGGCAAGGCCAGTCACTACCGGTAGCAGCACCTCAGGCGCCAGATAGGTAACTTTTACGTAGGCCCGCTGCCCATTTTGAGTGGCTATCCGATTCCGGATGCGGAGGGTTTTGTAACCTCCCACCGTGGGAGTGTACGTTCTGGTAAGCGTCCCGACGCCCATTACCGAATCCGCCGCCTGCGCGCCACCGACCGCGGGATCAAGCAGCGCCAGCACGAGTGGTCGGACGGGATCAGTAGGCGTCACGACGTAAGTAATGGGCTGGCCGGCGGCCACATAGATGCGCCCCGCCGTGCGCCAGGCCAGCGACGTATCGGGCACCGCGCCGCCCTGCCGCAGCGAGAGCGGGTGGTTGTCGCCCAGGTCGTCCGCCATCTCCCATTCCTGAGTTGTGGGGCGGGACGGTAGATTGTAATTCGAACCAATGCCCACGGGGGCCCACACCGAATAGCCGCGCCGTCCTTGGGCCGCCGTGCCGTCGCAGGGAGGCGTGTTGATAGCCACGGTGCGCTGCCCGCTAACCGTCACGGTAGCGGTGCCGTTGGCGCCGGAGTAGTCTTTCAGCACGGTGCCGGGTGCGAAATCGCAGCTCACCGTGCTGTTCTGCCACGTACTCCACTGGTCGTTGATGCCGATGATAGCTCGCGCCGAGCGCTCGATCACCAGATGGTCGGCGGCCTGATGTCGGACGCGGTAGGCGCCGTCTTTAAAATGCAGGTGCTGATGGCACCAGATGAGGTTCGCGATGTCGTCGCGCACGGGCAGCTGTGCGGGATTATCGGGTTGATGGCTCAACCGCTGGCCGGTAGTGCCTACGTCGAAGAGGTCTTCAAAGAAGACTTGCGGTGAGCCGTCAACCGCGAAGGCGATGGCGTACGCGGCCGAGAGCCGTCCATCCCGCGGATCAATATGCCCGCCACCAAGCTCGTTGCCCGCGTCCCAGGTGTCGTAATTGCCGTTCGGTGTCACAATCGGCCGAAACGTGTCGTGGTTATTGACGAAGGGCACCGTACGATGGACGTACGTACCGTTATAGTTCTGCACCCGATTTTGCTGCTGCGCGGCCGGAATGGAGCCCAGATCGAAGTTGCCGTTGCCGCCCGTCATACCACGGATCGCACCGCGCAGGCCAAAGTCAAAGGTGCCGGCGCGGTTTTGCACCGCATTGCACCAGCCATCGAGCTGACTGCTTCCCCCCACGTACTCGCCCACGGCGAACATGGCGTCGCCGCCGCTCGCGAAGGCGGCGTTGTGCTGGAGATTATACAGAAAGTCTTCCGACGCCCAGTCGGGGAAATTCTTGGCCGCGTCGAGCCGAACACCGTCAAAGGCTGTCTGCTTTTTGTACCAGATCAGCCACTCCCGGGCGTTCTGGCGCATATAGTTCGGGTATTGCGGCGGGTTATAGGTAGCGTTGGAGGATAACCCGTACGAATCCGAATAGTAGCTGACATCGGGACCGAACATTACCTGGTTCCAATCGCCGGAGGTTGAATTATTACCGGGGTTAGGGTTGAAATTCTGCCAATTTTTTGGCCACCGGCCACGTCGTTGCCAGTAGTCCACGGCGAGCTGACTGATGCCGGGCGTCGCGTAGCACGCGTACCGGAAGTTCTTGAATTTGCTGGTCGAGCCATCGTCCCAGGCACTCGGGTCCTGTCCTCCGCCTCCGGTGGTGGACCCCGCCCCAATTACATGGTTGAGCACCACATCCTGCACTACTCCGATGCCGTTGGCGTGCAACACGGCGCTTAGGCGCAGCACTTCGTCCTTGCTGCCCATTCGGGAGCGAAGGCTACCTTTCTGGTACTTGTCGCCAAGGTCATAATGGTCGAACGGGTTGTAGCCGCTACCCGTGTTGGCGCCTTTCGTGGTGGGCGGAATCCAGACCGCGTCGATGCCGAGCGTGCGCAGGCGCGGGGAGAGCACTGCCACGTAATCGGCCCAGCGGTTCTGGTAGTTGTTGTTCCAGTAATCCCACCAAAATCCCTGAAGTACTACCTGCTGCGCGGCCACGGGCCGGGCGGGTAAGATACCTAAAGCGGCACTGGACAAGCCAATCGCCAACCAGCTCGTAGCGAAACGGTACATCTTTTTCAAGGTTTAAAGTCAGCTAATCAGGTGAGATTCAAAGGTACAGCCTCAAGTGCTGGACAACAACTCAGGCCGGTAACACGTACCTTCGGGAGCGCGTCCGGAACCGCAATCGGCTAACAAACCGTTGCACGACCACGAAGTTGCGATATGACTCCACGTTACTGATCGCGCTGTCTTGCGCACTGTCCTTCCCCTTAGCCCCTTTCCGATGCACCAATCTTCCATCACCAAGCGTAAGGTTCGCCAGCATCAGCAGCGTCGCAGCCGGTTTGCCAAGCGCCTGTTGGCATTTGCGGCGCCGTTTCTGTTCGGCCCGATCGCGGTGAATGTGGGGCCATCGAAAGCGGGTGGCACGCCGCACATCGAGCAGATCACGAAGGTGCAGATGCGGGGTGCTGACTTTGAGGTTAGCCTACGTACGCTCTATGCGCAGATTGCCCCGGAAACGGTGGGTCTACGTTATGAGGTATTCCGTGAGGCTATGGTCGGTTACTTGAACCTGCGGCGTACCGGGGAGATTGATGTCACTCGTAAGCTGTTGACAATCGTTGATTTCGAGCAATCGAGCACGCAGAAACGGCTGTACGTACTGGATCTGGAAAACAAGAAAATCTTGTTCAACACGCTGGTTGCGCACGGTCGTGGCTCGGGCGATGATCTGGCGAACCGTTTCTCTAACGAGCCCGAGTCGTTTATGTCGTCGCTAGGGTTTTTTGTTACGGGCGAGCCTTACCACGGTAAGCACGGGCTTTCTATGCACCTCAACGGCAAAGACGAAGGCTACAACAACAACGCCTTCGACCGGGCGGTGGTGATGCACGCGGCTGACTACGTGAGCGAGGAATTCGTCAAGGTGCACGGCCGCTTGGGCCGCTCACACGGCTGCCCGGCGCTGCCACCAGCACTCAACGGTCCCATTATCGAGCAGATTCAAAGCGGTACCTGCCTGTTTCTGTATTCCCCCAAGGAGCGTCTGGAGTCGAAGTTTCTTGATTCGCAGTTGGCGATGGAGTCATTTTTCGCCGACGGCCGGCAGATATAGCAGGCTGTTTCGCCGAACAAAAATTAAGAGCCCGCTGACCAACTGGTTGGCGGGCTCTTTTTTGTTTAAATGCGCCGGATGCGTAAGTAGCGGTCGTCGGGGCCTTCGCCTTCGTAGAAGGTCACACGCAGCCATTCAGCTAAAATCTACTCCCAGCTTTTCCCCTAGCGCCGTCAGATCAGCTACCACTGAGGCGAGCAGCGGAATACCATTTACCCGCCGGTCGGCTTCTGCGGCCCGCTCCGGATCACCGGGGATGAGGACGGGTTGCGCCGGGTCGCGTGGGGGCGCGGCCCGAAAGGTTTGAATCCAGTGATCCATATGGGCCAGAAATTCGTCAGCGGGCCGGAACGCATCAATCCGCATCGCGCCAAAAAAGTGGCCCAACCCTAAGCCCACCGGATCGGGCGGCGGCTGTAGAAACGCTACGAACGGTGGCACCCACGGTCCGTAGTTGGCGCCACTGAGCACGGCCGAAAAAATATCCACTACCGCCCCGAGCGCGTAGCCTTTGTGCGAGGCGGTGTCGCCGCCAAGGGGCCGCAGGGCGCCTCCCTTCACCACGCCGTGCGCATCAGCCGTCGGTTGGCCGGCGGCATCCTGAATCCAGTCGAGGGGGGCATCGAGCTTTTTGCGTTGCAGAATTTCCAGCTTGCCATTGGCCGCCGTAGTAGTGGCGAGGTCGGCCACGAAGGCGGGCTCCTGCCCAGCGGGTACCGCCACGGCAATGGGGTTGGTGCCCAGCAGGCGCTGGAGTGCGCGAGTGGGCGCTACCAGCGGCGAGGCATTCGTCATGGCGATCCCGATCTGCTGGTGCGCCAGCGGACGCATCGCGTGGTAGCCGGCGATGCCAAAGTGGTTGGAGTGCCGCACGGCTACCCAGCCCGTGCCGACCGCCGCCGCTTTCTCGCTGGCAATATCCATCGCGCGCGGGCCGACCACGAGGCCCAGGCCGCCATCGCCGTCCACGACCGCCGTCGACGGGGTCTCGTGGACGATGCGAATATTTGGCGTGGGATTGATGCGCCCCGCTTCCCAGAGCCGGACGTAACCGCTCAGGCGCGCTACCCCGTGCGAGTCAACACCGCGCAGGTCCGCCGCGAGCAGCGCTTCGGCGGCTTGGGTGGCGTCGGCCGGCGGGCAGCCGATTCGCTGGAAAACGGTTTCCGCGAAGGCCAGTAGAGTAGAGTGAGCGTACAAGGTAGTGGCGGACGGCATAAGGCGAGCAAAGCTACCGGCGGCGCGTGGGTAGCGCGAAAATGAAGGAAGGCTGGTTACGCCAGAACGCCCCTTCCACACCAGGCAGAAGGGGCGTCTTGCAGGAAAGTAGCGAGTAGTCAGAACAGGTAGAACAGGGCGGTCAGATGCCGGTCAGGCTGTTTTCGGCCACCGCCACCACATCCGTTTCGGCTTTCACCCCGAGCAAGGGTAGCGGGATTCTTTCTTCAACTCCCCGGGCCCGGTTTTTCCCGGATGATGAAGCCGCTTATCGGATATCAGCTTAAGCTACGTAACCCGGCTCTACCGGCGCCGCCTGTACTGCCGACTCGCTACGGGCAATATTGTACACTACCAGCCCGAAACCAATCTTGTTGATGGCGTCGGCGATGTTGTAAAGCAGGTCGAGATCGTGGGGTCGCAGAATGCCCGCTCCATCCGGACCGAGCCAGCCGCCCGGCATCGCCATATACCCGATGGGGTAAATAGCCCATCCCACCAGGATAAACCACGCCAGCGCGCGAACGCCCTGCTGCACGGCCGGCCGGTTGGAAGCTTTGGCGAGCTGCGCCACTTCGCCTATCCAGGCCGAATACAGAATGTACACGTACCCGAGCGTCGAGAGCGAGCCCCATAGCACCGAGTGGCGCATCGAGCCGTCGGTGAAGGCTTCGCCGATGTAGCCGAAGACCAGCATCACCACCGCCGCCACGATCAGCTTATACAGCAAACTCACTTTGGCGCCGGCCGCGCGCACCAACAGGTAAAACTCTACCACCATTAGCGGTACCGTGAGCGTCCAGTCGATGTAGCGAAGCGCAATTGGCGTTTCGTGCGTCGTGACGTAGTAGTCCCGCATATAATAGTAGTGAACCGCCGCAATGCCGGTGATCAGACCGGAAACCAGCAGCGACGTCTTCCACTTGTCAGACACCGTGCTGCGCTCAAACAGAAAAAAAACAGATGCGGCAAACATGGCCATATACCCCGTGAAGAAGGTAAACGCCACGGGGTCATCGACTGGAATCCGCATCACATCAGCAAAGAAAGGGACCATGGAAAAAAGGGGGGGGGGGAAAGTTTAAAAGGATTAGATCAACGGCGCGTTAAGCTGCTAAGGGTTAAGAATGTTTAAGCTTTACTCAATAAATGCTAAACAAAAAGCTGGCGGCTATCTCGTAATAGCTTCCGGCGAGAGGGGGGAGGATCTGTTTAGCTGGCCCGGCGCGCTGGAAATAAGGTGCTACGCGTGTTCTCGCACTAGCCCCCGGAGTAGCTTTGCCCCCTCTATTCGTTTGGCGCTCTATGCTTACTTCGTCGCGTTGGTTGGCTTTTTCGTTGCTCCTAAGCCTTGGAGTGTCTGCCCGCGCGCAATCCAGTCGCCCGGTGCGCGCCGAAGTCACGGCCGTTACGGTGTTTCGCGATCGGGCGCAGCTGACGGCAACGGCCCGCGCGACCGCCGAGCGCGGCTCCACGGAAATCATCGTCAGTAACCTGCCCGCGGGCCTCGACCCGACTACCGTGCAGGTAAGTGCCACCACCGAGCAGGAAGGCGCCAACGAGCTGACGTTGCTGGGCGTGGAGGTGCGCGCCGATTATACCATAACGGTATTGCCTCGATCATTTGCAATGCTTCTCGACTCGGCCCGAAATGCCAAGGCGCGAGTGAGAGCGCTCACCGACCAGCGCGATATTCTGCAAAAAGAAGAAGCAGCGCTCCTTACCGCTATCGGTCAAGGGAAGGTTGACTCCGATGAACTGGAAGATCTCGCGGAGCTATACCGGACCCGGGCGATCAGCAACCGAGCTCAAATTCAAAAGATCGAAGCACGGATGGCTGATCTAGGCCCACGAATGGCTGGTTGGGAAAACCAGGTTGATTCTTACGAGGGTCCTCGTCGGAACTCCCCCGCTCAACTCGTCATCACGCTCGCCTCGGAAGTTCGTGCCGCCGTTAATCTCACGCTCTCGTTCGTGACTACCGATGCCGGTTGGACACCCGTGTACGACCTGCGCGCTTCAGCCTCAGGCGGTACTGCGCCCGTACAGTTGGTTTACAAAGCTGATGTACGACAAAGCACTGGCGCCGATTGGCGTGGCGTTAAGCTTATCCTCAGCGGTGGCGCGCCAGCAGTAAGCGAAGACGGGGGGTTGCCTGAATTAAAGACGACCTATGTACGTGTGCAAGATACTCGCGGAGAGCTTGACTCAAAAGCGCTGTACGGGAGCGCTGGATCCGCTCGGAGTGAGTCAGAATTTAGTGCGGATGAAGTGAGTGCGATGGAGATCGAGAAGTCGCCGCCTGCCCCGGTAACGACCGCTGTTCCGCCGCCCACCATCACCGGCCGCGACGGTTCCGCGATTCGCTTCGAGCTAACCAATCCCTTTACCGTGCCCGCCGACGGCCGGCCGCACACGGTGGAGGTGCAGCGCGCCGAACTGCCGGCTACGTACGGCCTGACCGTGGTGCCGAAGCTCACCGAGACGGCCTTCCTCACGGCGGCCGT
>JBKJUQ010000441.1:0-4329 GCA_046590685.1 Hymenobacteraceae bacterium
GCCAGCTCCTTGGCGATGACTTCATCGTCGGCGATGGCGGTGCGGCCTTCGGGGTCCCAGTTCACCATTCGGATGCCGCGGTAGATGTGGCCCTTCTGGTAGAGGTCCACGAAGACCTTCAGCACCGCCGCCGTGAGCTTGGGCTCCATCGTGAAGCGGGTCCGGTCCCAGTCACACGACGCGCCGAGCTTCTTGAGCTGCTCGAGGATGATGCCGCCGTACTTGTCTTTCCAGGCGAAGGCGTGCTCCAGAAACGCCTCGCGCCCGATCTGGCGCTTATCAATCCCCTGCTCCTTGAGCATCGCCACCACCCTGGCTTCCGTAGCGATAGAAGCGTGGTCGGTGCCGGGCACCCACAGCGCTTCCTTGCCCTGCATCCGCGCGCGGCGGATGAGCACGTCCTGAATCGTGTTGTTGAGCATGTGGCCCATATGCAGCACGCCCGTCACGTTCGGCCGGGGCAACACGATGGTGTAGGGCTCCTTATCGGGGTTGGGACTCGACTTGAAGAAGCCGCGCTCAAGCCAGGCCTGGTACCAGTGGCCTTCGACGGCTTGCGGGGAGTAGGTTTTCGGGATTTCCATTACGGCCGCGAAGGTACGGCGGGGGAATAGGGCTAACTGGCGACTGGGCAAGCACGGCCAATACTGATATCTTTGGTATGCTCTACCGTGGTTTCAAGAGCCATACCTTGTCATTATTACGACCCATTGTAGCTCTTCACCCTTGACCCGATATTTCTGTGAGCGCATCGAAGATTTTATTTTCTATTTTAGCGATAACACTAGCCTTGTGGACAGCTTACCAGTGGCAAGTCCGATCGAAAGAAGCCAACTTGATTTTACATGCTGGCCCAACGCAGAGCGGCTTTGGTGTCGTCTTCTTCCGCCTCTATAAAGAAAACAAATACGAGTTCTGTGATGGGGATTTTATGGATGCGGGTTGTTACACGGGGAAGTATTCCTTATCGGGTGACACTATCACTTTGGATGACTTACGCGAACACCGCGGCATTCCTTCCAATCGCTTTCTGATCCGTCGTTATCGGGAGATGGACAGCACGTATTGGCAATGGAAGTATCCAGACGCCTTAGGCCGATTCAGCTGGAAAGATCTAAAGCAAGATGACTCGTTGCAAGGTGCTGAGGGCGATATTCTACTCTTGAATAAGAGCGGCGAAACCGTATTATATAATGACCATTGTTTCTTACTTCGCTTTGATAAACTAAGAAACAACCGCTAACATCAAAGCCTACCCATACTTCCCTCAAATCTGCGCCTATCCCGACACTACCCGACCGTCGGGTAGCTCCCGGACGCGCATCCCAACGCTACCCGACGCTCGGGTAAGCTCCGAATGTTCATCCCGATGCTACCTGAAGTTCGGGTAGGCTCCGGACGCTCATCCCGATGCTACCCGCCGTTCGGGTAAGCCCCGAATGCTCATCCCAACGCTACCCGAAGCTCGGGTAGGCTCCGGACGCGCATCCCGACGCTACCCGACGGGCGGGTGGCTGGTAAAAGCGGTTTCGGCACGGGCGCTATATTGGGGCCGAATTCAGGGCCTTTTCTTACAATTCACCCTTTTTATGGATACTCCTCCCCTCCCCCAACCCCCCGATGGCGGCGGCGACGAACCGCGCCACACCGCGCTGATTCCGCGCGACCAGAACAAGCTGAGCGAGCTGATGACCCGCGTCGCGGAATCGTCGGACGGTTCGGCGTACGAGCTGAGCTGGAAATCGCACGCCGAGGCCAAGCAGCTCGCCTTGGATTTTGCCGCCAGCGTCGCGGAGCGCGAGAAGCTCGGCAATGAGCGCGAGCCCAAATCGGCCCGCATCCGCACCCTGACGCGCGAAATGAACAAGGCCGCGACCCGCGTCAAGGGCTACATCAACGACAAGTGGGAGAATGACGAGGAAGCCGAATCGTACTACGGCATCTTCGGCTTCGTGGAAGAAAGCAACGACGACGTGCTGCCCTCCGCCCAGGGGGCGCGCGCGAAGAACATCGAAACCAAGCTCCTGCCGGCCCTGACGACGTACGGGATGAGCGACCGCAACTACGGCACCGCGTGGTGGACCACCCGCCTGACCGAGTACAAAGCCCTCACCGGCCTGAGCCAGGAGACGGCCCAGCGCATCGCGGAGGCCGTGGGCGAGAAAACGCCCCTCGCCGACGAAGCCCGCCTCTACCTGAGCAAGCTCGATTCGCTGCTCTACGCCGAGTGCCGCACCGAGGAGGAGTATCTGGCGCTGCGCCGTCAGATGGGCTATTTGAAGGAATACAACTAGGCGTTGCGGCCACTTGCGCAGAAGCTAAACCGGCAGGTGTTGGGGCCGGGCGAATCTACGTGCGGGCTGTTTCGGGCGTCCCCGTCAGGGGATATCGTTTGGTAGTACCCCGCTCTCTTTCGCCACCTCGGTCCCCGTCAGGGGATACCCCAGCCGCCAGCGGGTATCCCCTGACGGGGACACGTATTATGCGGGCGTTTGCTGCTACCGAACGGTGTCCCCTGACGGGGACGCACCGGCTACTCCGCAATCGGGGGTTGCGAGGAGGGAGAGCCGGCAGTTTCAGGCCCGCCGCACGCGCGCCAGCGCCACGCCGGCCAGCGCGACGGCGGTCCCGGCCCCGGCCCAGACCGTGAGGGGCTCGCCGAGCAGGGCCCACGCCAGCACGTAGCCCATAATGGGGACCAGGTAGAGCCACTTGCCGGCGTCGACGGCGTCGCGGCGGAGCAGGTAGAGCCACAGCTGCACGGCCACGATGCTGACCGGGACGATCAGCCACGCCAGCGCTCCCCAGAAGTTGCCATCGGGCTGCACCGGCCCGGCTCCCGCCAGCAGGGCCAGCGGCACCAGCGCCAACCCGCCGAGCAGTACCTGCCAGGTATTGACCACGAGCGCCGGCAGCGGCAGCGCGAACCGCGCGTACAGCACGCTGCCCAGCGAGTAGCTCACCATACTGCCGCCGAGCAGCAGCACGCCGCTCAGCCCCGCGCCGTGCGCGGTGCGCAACACCGGCACCGCGCACAACCCCAGCCCGACCAGCGCCAGCACCAGGCCGAGCCATTCGGTGCGGGCCACGCGCCGCCGCAGCAGCGCCGCCGAAAACAGGGTAATGAGGAGCGGATTGACGGCCACGAACAACGCGGCCAGCCCCGCCGGCACCGTGCGCAGCGCCCACACGTACGCCCCCAGATACACCGTGGTATTAAGCAGCGTCAGCAGCATCAGCTGCCCCCACTCGCCGCCCGCCGGCAGCCGATACCGCCCCGCCCGCACCCCGTAGACCCACGCGCCCAGCAACACGCCGGCCCCAACCAGGCGCAGGGCCGTCAGGGTGAGCGGGGGGCAGGAGTGGATGCCGAGTTTGGTAGCGACCGCCGCCGAGCCCCAAAGCCCGACGAACAACAGGCCGAGTGCGAGGTCTTTCACGGGCGCGGATGTAGGAGATTGAAGCGACGGCCGCGTTTTTTCGCGGGGGCGGCTTTGGGCCGATGAAGTCGGAAAAACCCGGCATCAGGGGCCCGTACTGGCCAAATAGAAACGTCGCTTTCGCCCGCGGACGAAAGCGACGTTCGGACGCTGGTCGCGCCCCGGGCCAGAAGGCTACGCCGCGGTGGCGTGCAGCCAGTCTTTTTTGGCGAAGAGCTCCTCGTCGGTTTCGCGGTAGTCGGGGTCGTCGACGCAGCAATCCACCGGGCAGACGGCCGCGCACTGCGGCTCTTCGTGGAAGCCGTGGCACTCGGTGCACTTATCGCTCACGATGTAGTAGAACTCGTCGGAGATGGGGACCTGCGGCTCCACGCCGCTGACCACCACGCCGCCGTCCATCTCGACCTGCGTGAGCTTGGTGCCGTCGGCCCAGCGCCACTGGGCGCCGCCTTCGTAGATAGCCGTGTTGGGGCATTCCGGTTCGCAGGCACCGCAGTTGATGCACTCGTCGGTGATCATGATGGCCATAGGGGCAGAGAAATCAGGTTGAAAGGTTCGGCAGGAACGCCGGTCGAGGCGTAGAACCGCCAGAACGCGGGGGAGTTTTCGGCTACTTCTACGCAGCCGTGGCACAAAAGTAGGCACCCCGGCGCGGGCCCCGACGGGCTGCTCCCGACCTTCGCCCCCCTAACCGGACTGCTTCCCGATGACGCTCGACCACCGCCTGACTGCCTTTCTGCGCCTCGGCACGCGCCTGACCACGTTTCTCTCCACCGAGCCCGACGCCGTGGCCGACCTCGCGCGCCGCGCCGCCGGCCCCAATCCGTGGTTCGATGAGCCCAACGTGCGCGCCGCCCTCACCGGCATCGCCGCGATGCTGCGCGACGAC
>JBKJUQ010000468.1:0-3907 GCA_046590685.1 Hymenobacteraceae bacterium
GTCGGCAGCACGTCGACGTCCGAAAGCCCGACTTTAAGCGAATCGGGTGGCGGTGGGGGCGTTGACTGATCGGCCGGTGCCTGCCCTTCGGGCGGCGTGGTCGGGGTTTCCTGCGCGCGGACGCTCCCCGCCGAAACGGTCAGGAGCGCCAGCAGGGGCAACGCGAAACGAAGGCAACGGAGCATAGAGCCGGATGCGCGGATAGAAAAGCGAGGAAGCAAGAAAGAGCAGCGCGGAAGTAAGAAATTAAATTCGACTCCCGAAGGTACCCACAAAACTACCGCACAAGGGCGGAACGGCCGCGCGCGCGGCGGCAAGGACGGCGGAAGCGGCGGCAAGGGCGCCGGCGCGCCGGTGGTAAAGACCGGCAGAAGCGGCGGGCAAGCCAACCCGCCTAACCCGCCACTAGGCGCTTTCCCGCCGTGACCTGCCGCTCGCGGCCCGCGAGTTCGCCGCCTGCACCCGCGCGTGGTTGCCTGCCCCCCGCGCGCCGTCGCTGCTTGGGCGCGCGCGGGGCGGCAGCGGCCGCGACCCTTCGAAGCCCCCCCGCGAGGCCCTGTTTGCCTGCCGCGAGGCGCCAATTGTTGCCCGCGAGGAGTTACCCGGCGCCCTGGCTCGGGGCCGCTCCGGCACGAAGAGTACATTTGATTCGCGTACGTATTTTTTATTCCACTTTTCCCTTTATCCACCCGGCAATGCCAGTCGCACCTCCTACCACCTTGCCCTCGAACCGGGCACTCTACCGCGAGTCGGCCCCCGCAATGCGCGAACGCCTGCGCGTGCTCGCCCTCAACTTCCCCTCCCATCAAAGCGCCTTTGCCGCCCTCAACCCGCTCTTCGTGGGGGCGGGGTTTGGTGCCGGGCTGGCGCTGGCGGCTAAAAACGCCGAGCAGGTGCGCGACTTCGACTCGCGCGTCGCCGCCGGCCAGCAGGCTACCTACGCGGAGGCCGACGCCCTCGCCGCGTGCCGGCCGCGCTGTCAGGGGCTGTTTTACGCCGTGCGGCAGGCGTGGCCCGCCACCGGCCCGGGCGGCAAAGCCACGCAGGCGGCGCGCCTCAAAGAGTTTGGGCAGGATAAGTACGCCGTGGCCCGCGAGGTGCCCGCCCAGATGGCGGCCCTGATCGAGCAGGCAGCCCTCGCCTACGCCACCCCCGGCTACGCCGCGGCGCTCGCGGCAGTGGGCTGGCTCGCCGATCCGCAGCAGAAAGCCCTGACCACCGCCGCGCAGACGCTCCGCAACGCCGCCGCCCAGCAGGGGCGCCAGAGTGGGGTCAATGCCGAAGATGCCGGCACCTACTACCTCGCCCAAAACCAGCTCTACTGGTTTGGCCAGCAGCTCAGCGAAGCCGCCGAGCTCGTGTTTGCCGAGGAACCGGCTTTGCGCGCCCAGTTTCGCCTTTCGCCCGAAGGCCCCGAGGAGTTTCAGATGACCCTCAAGCCCGGCCAGCGCAAGGCCGTGCACCTGAGCGCCGTGCTGGCGCCCACCCGCGTGCTGCGGTTCCGGGTGCGCGCCGCCGCGCCCGACCCCAAAAACCCCGATGCGCGCCTGTGGGTCGATTTCCTGCCCGCCGAAGACGCTCCCGTCGAGCACCGCCGCTTTCTGGAGCCCACGCTCAAAGGCAAAAGCCAGCAGCTCACCGCCGCCGAGCTCGGCGAAGCCGGCCCGTGGCTCGCCCTCGAAAACCTGACGGCTGAGGAGGCTGTGGTGGTGGGGGTGGTGGGGGAGTAGGGTTTTTCTAGTTGTCTTTTTTCCAGCAGGGTGCGATGAAACGTGTTTTCTTTTTTCTAATGACGCTGCTGGCCGGCGGCCTGGGGGCGCGGGCGCAAGGGCTCGATGCCAACGGCTGCCCGCGCGCCACACATCCCGCGCCGCTGCAAGCGCTCCAGCGGCCAGCATCTATCTTGAGAGTTGATTTTGACTCGATCCGTGCCTTATCGGAGCTTAATCGAGTGGGCGAAACTGACGCATACCCGTGGCTGTCTGTTAATGGGTTGCGGTTGTACTACACGGCTGATACGATGGGTAACAAAAGAATCGTAATGGCCAGCCGGACGGCTCTTCAGCAGCCTTTCGGACCCGCGCGGATCGTGCCAGGGGTACCACTAGGCTACTTCAGCGCTTGGTTGACGCCTGATGAGGATACTTGCCTGCTGATTGACGATCACTACAAACAGCTGTGGGAAGTGCACCGCCCTACGCCAACGGCGGCATTCAGTATCCCCGTGCTTGTCACGCTGACGGGCTATCCGGGCGGGTTAGGTAATGTGAGGATGCTTGGGCCAAGCCGTTCAACCAACGGCAATGAGCTGTTGCTCCTGACGGTTACAGGCCTTCAGTTTAGGATAGCGCGCTTTGTCCGGTCCGGGCTTACCACTTATGCGTTTGATACTTTTTTCACGTTCGCCTTCAAACCACAACCTGGTCAGCTGTTCGATCACGATTTAGGCTATTTGCTGGGCGGCCACACCAGTAACTACATGAAGCTGTACATGCTGCGCCGTCCGACCGCCGGCAGCGCATTCGGGCCACCGACCCCACTGAATGTAGCGCCGTTGCGTTACAATACACAGCCTACGTACCAGTCCGGCATTGATGTACTGGTGTTTACAGCCTGCACCTCGGACTCATGGCTTGAAAATGAGCTCTGGCTCGCCGAACACTCTCGAGGCGTATTGGGCCTGACTCCTGCTTTCGGTACCCCCGCCTTCACCGTCTTCCCCAACCCCACCCACCACACCGTGCGCTTCACGGGCGCTCCCGCCGGCCAAGTTACCATCCTCGACGCGGTGGGCCGTACGGTCCGAACCACTACCATTGCCGTCGGCCAGCCCGAAGCTATACTGTCAGTCGAAGGACTACCCGCCGGGCTGTACTTCGTACGCGCCGGGCGGCAGACGCGGCGGCTGGTGGTGGAGTAACGTACCGCGAAGCTCCAGCTTCGCCCGCCGCTCGTGGGCGAAGCTGGAGCTTCGCGGTACGGGGCCAATCACTCCCGCGCCCCGCCGGTTTTGCACCCGACGGGGCGCGGGTACGTTAAGGCGGTAGTATACTTGCCCGCTGCCCCCGCGGCTTTTCTGTTACTGCCTGATGCTCTCGAACCTCCCCGCTGTTCCCCTGCCTGCCTCCGATCCCGATCCGCAGGCGGCCGAGCGCCAGCTTATTCTGCGCCAGTACCGGCGCCTGCTGCGCTTCGCGAAGCCCACGCTGCTGCCCGGCGATGCGCGGATCATCAAGCGCGCTTTTACCCTCTCGATGGAGGCGCACAAGGAGATGCGCCGTAAATCGGGCGAGCCGTACATTCTGCACCCGCTGGCGGTGGCGCAGATCGCGGTGGAGGAAATCGGGTTGGGGCCGACGAGTATCATCGCCGCGCTGCTCCACGACGTAGTGGAAGACACCGAATACGAGGTGGCCGACATTGAGCGCGAGTTCGGGCCGAAAGTGGCGCGAATCGTCGATGGCCTGACCAAGATCAGCGGCACGTTTGAGTACGGCACGAGCCAGCAGGCCGAGAACTTCCGCAAGATGCTCCTTACGCTGAGCGACGACGTGCGGGTGATTCTGATCAAGATCGCCGACCGGCTGCACAACATGCGGACCCTCGACTCGATGCCGCGCGACAAGCAGCTCAAGATCGCCGCCGAGACCATCTACCTATACGCCCCCCTGGCGCACCGGCTGGGCCTGTACTCGATCAAGGGCGAGCTGGAAGATCTGCACCTCCGGGTGACCGACCCGGACACCTATTACTCGATCTACAACCGCATTCGGCAGTCGGCCACGACGCGCAACAAGCTCATCCGCGACTTCACCGCCCCGATCGAAGAAGAGTTGAAGCGCCAGGGCTTCGCGTTTGAGATCAAGGGCCGGCCGAAGACGGTCTCGTCGGTGCTCAAGAAAATGCG
>JBKJUQ010000278.1:0-2254 GCA_046590685.1 Hymenobacteraceae bacterium
CCCTCACTTGAGCTGTTACTATCGAAGCGCCTGCTTAAGGGACGGTAGCGATCGGTCAGGCCGTGATGCCTTAATCGAGCGAATTCATCTGATGCGCCCGATTACGGCATCACGGCCTGACCGCTCGCTACCGTCCCTTACGCGGGCGCTTCGGGGGTAACAGCTCCAGTGAGGGCGTTTTGAAGTGGGCCGCCAGCCAGGAGATATTTCCCGATCCAGTTCCAGCGCATGCAACAGATACCCGTTGGTGTTCTTGATTGCTGATGCAAAACGGTGCGGGTACGGATCGTCCGCAGATCCCATCAAAATAATCAGCGACTCGTGCCCATAGGGCCCGTACCGATTGGTGATTCCTACCGCCTCCAAAACGCTGCCGTGCGGGTAGCGCCCAATGATCACCGGCTCCGGCAGCCACTGTACCGTCTCCCCATATAGCAGCTTAAAGTTCGGGTAGCGTGCGCTCGGCCAGAAGGTGTCAAACAGCATCTGCGTGGCCTGTGGCGTCAGCAGATGCGCTAATTCATCGAAGGCACTGAGTGACGGGTTTGGCATTAAGCAGAGCCTGAGCAAGGGTGTGATGGCAGAGTAGCGAAGATAAGTCATCATCAGAGCCATTACGGCCGGGAGCGGGGGCATCTCAGGCCCATCCGGGGCGCCCCTAACCGCTTCCCCGCGCCAGCGCGCCACCTTCGCGCCTCACCAACGCGCTCACCTAAATGTTCACCCCAAAGCTTCTTCTCAGCCCCAAGCAGCAGGCCGCCGACGAGTTCGCCGCTGCCCAGCGTCGTGTCCTCACTTCCCGCGACCGCCTCCTGCTCACCCTCGATCAGACCGACGCCGCTTACGCCGAGGTCAAACCCAGTGACCAGCCCGCCGATCAGTTCCTGACCGCAGTGCAAGCCGCCCTCGCCGCCGACGATTACGCCGGCGCCACCAGTCTGCTCCGCGACGAGCTGGCCAGCCTGACCGCGCCGGACGGGTCTGGTGGCCCCGCCCAGCGCCCGCGCCGCAAGCGGATGTCCGATCTGGCCTACATCCTGTCAGCGATGATGCTCTAGCCCACTCATTAATCATCATTTCCCGATGAACGCCTCCCGTCTCAAAGTTCTTCGTGCCGCCCCCGCCGGCACCCCCACCACGGCCGCCGGCCGCGCCCGCGCCACCTTTCGCGCCCGCCAGCGCCAGGCCGCTGCCACCACCACCGGCCTGCGTAACGCCGCCGAAGCGGCGGCCCGTACGCCCTATGCTCGCGCGTCGCCCGGCGCGCTCGATCCCACCGGGCGCCTCGATGAGCTGCAAGACGTCCTCGCGGCCAATGACCTCACCACCGCCGGCAAGCTCCTCGACGCGATGCTCACGGATCTCGCCGGTCCCAATCCTTCCGGCCCGGGCGCCGCCCAGCGGCCCCGCAACCGGCGGATGTCCGATCTGGCCTTCACGCTGACGTATATGGCCCTCTAAGCCGCCCGCCTCCTGCGCACCCTCTCCCGTAGTGGTCCCCACCTCGCGCCCACCTTCCACCCACTCTCCCCAACGCCAAACGGCCCGGCCACCTCTCTGGTGACCGGGCCGTTTTTCGGTCCCTGCCGCTCGTGCCCAGGGCACCCGAGCGTATCGTTTCGGCTACGTCTCGATTACTTCCGCCTGCAGCACCATCCACGCCCCACCCGGCCGGCGCCCCACGAACGCCACCCGCTTGAGAATGTCGTTGCCGAACTTCCACGCCGCCACATCGAGCAGCGGCCCGAAGTAGCTCACCAGGGCCCGGCACCGTGCCGCCAGCAGCGTCGGCGACTGCGGCCCCACCGCGAAGCCCAGCAGGTCCGGCCGCAGCCAGCCGGCCAGCGTCCCGACTTCCACGATACCCCCGCCCTGAAGCCCTTGCCCCAGGATCGTCTGCAAAGCGGCCGGCGTGGGGGCCACCACCGCCCGCGCCACCAGCGGCCGTTCCGTCTCGCTCAAATACAGCAGCCCGGCCGCCAGCCGCGCCAGCGCGGCCACCTGCAAAACGGGCGGCAGCGGAATGCCCGGCCGCTGGTAGCTGCCCCCTTGCCCCATAATCAGAAGCGCCGCGCGGGTACTTCGGCTGATTGTCTTGTTCATCGTCGTACGTGATTAATAAGTGAGAGGGAAATTCAGAGGATACCGGTCAGCAGCCGCAAAAAAGGCCGCTCCCGGTTCCCCGAAAGCGGCCCGTCTGCGTGTCGGCTCGGCCTACTCGGCGAGCACCACGCCCAGCGCGTTCGCGCTGGCG
>JBKJUQ010000395.1:0-10109 GCA_046590685.1 Hymenobacteraceae bacterium
TGGGACGATCGAGACGGGCCGGCTCATCACGAGCCTCGCGGAGCTGCCGCCGTCACGGGTCATCTTCCTCGACACGACGCCGCGGGCGGCGGTCGCGATCGCCGGGAAGCGCCTGCCCGACCGGACCCGCCGCGTGTATGAGAGGTTCCGCTACGGGTCGGGCGTGTTCAAGGTCGACTGGGCGCTCGACGGCCCGATCCCGTGGCAGGCGCCCGGCCTGCGCCGCGCGGCGACGGTCCACCTTGGCGGGACCATCGACGAGGTGGCAGCGGCGGAGCTCACGGTCGCCCGCGGCGGCCACCCCGATCGACCGTTCGTGCTGTGCGTCCAGTACAGCCCCTGGGATGACAGTCGGGCACCGGCCGGCAAGACGACCGCGTGGGCGTACTGTCACGTCCCGTCGGGCTCGACGGTCGATATGACGAGCCGGATCGAGAGCCAGGTCGAGCGGTTCGCGCCGGGCTTCCGCGACCGGATCCTCGCCCGTCACACCTTCGATACGGCGCAGATGGAGGCGTATAACCCCAACTACGTGGGCGGCGACATCAACGGCGGCATCATCGACGTGACGCAGCTCTACACCCGGCCGGCGTTGCGGGCGTCGCCGTACCGGACGTCGAAACAGGGGCTGTACCTGTGCTCCTCCGCGACCCCGCCCGGCGGTGGCGTCCACGGCATGTGCGGCTACCACGCAGCCAGCCGCGCCCTGCGCGACATCTTTGGCCTACAACCGCCGCCGCTCGCGCCGGGGTTGTAGCCGGCGCGAGCGGGGGTTGACCCTCGCCAAGCGATCGCTATTCAACCGTCGCTTGGAGAGCGCCGGCCACTTTCAGCTAATCGGCCAGCGCGGCTTCTTCGCTTGGCGCCTCGTCGTGCGACTGTAAATCGGCGGCGACGGCGTCGTAGCTGGTTTCGGGCGAGTCGGGGTGGTCGGCGGCGTCGTGGTCCTCGAAATCGGGCTCGTCGGCGTCGGCCGGCCCTGCGACCGGTGGGTGGTGCAGCTCGTGGAGCAGGGCCAGCAGCGCGCCGGGCGTGGCGGCGGCGAACGGCAGCGGCGCGGCCGAATCGGGGCGGTAAAAGTCGCGGTGGATATTTACTACCGCATCTTCCTCCTTCGGCTGACGGCGCACGTAGTTGCCGTCTTCGCGCATCAGGTAGGCGTTCTGATTGTCGAGCAGATTCAGCATCAGGATGTTGATCGCTTCCTGCCGCACCTCCGGGTTCGCGATCAGGAACAGCGCCTCGATTCGCCGATCGAAGGAGCGCACCATCATATCGGCCGAGCCGCCGTAGATGCGCGGCTGCCCGCCGTGGTGGAAGTAGTAAAGGCGCGAGTGCTCCAGGTACTCGCCCACCAGGGAGCGCACCTGAATGCGCTCGCTCAACCCGGCCCGACCGGGCCGCAGGCAACAGATGCCCCGCACCACGAGCTGAATTGGCACCCCCGCGCGGCCCGCTTTGTAGAGCTCATCAATGATCTCGCGGTCTTCGAGCGAGTTCATCTTCATCACGATGCCCGCGGGCAGCCCTTTTTTCGCCGCGCGCGCTTCGTCGCGGATCAGGCCGATGAGCTGCTGGCGCATGTCGCGCGGGGCGGTGATGAGGTAGCGGTAATCATCGGGTTGCGAGTGCCCGGTAATAACGTTGAAGAATTCACTCACGTCGTGGGCATACACGTCGTCGGTAGTGAGCAAGCTCACGTCGGAATAAAACCGCGACGTCGCCTCATTATAATTACCCGAGCCGAGGTGCACGTAACGCGTGACTTTTTCGCCTTCCTTGCGAATAATCATCAGCATCTTGGTGTGCGTCTTGTACTTCGAGATGCCGTAAATCACGAAGCAGCCCGCCTTTTCGAGCTTTTCGCCTTCCCGCAGATTTCGCTCCTCGTCGAAGCGCGCTTTTACCTCGAATAATACCGAGACGTGCTTGCCGTTTTCGGCGGCGCGCAGCAGCGCGGCGGTCATGCGCGAATCTTCGGCAAGCCGATAGATCGTCATTTTAATCCCGAGCACGTGCGGGTCGGTAGCCGCTTTTTCGAGCAGACTCACCACCGGCTCAATCGAGTTGTAGGGGTGGTGCAGCAGCACGTCGTGCCCTTTCAGGTAGCCGAACAGATTATCCGCCTCCAGCGCCGGCAGCGAGCGCGGCTGCACCGGCGGGGGCGAGCGAAACCCTTTGCCCTTGAATTGCGGGTGCCGCACCACCTGCGTCAGGCCACGCAGATCGAGCAGATTCGGAATGTGAAAAATATTGGCGTTGTCGACGCGCAGGCGCTCCTTGAGGGTCTTTAATAATTCGGGCGCCGCGCCGCGCTCGACCTCAATCCGCACCACCCGGCCGCGCTTGCGGGTTTTAATTCCGGCTTTAATTTCCTTGACGAAATCGACGTCGATATCGTCGGATTCTTCCAGGGTAAAATCCCCGTTACGGGTCAGGCGGAATACCGAAGCGGACAGAATTTCGACGTTGCGGAACAGGCGATCGAGGTGATCCCGGATAATACTCTCGATCGGCACGAAAATAACCTGCTCTTTGCGCTGCAACTCCAGGAAACGACTCAGATTTTGCGGTATCTGCACGAACGTGAGACGCGTCTGGGTGGAGTCCTCCCCTTCCGCGACCCGCGTGAGCACCCCGAACGTGAGGAGCTGATTGACCAGCAACGGGAAGCCGTGGTACGAGTCGTATACCATCGGCGTGAGGAGCGGAAATACCGTGTTGCGGAAATACGCGTCGGCTTTGCGCTGCTCGGCTTCCGTAAGCTCGTCGGGATTCAGAATCTGAAAGCCATTGGCGGCAAACAGCGGCTGCAATTCGCGCTGATACGCGATGGCTTGCTCGTTGACGAAGCGGTGCGCCATATCGAGCAGCCGCTTGCGAAAAGGCAGCTCGCGCAAGCCCGAATAATCAATTCGCTCTTTCCCGTAGTCGAGGTAATTATAGAGCGACCCGACCCGGATCATAAAGAACTCGTCCTGATTGGAGCACGTGATCGCCAGAAAGCGCAGCCGGTCGAAAAGCGTCTTCTGCGGGTCGCGCGCCTGATCGAGCACGCGGTAATTGAAGCGTAACCAGCTCATATCGCGCGAGATGTAGCGCGAGCGGCGAATCTGTTCGAGAGCGCGAATAGCAGCCATCAGGAAGCGTGGAGTTTAGCGTGACGAGTAGGTAGACGAGCGATTTGGCGATGGGGCTCCCTGGCGCATGAGCGAGCGGTCCTCCATAACACGACAAAATACGGTTGCGGCGGCGCTTGCGACCAAGCACGCGCCTTTTTTACGCGCATTACTTCCTGACGCGCACGTAGTGGACGTACTCGACGGTGCCGGCCCGCTGGTTGGGCCGGGCGCTATCGGCCTTGTAGCGGTTGTAGGCGGGTTCGTACGTGCGCACTTCACCGCGCGTGGCCAGCAGGGCGCGCAGCTCTTCCAGCGGCAGCAGGCCTTCGTCGTTGTAGCTGACCAGGATATGGCGCGCCTGAGCGGCCCCGATCAGCTCGGCGAACGCGCGGCGCACCTGCGGCCGTGAGCAGTACGCCGACCGCTCGTAGCCGGCCCGCAGCCCCGTGGCGCCCATAACGGCCGGCGCGTCGTAGGCGGCCACGGTTTCGAGCACGTGGTAGTTGGCGCCGTACTGGCGGTGGTTATACGGCGGGTCGAGGTAGAGCACGTCGGTGGGCGTGGCGGCCACGAGCGCGTTGGCGTCAGTGCGCACGGCGCGGCCCACCGGCCCGGCCGCCGGCAGCACCAGCGGACGCAGCACCAGGGGTTTGAGCGCCGATTTCTTGAATTGCTTCAGGAACGCGCCGTACACGCTGGCCGTGTTGGCCACGGCGTCGAGGTTTTCGAGCAGCGACGCGAGCAGGTAATCAAACGTCGCCGCGTCGATCTCATCCGCCGCGCGCCACGCATCGAGCTGCTGACGGATGGCATCGGCGCGGGCGGCCGTTTCCTCGGTGAAGTACATCCGGCCACCGGCCGGCGAGTAGTGCTGATGCAGAAAGCCGCCCGGCGCGGGTGGCAACGCATTGAGCTCGGCCAGGCGGGCGCGGACGTCAGGCGGCTCGGCGGCCAGGCCCACGTACGCGCGGTTGAGCGCAACGGCGTAGTACTGCAAGTCGCCGGCCGTCACGGTCAGGCCCAGCTCGCGGAAGCGCCGCCCGACGGCGCCCGTACCGGCAAAGGGGTCGAGGAAGGTGGTTTCGTCGCCCTCTTTTACTTCCGCCCACACCGATTCGAGGAAGGGCAGCAGGCTGATCTTGGAGCCGATGTAATTCATATTTCGGGAAGCAGGGCGGTAGCGATGGGCCGGAGCCGGCCGCGAAGGTCGGCCACAAACGGGCTCCGGGGAGCCGGGGCGGGGCCTATCTTCGGCGCCCGCTGCTCCACTCCGATTCCCGCGAACCGTATGTCGATCCGCTACGCCCTGATTCGCTCGAAGCTCGCGACCGTGCCCGACGGCTACCGGGCGCAGGTCGAGCACCATTCCTCCATCGGGCTGCCCGAGCTGGCCGACGCGATCGCGCGGCCGGGGTCGACGGTGACGCGCGCCGAAATCCTCGCCTATCAGGAGGAGTTTCTGACGGAAGTGCTGCGCCTGCTGGTGGCGGGGCACCGCATCGTGCTCGATTATCTCATCATCAGCCTCTCGATCGAGGGCGTCTTCACCGACGAGGACGACGTCTTCGACCCCGCCCGCCACCGGGTGCGCGTCGTCACCACCCCCAACCTGCGGCTGCGGCAGGTGGCGGCGGATATCCAGCCCCAGAAGGTCGCCCCGGCGCGGCGTCAGCCCACGTTCGACCTCATCGAAGACTTCCAGTCCGATGCGCACAACACCCGCCTCACCCCCGGCGGCGTGGTGCGGGTGCGCGGCGCCGAGCTGAAGCTCGACCCCGCCGACCCGCGCCAGGGCGTGTGGCTGGTCGCCGCCGATGGCACCGAAACCGTCCTCGGCCCGCCCTTCACCAACCGGCCGTCGGAGCTGCTGCTGATGCTCCCCGCGGCGCTCGCGCCGGGCACCTACCGGCTGCTGATCCGCAACTGCGCCCGCCGCACCCAGACCCTGCGCGAAGCCCGCAGCCCGCACCCGCTGACGGTAGCGTAAGCCTGCACTACTACGGACGTGGGTAACCGGGTTACCAGAACGCGGCAACCCCGTTACCACAGCGCGGCAACGGGGCTGCCATGGTATTATAGTTACTGAGTAACCGCGAACCACTGCCGCAAATGCGTCAGCAGCTTGACAAACGCCGGATCATGGCAGCGCTTGTAGCTGGCGCGAGCGGCAATCTGCTTGAAAAACGTCGAAGAATAAGGTTGATCGGCGTGTTGCAACACGGCATCAAACGCTTCTTTGGGCCGAAGTGGTTTCTGGGTATCCGGGGGCAGAAATTGAAAGCCTCGTTCGCCTAGCCACTGATAAACGCTGCCGGTTGTAGCCCTCCAGCTGATTACTTCCTGAATGTGGGTTTCGGCCACCCATAACCAGCTTTCGATCTCTGGTGCCACCACAATTACGGCACAGCAGTCGGCCGCCCACCCCGTTGTCAGCAGGTTGTTCGTCACACGCTGTTCAATCAATTCACGCGTCTGAACCGCTTCGCTACCACAGCCTTCATAATCAAAGAGTACGAGCGCATGGCGATGTGTACGCTTGTAAATACGCAGGAAATTGTGCGCCTCTCTCAACACCCCACTGTCGTGATGCTGATGCACTTTACAGTCGTAGGTGGGCATTGGCCACCGTTCTTTACGAGCAACTTGTGGCAGTAAACCGTCCAACAATGCCTGTTGCGCTTTGTCGGCTGCCAGAATGATGAGATCCTTCATCACCCTAAAACGCCGCTGGCATAAAGTGTACTGAAATCTACTTCGCCGTGCCAGTCGCGCAACGCCGGATGTTCATCACCGCGCACGATATCGGTAATACCGTCAACTGTTTTGGCAAAACACAGCACCTGTCGTGGCTTTACTAAGCCTAGGATGACGGTAGAGTGTGTAGCGAGCAGCATTTGTGCGCCGTACACAGACGAAAGCGATTGGTACACGGTTTCCATCGCCGCCGGATGAATCCCGTTTTCCGGCTCCTCAATCAGGTAGATGCCGGTGAAGCCCGTTAAATAGGCGGGCAGGGTCAGCGCCAACAGCCGCAGGGTGCCATCCGATACTAGCCAACTCGGCACCGTTACGCCATTGTTGTAGCGGATGGTCAAGTAGCTGTGACGGTCTTCCGGGCGCTCTACCACCCGGATATCCTCAATGTCGGGCAGCGCAGTACGCAAGTGGTCTAACCAATGCTGAAAGCGGCGTTCGTTTTCCTTGCGTAGTGAGGCAATCACCCACGGTAGATTAGAGCCGTCGGGGCGGAACGTTGGTCCTCGTCGGCCTGGCGGGCTTGGATTCCGGATATTCAAGCTATCAAGCACAAATACCTGAACCTGCCGTACCAGCAAATCACGTAGCCAAAACGTAGCTGGTGAGCGCCTTTCGTCAGCCGGCATCCCTTTTACCGCTGACTGCTTGATTCCTAGCCGGAATGAAGGCATCCAGCCCTTTCCACTGTGTTTACCTTTCCCTTCTTTGGCTTCATACGTCTCCGCCCCAAAAGAGTCGTTGCCTGTTTTCTGACTTTTTCGCACAATCTGACGGTAGGATGTCAACCGGTATTTTCGGTTGAGAACCGTTTCTGTGTCTTGGGACGACTGCGGGAAAAATTCGTACTGAATAACCGGCTCTGGCTCATTGACCCGGCTATTAAAAATGACGACTCGCTCCTCGTGAATAGCGTGTTCGTGCGTATCCGTAGTAAGTCCCAAGCGGATTTCGTAACGAATAGTGTCGGCTTGGTCATCCCAGATAAGCGCGCGGATATGGTCGGGGATGCGGGCTTCAACTGCCAGTTCAATATCGCCGCCTTCTCCGCCGAAGGTGAGATCCTCGTAAACGGGCGAACGCTTACTGATCGCCGTGTCGATGTCGGTGCTGACGATATCGCCCAGAAAACTGATAACGTCCAGAAAGGTCGTCTTGCCGCTCGCGTTGGGTCCGACCAGCACATGGAAATTTTCCAGCGGCTGGCGGATGTAGCGCAATAGGCGGAAGTTGCGGGCTTCAATCAGGGTTATCATCTCTTCTGCAAAACTATCCGGCCCCCGGCCGCGCCGCGAAGTTCGCGCGCAGCCGGGGGCCGGTCTCTATCTATCAACTATCAACCGAAAACCAGCACCCGACGCTACACGTCGACCTTGGCGTACTTAGCGTTCTTCTCGATGAACTCGCGGCGGGGGGCTACTTCGTCGCCCATGAGCATCGAGAAGAGGTGGTCGGCTTCGGCCGCCGACTCTACGTTGACCTGCTTGAGCGAGCGCGTGCTCGGCTGCATCGTGGTTTCCCAGAGCTGCTCGGCGTTCATCTCGCCCAGGCCTTTGTAGCGCTGCACCCCGACGGTTTCGGGCTTGCCGCGGCCGATCTCGGCAATGGCGCGCAGGCGGTCGTCCTCGGTCCAGCAGTAGCGCTCTTCCTTGCCCTTCTTCACGAGGTAGAGCGGCGGCTGGGCGATGTAGATGAAGCCGTTGTCGACGAGGTAGCGCATATACCGGAAGAAGAACGTGAGAATCAGCGTCCGGATGTGCGAGCCGTCGATGTCGGCGTCGGTCATGATGATGATCTTGTGGTAGCGGAGCTTGCTGAAATCCAGCGGCCCCTGCTCCTCCCCTTCCTCATCGGTGGTACTCTGGAGGCTCTTTTTATCGCGGAACATCACCCCGAGAGCGGTGATCATATTCCGGATTTCCTCATTCTCCAGAATGCGGTGCTCCTGGGCTTTCTCGACGTTGAGGATCTTGCCGCGCAACGGCAGAATCGCCTGAAACGCGCGGCTACGGCCCTGCTTGGCGGTGCCGCCGGCCGAGTCGCCTTCTACCAGGTACAGCTCGCAGATCGCGGGGTCGGTCTCGGAGCAGTCGGCGAGCTTGCCGGGCAGCGAGTTGCCGCTCAGCACGCCCTTGCGCTGCACCATCTCGCGGGCCTTGCGGGCGGCGATGCGCGCTTTGGCCGCCAGAATCACCTTATCGACGATTACCTTGGCTTCCTTGGGGTTTTCCTCCAAGTACTGCATCAGGATATCGCCGACGACCGTGTTGACGATGCCGCCGACGTTGGTGTTGCCGAGCTTGCTCTTGGTCTGGCCCTCGAACTTGGGCTCGGCCACTTTCACGGAGATGATCGCGGTGAGGCCTTCCCGGAAGTCTTCGCCCGAGATCTCCACTTTCGCCTTCGCCACTTCGCCGCTTTTCTCGGCGTAGGCTTTGAGCACCCGCGTGATCGCCGAGCGGAAGCCCGAGACGTGCGTGCCGCCCTCGCCGGTGTTGATGTTGTTGACGTAGGAGAAGATGTGCTCCTGGTACGAGTCGTTGTACTGAAACGCGACCTCCACCGGCACCAGCTCCTGGTCGGGGTGGCGCGGGTCGACCTGCGGGTCGTGCTTGACGTACACGGGGTAGTGCATCAGCACGACGCGCGAGTCGTCGAGGTATTTTACGTACTCGGCCAGGCCGCCCTCAGAGTAGAACGACTCAAACTTCGCATCCCCTTCGGCGGTGACTTCGCTCGCGCGCTCGTCGCGCAGGTCGATGCGAATGCCGCGGTTGAGGTACGAAAGCTCGCGCAGGCGGCGGGCGATGCGGTCGTACTCGTACACCAGCGACTCATCGAAGATCGCCGGATCGGGCTGAAAATGCACCAGCGTGCCGCGCTCTTCGGGCGTCGAGTCGCCGATGCGGCGTACGGCGTACTGCGGCACCCCGATGATGTATTCCTGCTCGAACGTGCCGCCATCGCGGCGGACCGTGACGTGCGTGTGGGTCGAGAGAGCATTCACGCAGCTCACGCCCACCCCGTGCAGGCCGCCGGAGGTCTTGTAGGTGTTTTTATCGAACTTGCCGCCGGCGTGGAGCACGGTAAGGGCGATTTCGAGCGCCGATTTGCCGAACTTGGTGTTGATGCCGACGGGGATGCCGCGCCCGTTATCGCGCACGGAAATCGAGTTGCCTTCGTGGATCGTGACCTGGACGTGGTCGCAGTGGCCGGCCAGCGCCTCGTCGATCGAGTTATCGACTACCTCCCACACCAGGTGGTGCAGGCCCTTGACGCTCGTATCGCCGATGTACATCGACGGGCGCTTCCGAACGGCTTCGAGCCCTTCAAGAACG
Source organism: Hymenobacteraceae bacterium (assembly GCA_046590685.1). Taxonomy (GTDB): domain Bacteria; phylum Bacteroidota; class Bacteroidia; order Cytophagales; family Hymenobacteraceae; genus JANNMJ01. The sequence continues at coordinate 9,215 of JBKJUQ010000395.1, forward strand.
GTGATATCATTGGCATCATAGTCTCCGGTGGAGACGAATGTTTCCACGACCTCAGTGGCTTCCTTCATAAGCGGGTTTTATCGCGTTTTAAGCGCAAATTGAGCGGATGACAGCCCCTGCGGACTGCCTCACAAAGCTACCCCGAAAAGCCGGGATAAGCTAGTATAAACTCCGTCCGCGGCCGAGTAATTCCTTATTTCTCCTATCATCGCCCGGGCCCGCGGAATACGGTAACCGCGCGCCTACCGGCACGCCGTCGTGGTGCGCCGCAGGGCGGCTACGAGGCGCGGGTCAATCGCTTAACCTCTACCGGATCGGCCACGGCGGGGGCCGAAAAGAGGGCGGGCCGGGAGTTAAACCGCCTGTCTTGCGGGCCACGCCCGAACCAGCGCCGCGCGGCGCTAGAACTGGAAGTAGATAAACGGCTGCATCTGGGCGTTCTTCACCTGAAACAACAGCACCACTACGGCCACGATCAGCAGGGCCTTGCCCAGGTCGGGCACGCGACCGAACCAGCTCCGCACGCCTTCCTTCACCGGTCGCGGAATGAAGTGCAGGTAATAGGCGAGCGCCATCAGCCCGAATACCCGCGCGTAGGCGGGCAGCATCGCCGGAATCAGCTCGGGCTGAAAGGCGGTGGCGATGCGGTGAATGACGGCGACCGCCGTCGCCATCGAGTCAGCGCGAAAGAAGATCCAGCAGAAGCAGACGAAGTGGAAGGTGAGCGCCCAGGCAAGGAACAATGAACAATGAGCAATGAACACGGGGCGTTTGCGACCAGTATTCGCTAACTGCTCATTGCTCATTATTAACTGCTCATTGCTCATTGCTAATTGCCTCCACGCCTTGTGCACCGCCAGCGCCACGCCGTGCAGCGCGCCCCAGACCAAAAAAC
>JBKJUQ010000570.1:0-3033 GCA_046590685.1 Hymenobacteraceae bacterium
CTGGGCCCGCATGGCGTCGCTCTTCCCGATGAGCTTCGGGATCGCGTGCTGCGCGATTGAGATGATGGCCGCCTTCGGACCGGGTTACGACCTCGACCGCCTGGGCGTCATCCCGCGGGCCTCGCCGCGCCAATCCGACGTGATGATCGTGGCGGGCACCGTCACCTTTAAGATGGCCGACCGCATCCGACGCCTCTACGAGCAAATGCCCGAGCCGCGCTACGTCATCTCGATGGGCTCGTGCGCCAACTGCGGCGGCCCGTACTGGGAGCACGGCTACCACGTAGTGAAAGGGGTCGATCAGATCATCCCCGTCGATGTGTACGTCCCCGGCTGCCCGCCGCGCCCGGAAGCACTGATTGGCGGGTTTTTGAAGCTCCAGGAGCTGATCCGCGCGCGCACCCCGCAGCCGCCGATGCCGCGCCTGTTGCGCGAGCTGCTAACCAGCTAAGCCACCGACGCCGCGGCCCAAACCGAACGGGCCTGACTGATCGGAACTACCGGCCGGAGGCACCGCCGCAGCCGTGGTGGGGAGCCGCGTGATCTCGGCGCCCTGCCTGCGCCCGGCAAGCCCGGAAGGTTTCTCCCTAAAAGCTTCAAGGTTTTCCCAAGAAACCTTCAAGGTTTGTCCGAGAAAGCTTCAAGGTTTTTCCGACGAAAGCTTGAAGGTTTTTCTGACGAAAGGTAGGCGATCGTCCATTATAGTCCGTACCGGTCGGCACCACGGGCGGAACCACGCTTAGAGCCAGGAGCCGAAACGGTTTGCCCCCTCTACCGGTTATGCGCCACCGGCCCGGCCCGTACCTTTGGGGCCGTTCCCGGTTTTCGCTTTTTCCCCCGTCAACTCCTTCGTATTTATGGTGCTTCAGCCCGCCGTTGCCGACCGTTTTCAGGACCGCCACAACGGCCCCGACGCCGACCAGATCGCCCAGATGCTCCGCCTGATCGGCGTCGATTCCGTCGAGGAGCTGATCGCGCAGACCGTCCCGCCCGCTATCCGCCTGCCGCATCTGCTCAACCTGCCGGCTCCTCTCACCGAGCGCGAGTTTCTGCGCGAGTTCCGCGAGATGATGAGCCAGAACGTCGTGGCGCGCTCGTTTATCGGCCTCGGCTACCACGACACGGTCTCGCCGCCGGTCATCGTGCGCAACATCCTCGAAAATCCGGGATGGTACACCGCCTACACGCCCTACCAGGCCGAAATCGCCCAGGGCCGCCTCGAAGCCCTCATCAATTACCAGACGATGGTGATTGACCTGACGGGGATGGAGATCGCGAACGCCTCCCTGCTCGACGAAGCCACCGCCGCCGCCGAGGCGATGACGATGTTCTTCGGGCAGCGCAAGCGCAAGACGGCGATGCGGTTTTTCGTGGATGCGCAGGCGCTGCCGCAGACGATCGACGTGCTCCGCACCCGCGCTACCCCGCTCGGTATCGAAGTAGTGACGCAGGCGGCGACCGATACGACCTCGCTCGACGACGATACCTTCTTCGGCGCCCTGCTGCAATACCCCGCCGCCGATGGCCTCCTGACCGATTACCGCGACTTCATCCAGCGGGCGCAGGCCGCGAACGTGTTCGTGGTGATGGCCACCGACCTGCTCGCCCTCACGCTGCTCACCTCGCCGGGCGAGCTAGGTGCCGACTGCGCCGTCGGCAACAGCCAGCGCTTCGGCGTGCCGCTGGGTTTCGGCGGACCGCACGCAGGTTTCTTCGCCACGAAGGATCAGTTCAAGCGCGTCATTCCGGGCCGCCTGATCGGCGCCTCGCTCGACGCCACCGGCCAGCCCGCCTACCGGATGGCCCTGCAAACGCGCGAGCAGCACATCCGTCGCGAGAAAGCCACGTCCAACATCTGCACCGCGCAGGTGCTGCTCTCGGTCATCGCCGGGATGTACGCCGTGTACCACGGCCCGCAGCGGCTGCGGCAGATCGCCGTTAATGTGGCCGCCCACGCCCGCCGGGCCGCCGACGCCCTCACCGCCTTGGGTTACGAGCAGGTTAACGAATTCTACTTCGATACGCTTAAGGTGCGCGCCGAAAGCGCCGAAGCGGCCGAGGCGATCCGGCAGGAAGCCGAAGCCGCCCACATCAACTTCCGCTACTACGCAGAAGATGGCCAGGCCTTCATCGGCATCAGCTTCCACGAGAACACCGACGAGCAGGACGTCGACGACGTGCTCGGGGTCTTTGCTAAAGTCGCGGGCAAAAAGGCGAACCACGGCCTGCACCTCACCGACTTCGAGCTGGCGGCGCCGAAAGATCTGGTCCGCACCAGCGCGTACCTGACCCACCCGGTCTTCAACCAGCACCACTCGGAGAGTGAGATGCTGCGCTACATGAAGCACCTCGAAAACAAGGACATCTCGCTGGCGCACGCGATGATCCCGCTCGGCTCGTGCACGATGAAGCTCAATGCCACCGCCGAGATGATCCCCGTGACGTGGGCCACGGTGGGCGCACTGCACCCCTTCGCACCCGCCTCGCAGACGAAAGGCTATCAGGAGCTGTTCAAGAACCTGGAGAGATACCTGTGTGAGGTGACCGGCTTCGCGGCCGTCTCGCTTCAACCCAACTCGGGCGCCCAGGGCGAGTACGCTGGCCTGCTCGCCATCCGTGGCTACCACCACGGCCGCGGCGACTATCACCGCGACGTGGCGCTGATTCCGACCTCCGCGCACGGCACCAACCCCGCCTCCGCCGTGATGGCTGGGATGCGCGTGGTGCTGGTGAAGTGCGACGAGAAAGGCAACATCGACGTGGCCGACCTGCAAGCCCGCGCCGCCGAGCACGCCGATAAGCTCGCGTGCCTGATGGTGACCTACCCGAGCACCCACGGCGTGTACGAGGAAAGCATCCAGGAAATCTGCCAGACCATCCACGAGCACGGCGGCCGAGTGTACATGGACGGCGCGAATATGAACGCGCAGGTGGGCCTGACGTCGCCGGCGACCATCGGCGCCGACGTCAGGCCCACCTGCGCGTTCATATTCGCGCCGTCCATGTACACTCGGCCGCCGTGCTCGTGGATGG
>JBKJUQ010000048.1:0-18200 GCA_046590685.1 Hymenobacteraceae bacterium
CAAAAAGAAGGAAGATGTCCATCCCGCCCCGGCGGCTGAGCTGACCGGCACCTGGACGATGATCGACCAGCGCGTCACGCGTACCGACGTGCATCAAACGGTTGTGTTCGACCGCACCACCCCGCGAAGCGGCCGACTGATCCTCACCGCGACGAACTACACGGAGACGACGGCCAATGGCAGCACGATCGACACCACGGCGGTCACCTACACCCGCGTGGGCAATACGCTCACGTTGCACACAACGCCAAGCGACGTGAATGTAGCCGTGCAAAACCTGACGGATACGGATCTTACGTTTCGGCGTGTCGACCAAGACACGCCCACGCCGGGGGATACGCAGACCACTGACACCCACTACCGGCGCTAAGCAAACATACCTGCGGGTGCGATAATTAAATTGAAGCGGCTCTATCTATTCCGCCCACACCTCTTCCCATTCGAGTACCAGCTCCGGCAGCTTGCGGCTGGGCACGGGGCCAGCCGCCGCGTAGTCGCCCACGGTGCGGTAGCGACCGGTTTCGGCGTCCAGCGCGAACACGGAAATGTTGCGGTCCAGCGGCGCTACGATCCAGTATTCGCCCACGCCGGCTTCCTCGTAGAGGTCAAACTTGTCATGCATATCGCGCGCGGCCGTGCCAGGCGAGAGGATTTCAATCACCCAGTCGGGCGCGCCCAGGCAGCCGCGGTCGTCGAGCTTGGCGCGGTCGCAGATCACGCACAGATCGGGCTGCACCACGGTCGTAATCGCAGTATCGGCTCCATCGCCATCGCGCGTAATAAGGCGCACGTCGAACGGGGCGGCGTACACTTGGAACGGCTGGCGGCGCAAATGGTCGCGGAGCAGAAAGTGTAAATTGCTCGAACACAGCTGATGAACACGCGCCGGGGCCGGACTCATCCGCCGCAGCACTTTGCCGCGCAGCAACTATACCCATTCGCCGAGCTGCCACGTCAGGTAGTCGGCGTAGGTGTAGGTTTTCGTCAGATCGAGGTCCGTGATGGAGCGGATAACAGCCATAGCTCAGGTAAAACCTCAATCCGCTGCCTCGACCGACACCGCCTGCTCGGCTTCTACCTCCGCTTCCACGCCGGCCGGGTCCGTCGCGTAGAGGCCGGTCAGCACCCGCTCGGGCGTCATCGGCGTCACGAAGGGGTGCGCCACGCTCGGGTTAAACGCCCGCATCGCTTCGCGCAGCGCGAACCACGCGCCCAGGCCGTACATCAAGGGCGGCTCGCCGACGGCCTTGGAGCCGAAGATGGCCAGCTCGGCGGGCGGGGTGGGCAGGAAGTGGATATCCACCACGCGCGGTACCGAGTAGATGTCGGGGATTTTGTAGGTGCTGAGCGCATTCGCCAGCAGGCGCCCTTCGGCGTTGTACACCACGTCCTCCATCGTCATCCAGCCGATGCCCTGCACCAGCCCGCCCTCAATCTGCCCCAGATCGACGGCCGAGTTCATCGTCGTGCCGAAGTCGTGGGAGATGTGCACGGCGTCGAGCTCGTAGGTGCCGCGCAGGCAGTCCACCGTTGCCACCGTAATCGCCGTGCCGAAGACGTGGTACGCGAACGGATGGCCCGTCTCCGTTTTCGCGTCGAAGTTGATGCGCGGCGTCGCGTAGTGCGCGTGCTCGGAAAGCGCGATTCGGTTGACGTAGCCGAGCGACACGAGCGTGTTCCAGTCGAGTTGCGAGTTGCGAGTTGCGAGTTGCGAGTCCGCGATTGGCGCGAAATCAGCATCCGTTGAATCCGTTGAATCCGTTAAATCAGTTGAATCTGTGGTTCCGACAGGAATAAACGGCGACTCCGCCGGCCTCGAAGCATCCTCCTGACTCAGGCTCGGCGCGATTTCCTCCACCGCAATAGCATTGTCGCGCTGCGGCGCTTGCGGCGCGGGTGGGTTGATCCTCACCTCGCCATCCGCCAGGTACAGTCGCTCCACGGCCACTTGCAGCTCGCGGGCCGCCAGCGCCAGCAGCCGCTCGCGCAGCGCTTCGCACGCCATCCGCACGGCGTTGCCGTTGAGGTCGGCCGTGGCCGAGGCGGCGGAAGGCGACGTATTCGCCACCCGCGTGGTGTTGGTCGGCTCGAGCTTGATGCGCCCTATCGGCAGGCCCAGTACGCGCGCCGCTACCTGCGCCATCTTGGTGTTCACCCCCTGGCCCATCTCCACCGCGCCGGTGCTCACGCCCACCGAGCCGTCCATGTAGATGTGGACCAGCGCTCGCCCCTGGTTCATCAGCGTCTTCGTGAACGAGATCCCGAAGCAGATCGGCATCAAGCTCACGCCGCGCTTCTTGAGCGGGTTCGCGGTGTTGAAGGCTGCCGCCTCAGCTTCAATCTTCGCCAGCTCAAATCGCTCGATGGCGTCGTGCCAGCAGGCGTGGGCCTGGGCCTGCTCGGCAATCTGCCCGAACGGAAATGAGTCGCCATCGCGGATCAGGTTGCGCTCCTGAATCAGGCGCTTCGGGACACCCAGCGCCTCGGCGGCGTGCGCGATGGCTGCCTCGATGACGTACATCCCCTGCGGCCCGCCAAACCCGCGGAAGGCGGTGTTGGGCGGCAGGTTGGTGCGGCACGAGTTGGCCGTCGCCCGCACGTTCGGGACGAAGTAAGTATTCGTGCAGTGAAACAGCGTGCGCTCCAGCACCGCGGGCGAGAGGTCGGCTGACGCGCCCGCGTTCTGGTAAAAATCGGCTTCGTAGGCGATGATCTTCAGGTTCTCATCGAGGCCGATCTTGAAATCCGACGAGTACGGGTGGCGCTTGCCAGTCATCCGCAGATCGTCGAGGCGGTGGAGCACGAGCTTCACCGGCCGGCGCAGCACGTGCACCGCCAGCGCCACCAGCACGCCCCACGGGGTGGCCTGGTCTTCCTTGCCGCCGAAGCCGCCGCCGAGGCGCGTGACGTCTACTTCTATTTGGCTCATCCCCACGCCCAGCACCCGCGCGGCGTGGCGCTGCACGGCCGTCGGTCCCTGCGTCGAGGAATACAGCCGGATGCTGCCGTGCTCCGTGGGGTAGCCGTAGGCGCCCTGCGTCTCCAGGTACAGATGCTCCTGCCCGCCCGATTCGGCCACGCCCTCGAATACGTGCGCGCACTGCGCCCACGCGGCCTGCACGTCGCCGAGGCGGAAGGTGCGCGGCGGCACGATCAGCTCGCCCTGCGCCGCCGCCGCCCGCGGGTCGGTGATGATGGGTAGCGGCGTGATGTCGGCCTTGATGAGCGTGCGGGCGTGCCGCGCGATGGCATCGGTATCGGCAATCACGAGCGCTACCGGCTGCCCGCGGAAGTGCACGTGGTGCTCGGCCAGCGCCGGCTCGTCGGGCACGATGCCGCCGATCTGGTTTTCGCCGGGAATGTCTTTATACGTCAGGATTCGCCGGACGCCGGGATACGCCAGCGCCGCTTGCATGTCCAGCGCGTTGAGGATGCCGTGGGCGACGGGCGAGTCGTACACCGCCGCGTACAGCGTGCCTTGCTGCACGGGAATATCGTCCAGGTACACGCTTTCGCCGCGCACGTGCTGGTGGGAGTCGAGGTTTTGCATGGTTGTTTTTTTATTTCCCGCGAAGGCGCAAAGACTTCGCAAAGACGCTAAGCCGGCTTAGCGTCTTTGCGTTACTCTTGGCGTCTTTGCGGGAATTGCATTTCCACCGCGTGCGCTCGCAGCAACTGCCGCAGCAGCAGCCGCTTGTAGGTTTCCGTACCGCGCGCATCGCCGATCGGGGCGATTTCGGCTTGCGCGATTTCATTCGCCGCGTCCATCGTTTCCCCGGACAGCTCCCGCCCGACCAGAAACGCGCTCGTCCGGCGCAGGTGTAAAGGCGTCGCGAACACCCCGCCCGCCGAGATAACCGCCTCCTGAATCACGCCATCCCGGACCCGCAGCCGCGCCGCCGAGTTCACCGACGCGATATCGAGGTGCGTGCGCTTCGACACCTTCTCAAAATTGAAAAACTCGTCCGCCGCCAGCACCCGGAACGAGATCGCGGCCAGGTACTCCGACGTAGTTTTCGCCAGCTGCTTGTAGCCCGTGTAGAACTCGCGCAGCGGCAGCGTCCGCTCCCCGCCGACGCCATCGGCGATCGTCAGGTCTGCGTCGAGTGCCAGCAGCCAGCACGTCAGATCCCCGATCGGCGAGGCGTTGCAGAGGTTGCCCCCCACGGTGCCCATCTGCCGGATCGGCGTGCTCGACACCAGTTTCAGGTGCTGCCGCAACCGGGGGAAAACCGCTCCCAGTACCTTCGAGTCCATCATCTCCTGCGCCGTGGTGCCCGCGCCGATCGTAATGCGGTCCCCGGCGCGCCGGATGCCGCGCAGGCCTGCCTGGTCGAAGAGGTTCGCCGTCGCGGTCGTCAGCATCGCCTCCGGCCGCTGCACGAGCAGATCGGTGCCGCCGGCGAGGAAGGTTTGAGGGTGGGAGGGTTTGAGGGTGGGAGGGGATTGGAGCGCTGCCAGCTTCGCGGCTACCCCGGTGAAGTAGGCGGGGACGAACCCGTTTTCGGTCAGCCACGGGAGCGCGGGGGCAGTGGGCCGCGCGGCCAGCTCGCCGGTGAGCTGGGCAGCGGCGCGTTCGAGCGACTTGTAGCCCGTGCACCGGCAGATGTTGCCGTCGATGCTCGCGACCGTTTGCGCGTAGTCGGTCGGGCCTTCACCCGCCAGACAATGCCCCGTGAGCGAAACCGCGAATCCCACCGTGCAGAAGCCGCACTGGGTGCCGCCGCAGTCCACGATGGCTTGCTGCGCGCGGTTGAGGTCGTGCGGCCGGGCGCTGAGGTTGAGGCCTTCAATCGTGACCAGGTGCTTGCCCGCCACGTTGGCCAGCGGCAACAGGCACGACGTCATGGGCTTGTACTGCACCGTCTGGCCATCGGCCGCCAGCTCGCCGAGTAACACGGTGCACGCGCCGCAGTCGCCTTCGCGGCAACCGGTCTTGGTGCCGCGCAGGTGCTGGTGCTCGCGCACGAAGTCGAGCGCCGGCAGGGCCGACGGCTGGTGGGTCCGGACGAGGTGGTCGTTGAGCAGGAAGCTAATCATCGGGGTAAATTTAGCGCCGGCAAGTGGCTGATGCCCCAATTCCAGCCCGTAGATACCCGACTACTACCGTATCAGTAAAGCTTAAGTTTAGTCCCGCTAAAGCACCGGTATAGTATGGGTATAGTATGGCTAAAGCACGGGTAAAGCCAGGGTAAAGTATGGGTAACACCTGGTTTTAGTCTCGTAGCCCCTCCAATCAGCCGCTTACGCCTGCCGGTTAACGTCGCGTTTCCTGCTGCCTTACTACCCCCTTACTGCTCACTTTACCCCTTTTTTGCCGTGCTCACCCTCACCGAAATCTTCCTCTACCCGATCAAGTCCCTCGGCGGTATCCGGCTGACGGAAGCCGTCGTGGAGGCGCGCGGCCTGCGCCACGACCGTCGCTGGCTGCTCATCGACGAGCAAAACCGGTTTATGACCCAACGCACCGACGCCACGCTCGCGCTGCTGGCCGTCGCGCTGGAAAGCGCCGAGCTGGTGGTGCATCACCGCGCACGCCCCGAACTGCCCGCCCTGCGAATCCCCCTGGCCGAACCCGCCACCGAGCCCCTGTCAGTCGTGATCTGGGACGATACCGTCCGGGCCCTCCCCGTGAGCGCCGCCGCCAACGAATGGTTTACGGCCGCGTTGGCCCGCCCCACGCGCCTCGTGTACATGCCCGATACCACCCACCGCGCTGTGGACCCGGAGCGCGCCCCCGCCGACGCCATCGTCGGCTTCGCCGATGCCTACCCGTTCCTCATCATCGGGCAGGCCGCCCTTGATGAGCTGAACGCGCGGCTGGGCGCGACGGGCCACCCGCCGGTACCGATGGATCGCTTCCGGCCCAACTTCGTCTTTAGCGGCGGCCCCGCCCACCTCGAAGACGAGTGGGGCGGGTTCCGCATCGGCGCCGTCGCGTTTCGTGGTGTCAAGCCGTGCGCCCGCTGCGTCGTGACGACCATCGACCAGCAAACTGCCTTAGCGGGTAAGGAGCCCTTGCGGCTGCTCAGCACCTACCGGCGCGCCGGCGCCAAGGTGCTCTTCGGCCAGAACGTGGTGCCGCGCGGCGCCGGCGTGGTGCGCGTAGGGGATGAGATAGTGACGAGTTTCGAGTGACGAGTGACGAGTACACAGGTCGTGTCACTCGCTACTCGTCACTCGAAACTATTTACCACGTCTGCGCGGCGATGGCGAGCTGGTAGTTGCTCATCTCGGCGCCGAGCTGCTCTTCGAGCAGGACTTGCAGAATGCCATCTTTGAGGCCGACATCGGGCACCACCATACTCTCAATCTTCGCCCAGTGCATCGCCTTGAGGTAGATGTGGGCGGCGGGCACGATCACGTCGGCGCGGTCGGGGTTGAGCAGCGCGATGCGGATGCGCTCCTCGACGGTCATCGCCGCGAGACGGTCGTGGATTTCCTCAATCTGGCGGCGGAAAATCGGCTGGCCGGGCGTCCGGTGCGCCATATCGTAGATCTTGCCGATGTTGCCGCCCGTGCCGATGGCCCGGCTGACGTGGTGGGCGCGGGCGTTCTGCTTCACCCACGCCTTCATCGCTTCCCACACGGTATTCGACTCGACTTCGGCCGATTGCAGCCGGCGAATGGAGCCGATTTCGAACGACTCCGCCGCGACCTTCTCGCGGTTGATGTAGAGGTTGAACTCCGTTGAGCCGCCGCCGACGTCGATGTGCAGGTAATGGCGCCCGTCGGCGAGCACGGCGGTCAGGATGCGGTCGACGTACGCGGCTTCCGCATCGCCTTCGATGATGTCGATCTTCATCCGCAGCTTGCGCCGGATATCGTCGGCCACCTCACGGCCGTTTTCCGACGAGCGCATCGCCGAGGTGGCGCAGATGCGGTAGGCATCCACGTCGTGCACGGCCATCAGCAGCTTCATCGAGTGCAGAAACTGCTCAAGCTTCACGGCGCGAACCGCGCCAATGCGCCCCGTGGCGAACACGTCTTCGCCGAGGCGCAGCGGGTAGCGTACGTACTCCAGCTTCTTGAACGTGTAGGTGCCTTCAAAGAGCAGGACGCTCGAAATCTGGCACCGGATGGCGTTCGAGCCAATGTCGATGGCCGCGAGCTTGAGCGTGGTAGACGGGGAAACGGTAGGGGTGTCGGCCATTCGGAGACAAAAGTACGTGCCAGGCCGAACGCGCTACCGGCCGTTTACGCGGCGGCCACCCGGCCCCATTATTACCGCGCCCGGAGCCGGAAAACCACCGGCGCCGGCTTCGCTTCCGCCCGCGGGCGAAGCGGTTTCCCGCCCCCGGGCAGCCCTAAACAACCATGTGCGGCAGTTGATTGAATGAACCTGCCGCGCGGGCTAGTTCGGGAGACGGAAGCCTTTCAGAAAGCGCTTGACCGCCGTTACGTCGGTGGTCATCGCGGCCACGTCGGCGGCCAGCTGGTCGGCGCGCTGCTGCAGGTTTACTTTTTTCCACTCGAACTCGTTACGCAGGCCTTGGGCCGAGACCGGCCCGAAATCGTGGTCGTTGAACCCGGCTACGGCCATCTGCTCGTCAAACAGGGTTTGTTCGAGCTCGCTTACCTGGTCGCGCAGCAGCTTGTTGTAGGGCGCCAGCTGGGTATCGGCGAGGGTTTCGAGGTGGGCGGGGTCGAGGCGTTGCAATTCCAGCTGTAGGCGCAGCAGCGTGAGCAGCTCGTTGCGCTCGTAGGCGGCCGTTACGCGCTGGAGCAGCGCGGTCTTGCGGATTTTCTCGGCTTCATCGGGCTCGCGGTCGGGGTGCAGGGCTTTTACCAGATCGCGGTACAAGGCCCGCACCGACTGCGTGGTGGCTTTCTCCTCCGCGGCTTTCCGTGCCTCCGCGGCCAGTTGTTTGGCCGATTTCGGGCGCTGGGCGCGCCGTCCGGCGGCTTCTTCCTGCGCCGCCTGCTGCCGCGCGCCTTCTTCGCCGAGCAGCTGATTGACGTAGGCTTCCAGTTTTTCGGGCGTCGAGATATCGACCGCCGGATCGAAGCGAATGCCCAGCTGCGCTTCCAGCAGCTCGCGCATCGCGGCGGCGGTGGCGTGGTCGAAAGCGGTTTCGGCGGCGGCGGTGGCTGCCTGCGCCGCCGCATCGGGCGCGTAGTGGTCGAGAATGGCCCCAAGGTGGCCGTACCCCTTGCCGGGCAAATCGCTGAACGCGGCCCCCAGCAGCTCGCGGATCTTGGTGCGTTCCAGAGTCGTGAGTTTCTTTTCCTGCCGGTAGGCGGCATCGAGCAGCGGCACCAGCTCGGCGCGCGCCGCATCGTGGCGGGCTTGCAGCGGGCGGTACTCTACCTGCACCCGGCGCCGCACGTCGTCGGCCGCGACCCGGAACGCTGCCAGCTCTTTTTCCAGCTTCTGCACCCGCTGACTCAGGCGGTTAAACGCCTTTTGCGCTTTGGTGAACGTGCCGGCAACCGGGGCGGGAATATGAATGATAGCGGCGGGCTTGGGGGCCATAGCGGTTTTTTTGCGAAGGTAGGAACGCGGGTTACGGGGTGGGTGGGCCGACGGCCACCGTCGCCGCGCGGCGCTGGTTGGCCCGCGTTAGCCGGCAGACAGCGTAGCCAGCTGCCCGCGGCGGCCCGACTCACGGCGCGGTTTCCAGAGCGGCTTCCAGGACGGCGGCCTCGGCTTCCAGCCCGGCGGCGGTGGCCTGCTTGCGGTGCCAGATCACGTGGTCGGCGGCCAAGGGCGTGGTTTCGAGCTGCGCGAACCGCGCCAGTACCTCGGCCACGGCGGGCGGCGCGTCGGGGGCGGCTGCCTGGGCCCGCAGCGTTTCAAGGGCCGCCACGCGGCGGGCCGGCGCCCGGTGGTAGTCGGCGATGACGTCGGCCTCGCGCCGCAGCCGGTCGGCGTGGAGGCGGCAGTAGCGGATGCGCAGCCGCAGCTTCGCCAGCCCCCGCGCGTCGGGGTGGTCGGGCCGCAAAGGCGCCAGCGGCTCCGCGGGCGGCGGTGCTTCGTTGGGTACCGGGTCGGGCGGCACCAGGGCCATCAGCACCAGCAGCCGCTCCAGCACGGGCAGGGTGCCCGTGCGGCGCGCAGCTTCCAAGTGCTCGTAGGTGCGCTCGCTGACGCGCAGCAGGCCCGCTACCTCCCACTGGGGCAAGTGGAAGTAGCGGCGGAAACGGCCCAGCATCGTGCTGGCGCGGGGAGCCGTGCGACCCATCGGGGAAAAGGGGGGGAGGGGGCGTAGAGTAAAAGAAGATGCAGCTGTGTATCCTACGCAGGGGTGTAGGATAATGCGTAACGCGGTGTTGTATCCTACGGAATAGTGTAGAATAAGCTGGAGCCCGCAAAGATATCCTACAACTGCTGCGGCTTCTCCGAATCGGCTTCCGAGCGGCTATACCTTACTGGTCGATCTTAAACCCCGCGGCAAACTGAATCAGCCCCGTTTCCTCGGCGGACTGGGCGTAGATCACCGACAGCGCGAAGCGGTCGACGAACGGCGAGAGGTAGAAGCCGCCCCCGTAGCCGGCCCGCAGCCCGCCGGGCGCTTTGCCGTCCACGAACGCCTGGCCCATGTCGTAAAAGCCCACCAGCCCGTAGGAAAACGGGACGACCGTGCTTTCTACTTTGCCCACCGCCAGGCGCAGCTCGGTGTTGAGGTACGCCACGGCGTCGCCGGTGAAGCGGTTGCGGACGTAGCCGCGCAGGTTCTGGTTCTGCCCGAGCTGCGGGAATTTGTAGAACGGAATCCGGCGGTTGTCGACGCCGTACACCTTCGCGCCGCCGCCCTTGAGGACGAGCGTGACGGGGATGCCCAGCCGCGCCGTGCCATAATACTCGACGAAGCCTTCGCTGACGCTGAAGGTAGCGCGGCTCGGGCCGGGGCCGCCGACGTACGAGCCCGTCAGCTGCTGATACGTGGTGTGGCGGCCGTAGAACCGCATGCCTTTGCGGGCGAAGAAGTTGCGGTCGCGGAAGTCGAGATCCAGCTCGGCGCGCGCGCCGCCGAGCTGCTGATGGTCGGTGCTCACGCCGCGCAGCTCAATGGGCACCGGGCTGTCGTTCGAGAGGATGGTATTCGCGGGCAGGTTACTCGTGAAGTCTTCGTAAAGCCCCCCGATGCGGAAGCGGCTCTTCGAGCGCAGCAGTACCCGCTCCAGCGCCGCCTCGGCGCGCGGACCGCTGAAGCGGGCGCGGTAGAAGCGGTCGTTGTAGCGGTTCTCATCCTTGACGGTATTGTTGCCCAGACCGAAGAAATTGTAGAACGGGTAATAGTCGCCGTACTCGCCGAGGCCGGCAAAATCCCACTGCCCGAAGACGTGCCGGTAGCGCACGAATGCCGACACCTGCCGGTTGCCGCCGGTGGTGTACTGCGCGTAAATGCCGTACTGGCTCTTGAAGCCCGGCTTGCGCCAGCCCTGTTTGTCGTAGGAAAAGCCGCCCCCCAGGCCGAAGCCGTCGTTCTGGTTGTAGAGGATGTTGAAGAGGGGCGTGTAGCCGTCGTACTCGAAGCCGCGGCGGTCGTAGAGGTTCACGCCGGGCTGCGCCGAGCGGTTGTCATTGGTTTCGGGGCCTTTGGTGAGGGTGGTTTCGCGGTCGTCGTACACCTTGGTGTAGCGCCGCGGACCGCTCACATCGGAGGCATCCGTGATCTGGTCTTCGCCCGCCCCGCCAATCACGCGCACCAGAATCGAGTGATCGGTGGTGCCGGTGATTTGCACCACATCCTTGCCGGCCAGGGCGTAGAGGCGGATTTCCTGCGTTTCCTTCTTGTGGAAGGTGCGGTCGTAGTACGCCGCGCCGTCGGGGGCGTCGCCGTCCTTCTGCTTGTCGAATACCCGCACCCGCACGTCGCCGGCGGCCAGGCGCTCCACCTGGAAGACTTCCGCCTTGTTCGACCCCACCACGTCCACGAACTTCGCCAGCATCAGGTAGTACTCGTCGGCGGCGCGGGGCAGATCGGCGAGGCGCGAGCGCAGCCGTTGCTTATACTCGGCACCGGTGGTGGCGTGCAGCTCCTGCGGGAGCCGGTCGGCGGCCCGGTCGATGACTTCCGGCGTGAGCGACTGTTGCAGCGACGTGGCCGCCGCGCGCCACTGCTCGCGCGTGATGCTCGTGAGCAGCATCCGGTCGAGGTGACGGGCCGGCCAGTTCAGGCTTTCAAGGCCGCGCACTTTCGGCGCGAAGCCTTCGATGCTCGGCACCGCCCACTCGCGGTTCGCCGTCCAGGTCAGCACCCCGTCCCAGCGGGTAAAGCTCTGGTCGCGGTCGCGCGGGATGGGGCGGTAGGTGATGCGCTTGCCTTCGCCGGCCGTTTTCTCCTCAAAGCCGGCCCAGCGCCAGTTGTCTTCGTGCTTGCCAAAATCGGCCACCAGCATGTCGAACGCGCGCGCTTTGGCCAGCGCCGATTCATCGACGCGGGTATCGTGGTCCTTGTAGATCTGCCGGAACAGCCCGAACGAGCGCGTGACATCATCGGCGCCCGCGAAGCCTTTCGCCTGGCCGTGCTCGGCATCCTGCGGTCGGTCTTCGAGCGTGCCGAGCAACCCGGCAAACCGCGGCCGGAACGCGCCAAGCCGCGCGGGGTCGTCGGGCAGGCGGAACAGGCGGGGGCGCGCGTGGAGGATATCGGTTGCGTCGAGCAGCTCGCTGCACACCAGCGCCGAATAGGGCTGGGAGGTCGCCGTCACGTCGCGCAGGATGTTCGCCACTACGGTATTGCGCAGCTCGGGCGGCAGCGCCCCCTGCAAGTCCTTATCGACGGAGCGAAACACGTATTCCAGGGAGTCGCCCCCGAGGAGCTTGAGCGAAGTGGTCTGCCGCCCGCCGCCCTGCCCGACCGGGTGCAGCCCGCCGTACGTCGCGGCTAAGTCGAGCGTTGGTACCTGCACGGGGGTCGTCCAGTCGGCCCGGTACAGCCGGCCGATCAGCAGGCGCTTGCCCGGCCCGCCTTGGTATTCCGGCCCCGGCACCACCGTCGATAGCGCCTGCCCCGGCGCGGGCGCATCCTTGATCTGCAGGTCGCCGGTCGCGGCCGGGGCGCCGTTGCACGGGAACGCATCGTTGGCCAGGGCACCGGGCGCATCGGCCGGCGCGGCCGCGCACGGTGCGCGGTAGAGCGTCGTGGCGAACGTTTCGGTCGCCTGCGGCGAATCGGCCTGGTCAAACGTCAGAAACGCGGCGCGCACGGTGCCGTCGGCGAAATAGTCGAGCCGGGCGAAGCCTTCGGCGTCGTCGTTGTAGCGCGCGCGGCGGTCGGGGCCCACGTTTTCGTGCTGCGCGATGGAGCCACTCACGAGCTGGTAGCCGCCTTCCACGGGCAGCAGCTGGAGCGAATAGTCGTGGGCGGCCGCGTAGATCGCGCCGGGATTATCGCGCAGCGCCGCCAGCAGGGTCTTGCTGAATTCCTGGTAGCCGGGGTACGCCTGGTCGCGCGGGGTCCCCACGTTCTGGCGGTACGCGGCGTACACCGTCCCGAGCAGCGGCAGCGGCACGGGCGTTTTTTCGAACGGAAAGAGGTGGCGCTTGAGCGGAATCCGCCCCCCGTACACCCCGTTACTGATGGCGGGGTGGTGACCGACCACGAGCACGTTGCGCCGCCCGCGATCGCCGATGGCGTCGTCGAGGTCTTCGCGGAACTGCTCTTTCGATAGGGTTTTGCAGTCCGTGTCGGGCTCCTCGGGCCGGTCGAAGCGGTGCGTAAACCACGCCGTGTTGAGCGCCACGAGTCGCACGGTGGGCGCCAGATCCAGGATTTCGGGCCCCGGGCAGCCCTTGCCGGGGGCCACCACATCGACGTTCTTTTCCTTCAGGTAGGCTTCGAGGCGCCGCACGGCTTTCAAGCCGTCGGGGCCGCCATTCGCCCAATCCTTGTCGCCGGGGACGACCACGAGCCGCCCGTTGGGCAGGTCGGTAACCAGTCCGACCAGCGCGTCGAGGCGGGCCAGGGCCGCGGTCCGGTCGGCGGCGAGCTCGGGCTTTTCGGCCGGCGGCAGTCCCAGCGGCCCGGCCACGTCGCCGAGGTGGACGAGCGTGAAGGGCGTGGTCGTCTGCCGTAAAGCCTGTCGTAAAGCCGCCAGGCGCGTTTCGGAGAGCGGCGCCGTGGCGGTGTTACCGATCAGGAAAACCGAGTGCGCCGGGGTCGGGCTTTGCGCGCGGGCGCCGAACAGCGGCAACACCGCCAGCAGCAGCCCGGTAAGCGGGCCGCGCAGAGAAGAAATGGACATAAGGGACGGGTTTTTTCCGGGGAGGAAAAGTCGCCGTTTTACCTTACGGGGCGCTTAAAGGTTGTTGAGTCGGGCCAGGGCTGTCGCATCAGCGGCCTCCACGCGGTCTGTCTTTTTCCGGTGCCGCGGCGGGCGGCTCCGCGCGTTGCCACTCGGTGAGGGCCTGCATCAGGTCCGCGAGCAACGCGGCATGTTCGGCGCGCAAGGCCGCGAGTTGCTGCGGGTGCTGCCGACCCAGCGCCCGGACGCGCCGCTCGTGGCGCCACGCGGCCCACCCACGCGCGTAGGCCAGTGCTCCCCAACCCGTGATCGGGAGCCCGACCAGATACCCCGCCGTCAGCGTGCCCGAGTGCGTGAAGCGCCAGACCAGCCAGGTTTGCACGCCGTAAAAAAGCGGCAGCAAGACCATCCCCAGCACCATTGTCAACGACGCCGTAAACTCGGCCTCCCGGGTCAGGCGCCGCGCCAGATACGCGGTTAGCCCGTACGCCAGCCCGTGGTGGAGAATGCCCCACGCCCACACGGGCCCACCGAGCAAACGCGTCAGCCCCGCCCGCGCGGCGATGCCGGGCGGGGGCAGGTCCAGCGGCGCGCCGGGTGCCATTCCCGCGCGGTGGCAGGCTTGCTGATAATCAAGCAGCCGCTGGCGCAGCGCCTGCCCGCGCGCGGGGTCGTGGCCGTCGAGCCAGTGCAGGGTGTGCCGCAGCGCCCCAACCAGCGCGAATTCCTGCCCGGCCGTCGGCGAGCTGGCCGGCGCGGCTGGCCCGTCCGCTCGCAGTGGTAGCAGCGGCAAGAGCACTGGCAAGAGCGCCTCCAGCACCCGCACCAGGGCCTCGTCGTCGTCGGTGCGCGGCGCGTGCAGCTGCTGGTCGAGAGCGCGGCGCACCTCGGCGGTCAGCGCCCGGATGGCCGCCGACGGGTTGGCTTCGTAGCGCGTTCGGTAATCGGCGACGCAGATCGGCGGCCCGACCCGCCGGTATACGCGGGAGCGGAAGCGATCGGCGGCGGCGTAGTTGAGGCCCACGGGCACGATCCGGACGCCCAGCTGCCAGTCGTGACGCGCCTCGGCTCCCAGCGCGATGCGCGCCGCCCCCGACTTAACCGGCCGCAGCCGTCGCGTCAGTACCGACGAGCCCTCCGGGAAAATCAGGAGCGCGCCACCGGCGCTCAGTAGCTCGAAGGAAGCGCGAAACGACGCGTCGTTGCGCGCCGCCCGCTGCGGGTTCGTCAGGCCGCCCGCCGGGCGCTCGCCGGCGGTGGCGGCGTGGTCTTCCTGGCGGTAGAGCGGGATGGCCCCCGAAGCGCGCAGCACCCAGCCGCCGACCGACGTAAAAAACCGACTGTTCGTCAGAAAATGCAGCTGCCGCCGCCACAGCATCCCCACGAGCAAGGGGTCCATTAGGGTATTGGGGTGGTTGGCGACGACCACCAGCGGACCCGTTTCGGGCAGCGCCTCCGGCCCGGCATCGGTGGCCTGCGCGTAGAACACGCGCAATGCGGGGCGCAGGAGGCCTTTCAGAAGGTAGTAGAGCATGGCAGCACCGGCGGAAAGCAGCGCCGCCGCGAAGATCGGGGGTTCGTAACCCGATCCGGCCAGTGTGGCCATCTGAAGGCGCCGTCTGGCTACCCGTGCAGTCATCACTCCCTAGCCCGGCCTTCAAAGGCTGGGCTAGGGAGGTAGCCGCGCTAAAAATTCTGCGTCAGCGCGTACGTCAGCAGGTTGGCGCCCATCCGCAGGGCCGCGTCGTGCTTGGCGGGCGGGTCGTCGGGGTACGTGCCGGCGTCTTCCCAGCCGTTGCCCAGATCGCACTCGTAGGAGTAGAAGCACACCAGGCGCCCCTGCCAGATCAGGCCGAAGCCCTGCGCAGGCTTACCGTCGTGCTCGTGGACTTTGGGTAGCCCCCGCGCGAAATCGAACTTCTGGTGGTAGATGGGGTGGCTCCACGGCAGCTCCACGAACTCCAGCTCGGGGAATACCTTCTTCATCTGGGGCCGGATGAACTGGTCGAGGCCGTAGTTGTCGTCGAGGTGCAGAAATCCGCCGCTGATCAGGTAGCGCCGCAGGTTATCAGCTTCCGCGTCGGAAAACGTGATGGGGCCGTGCCCCGTGACGTGCACGAACGGGTACGTAAACAGCTCGGCCGACGCGGGCTCGACGGTCGCTTCCTCCGGCGCGATGTTCATCTTCAGCGACTCGTTGCAGAAGCGAATCAGATTCGGGAGCGACGTTTTATTGGCGTACCAGTCGCCGCCACCCTGGTATTTAAGGCGCGCGACTTTGAACGACGGCGGACCCGCCACCCGCGGCGCGGCCGGGGCGAACGCCACCAGCGGCAGCAACAGAAAAGCGAGCAGACAGGAGCGAAGCATAGAAAAAGTAAAGTTAGGCCGAAGCCGAAGCGCGTACGACGCAGGCGGCGAACAGGGCGGCGGTTTCCGTGCGCAGCACTGAGCTCCCCAGCGTCACCGGCTGGAAGCCGCCGGCGCGGGCCTGCGCAACTTCCGCCGGGGTAAAATCGCCTTCGGGGCCAATCAGCACGGCTACCGAGCCGGGGCTCCCGGTCAACGCTCGCGGCAGGGCCACGCGTTCGGCGGGGTCGGTGGTGAGGTGCGCGACGAGCCGGCGCGTGGCCTCCACGCCTGCCAGCGCGCCGGCCAGCGGCGTGAGCTCATCAAGGACGGGCAGCCACGCGCCGCCACTCTGCTTGAGGGCCGCGATGGTGATTTTGCGCAGCCGATCGAGCTTCAGCTCGCGCCGCTCGGCGCGCTGGGTGCCGATGGGCGTGAATCGCGCTAGCCCTACTTCGGTCGCTTTTTCGAGGAGCCACTCCAGTCGGTCGAGGTTCTTGGTGGGGGCCACCAGCAGGTGCAGGGCCGGCGTGGGGGGCGCGACCGTTTCCAGGCGCTCGACGCGCAGCAGGGCGCCGCGCTTGCTGACCGCCGTCAGGGTGCCGTAGTAGCGGTGGCCCTGCCCATCGAGCGCTTCCACGGCGGCGCCGTCGGTCAGGCGCAGAACCCGCGTGAGGTGGTGGGCCTCGTCTTCGGGCAGGGGCAGCAGGTCGCCGGGCGGCGGGTCGGGCAGGAAAAAACGGTAGGGCACAGCGGCAGGGCATAGGGGCAGCGGGCGCAAAGGTGGCGCACGCGCCGGCTCTGCGCCTTACCGCAGCGTCTGGACGTACGCGCGCAGCTGCTTGTGGGTGGGCTCGAAGCGGTACACCACGGTCTGCCGCGGGCCGGCGGTGGCAAAGCTCAAGGCGCCATCGTAGGGCGTGAAAGTTGGCAGCTCGCCCTGCTCGGCCCGGTGCAGGTTTTCATCAATGGCGTTCAGGCGGTCGCGGAGCGCCTTGAGCGTCTGGATGGCCCCCAGCTCCGGCATCTCCCGCTTGGCGGCGGTCACGTCGGCGAGTTTTTCGAGCAACACTTCGCCGCGCACGGCCGTCCGGCTCGGCCCGTCGGCGAGGGGCGTGGCGTACACGAACTCCGCGACCGGCTCGCGGCCCGAGTACAGCAAAACCGGCTCTTTCGACTGGCGCCCGGCCAGCCCCAGGTACCGGCTCCCGGGGTCGGGCGCCCGCAGGGAGCGCGCGATGCCGTACGACGCCGTCGGTTGGCCCGCGGCATTGTAGCTCACCACCACGAACTGGCTTGCCGCCTCGCCGCCGGCGTATTCGCCCACCAGCCGCAGGGCGATGCCGTCGGGGCTGAAGAGCTCGTAGCTGCCGAAACGCCCGCGGTTTTCCTTCACTTCCGCCGCCAGCGCCGGGTTGCGCAGGCCCGTCCCCACGTCGGCCCAGGTGGTGAGGGCCGTGGTGGCCGTACCGTCGGGGCGGTACGTCGTCAGGAACAAGCCGAGGGAGCTATCGGCGCGGGCCGTTTTGCTCGCGTACGCCTCCCCCGCGACGGCTACACGTCCGTCGGTGAGGGCGAGCAGGTGCCGCGCCGTCCGGACGGGGGTGCCCGTGATGTGCAGCGGCTTGCGAAACAGCTCCTGGCCGCTGCTGGCCGCAAACGCAGTCACGTACCGGTCGACCACCGTGTGCTCGTCCTTGGTTTTCAGGTTCACGCGGTACGAATCGGCCAGCACGACCCCGATCATGTCCTTGCTGACTACCACCTGCTGCACGTAGTGGGCCCGCAGGGTGGTGGGGATGTATAGGCGCGTCCACTTGGGCTGCAGGGCCGCGTCGAGCACGGAGATCCGAAACCCGGTGGTATCCTTCGCCGCGTACGCCTGCACCAGGCAGAAGCCGTCGGTGGGCGTGCCGACTACGGTGGGGCCGTTGGCCGGCTGGCGGTGCCGGTCGGGCGCGGCGCCGATCTCGCTTTGCTGGTGGGCGCCGGTGGTGGGGTTGAAGGTGTGAATGATCAGCCCCTGCGCCACCCGAAACACGAGCGCGAACGTCGCGCGGCCGGGCAGCACCTGCGGCTGGTCATTACCCACGGGCAGTGCCAGGGTGTACTCGTAGCGCACCTTGAGGGCGTCGTCGAGCAGGCGCAGCGCGTAGAGGTCACGGCCGTCGTCGCCGGCTTCGCTCCGGTAGAGCAGGAAGTAGCCCATCCCTTCTACGGGCACCACGGGGGCAGCCACGGGGACCCCCGGGAGGGTCAGCTCCTGGGCGCGACCGGATCGGACGGCTCCCGTCAGCAGGAAAGTCAGCAGCAGAACCCGCCACGCGGCGGGGAAACGGGGAAGCGCGCGCAACATAGCAGCAACCAAAGCAATACGAGAGAGAAGGACGGGTACGGACAGCGCGCTACGGTTGCGCCGCGCGCCACGCCGGAATGGGCAGTACTTTCAGCTCCAGGGCCTCGCGGACGGGGTCGTAGTGGTAGAAAAGCAGCTTGCCGGGCGCGTGGGGCAGAATGTTGGTGTAGGCCAGCGCGTCGCCGGTCTTGCCGGTAGGCGGGTCGTAGGCAAACTTCCAGACAGTGCGCTCGCCGCGGTCCTGATCGGGCACGGCGAGGTAGTCGAGGTAGGTGCGGGTGAAGAGGTTTTCGCGCCGATC
>JBKJUQ010000057.1:0-1329 GCA_046590685.1 Hymenobacteraceae bacterium
CCCGGCCGCGCCTGACCCTGACGTTGAGCGGCGGCGCGAGCACCACCGACGAGACGACGCTCTACTTCCAGACCGGTGCCACCCCCGGCCTTGATGCCGCCTACGACGCCGTCAAGCCCGGCCGTAACGTGGGGATGCCCACCCTGGCCACGCTGAGTCCGGATGGCCTGACGGAGTTGGCCATCAACGGCCTCGCCGACACGGATCTGCCGGCCGGCGCTACCGTGGAGCTGCTGCTCGACGTACCCGCCGCGCGGGGATATACCCTACTGGTCGGGGCGCAGCGCTTTCTCCAGGAAGGCACCGTAGTGCTGCTCGACCGCCAAACCAACACCCGCTACGACCTGAGCCAGCATCCGGCCGTGCCATTCGTAGCCGCTCGCGCCGGCGAAATCCGGGGCAGGTTCGCGGTGGAGTTCAACGGCGGACGGGTGCTCGGTATGTCCAGTGCCGGCGCCATCCGTGCCAACCTGTCGCTTTACCCCAACCCCGCTCACGACGCGGTGCGGGTAAGCGGTGGGGCGGCGGGCGAGCCGGTACAGCTCCTGGACGGCCTCGGCCGGGTAGTGCGCACCGTACCCGCAGATACTGCTACCAGTACGCTGCCACTCGCCGGCTTGCCGCCCGGCGTGTACGTGGTGCGCAGCGGCGCCCACACGCAGCGGCTGGTGGTGGAGTAGGCCGGCGGGCGCTGCCCAAGGCGCTTCCGCCGCAATTCCCTCTAATAGCCTGAACGGCCCGGCGACAAGTGTCGCCGGGCCGTTCTTTTTTCCCCGTCCTTCCCCGGCGTTCGGGAGCGCAATTATCCCCGAGCCCGTCGGCCGAGCCCGTCGGCCGAGCCCGTCGTGGTGCGGCCGGTTGCGGTGCGGCACTCCGCCCTTGACGAGCCTCCGCCCCGGCGCGCATAATAGCTCCCCAATCGCGGCGGCCCCCTCACTCAAAGATGTGAGGCGCGCGCAATATTTTACACATACATATGTGGGATGGTTTTGGGGAGGGGGTCCCGTGCTTTGTCGGGTGGTTAGCCCCGGCGTGGGCGGGCCGCAACAGCCCCGATTTTTCCCTTTTTCTCTCTACCCCATGCGATACCCCTACCTCCGCCATTCACTGCCCTGGCTCGCGGGCGTGCTGTTGGCTTTTCCCGCTTTGGCGCAGCCCACCGTGCTGGTGCGCAGCCCTGTCCGCAATGCCGTGAGCGCCGTGCGCACCACCAACGTCGCCCTCACCTTCTCGCAGACGATGAACGCCGCCACCGACCAGAACGTGCGCGTGTTCAGCGCGCAGCGCGGCGGCAAAAAGGCCGGCGCCTACACCACCGTCGGTAACACG
>JBKJUQ010000111.1:0-2426 GCA_046590685.1 Hymenobacteraceae bacterium
GACGAATTACGCACCTTGCTGGCCCCCAAATTTCAACTCCTGCAATCCCCCCTACTGGCTTCTAAATAGAAGCCAGCCAAATAGCAGCGGGCCGGATTTTCAATTGGCGGGGGTATAGAAGAATGTAAAGCTATAGCCCTAACCCTAGCGAAACGAACAGCCAGGGGCACTAGGCAGGGCAGGGAACGGTTAGGGCGGGAAGCGGGCCGGTAGCCACGGCAGTGGACCGGCTAGTTAATGCGACGACTGTGCGGTGGGATCTGGGGCAGGAAACCGGGATAGAGGGGTGGGGAGGACGATAGGACAAAACCGGGGAGCGAACGCTAATTGAATGCACTTACTATGCGCTATCAATAGGACAGGAATGGGTTGACCTGCCTGGAGAGTGGGTACTGCTATGCTTCATCTATGCTCTAACCGCGGTGAAGGAGTGAGAAAACGGGGCTTTTTGGGAGGAGGAGACGGGGGATCGGCCTGACTTGCGGAGCGACACAGGGCGGGGCGGTTGCGGGATGATGGGATGGTGGGAAAACTGATCGGCAACTTCGGCGTTGATGTACGGCCACGGCCTCTGCGGGCGGCCCCGACGAGGATCGGGCAGCGAGTGTCGCCCTCGACCACCGGGGCGGCCTTTACGTGCTGGGCGCGTTTACGGGGCCGACGGCCGTCTGCGGGTCGCTTACGCTCACCCACACCCGCGTACTTTCTACTTATGGTGCCTTCTTCGCACACCTCAAGGGCTTGGTCACCGGCCGGCCGGCCGAACAGAATGCGGTGGCATTCAACTGCTACCCCAACCCGGCGCGTGAAACGGTGCAGGTCACGGCCGCTACCGGCGCCACCGCGCGCCTACTCGACGCACTGGGCCGCGAGCTGCTGACGGTTACGCTTCCCACCACTGGCGCGGCAACGTTTGACGTGTGCGCGCTGCCTCCGGGCCTCTATACGCTGGTGCTGCGCGACGCGCGCGCCACTCACTTCGGCACCCGAAGAGTGGTGGTCAATCACTGAAAAGACTTCTGGCTTTTGACGCAAAACCAGCTGCTGTGAACTGTGAACTTGTCGACCGACCGTTCACAGTTTACAATTCACAATTCACAATTCAATCAAAAAAGTCCTTTGTAGATGTCGTTGCCGAAGGCGAAGACCATCAGGCCGAGCAGCAGCACCATGCCCACCTTCTGGGCATTCTCCAGGAACGACTCGGACGGCTTGCGCCCCAGAATCATCTCGTAGAGCAGAAAAGAGGCGTGGCCGCCGTCGAGGGCGGGGATGGGGAGCAGATTCATAAAGGCGAGCACCATCGAGAGCATCCCGACGAGGCGCCAGAATTTAAGCCAGTCGAATACGCCCCCGAACTCGCGGGCGATGCCGATCGGGCCGGACAGCGAGTTCGACGCGCTCGCCTCGCCGCGGAAGATCTTGCCGAATGCTTTGACGTTGGCCGTAACGACCCCAAAAGCCTGTTTGGTACCAACCGGAATCGCTTCGAGCAACCCGTACTGGCGGGTTTCGAGCTTGAGCATCGGCTTGATCTGAATGCCCAGGGTGCCTTCCTTCTCAACTGTCGCCGAAGTCTGCACCGTTTGGCCGCCGCGCTCCAGCGTAAGCTGCACGGGCTCGCCTTTGTGGGCTTGCAAGGCCTGCTGAAACTGGTGGAAGTACGCCACCGGCTTGCCATCGATAGCCGTTACGCGGTCGCCGGGCTGAAGGCCCGCTTTGGCGGCTGGGCGCCCCGTGAGCACCCGCTCCACGCTGAAGGGCTGCGCGGGCGCCACGAAGAGGGCGGCCTCATCGCGGTTATGCGAAAGCTGATCGAGAATATTGGCCGGTACGGGCAGCTCCATGCGCTGGCCCTGGCGGTCGATGGTGAAGGTAGCGTTGCGGGCGAGCAGCGCGTCGGGGTCGTAGATATCGTCGAAGGCTTCGAGCGGTTTGCCGTTGACTTCGAGCACTTTGTCGCCGTCCTGAAAGCCTAGCTCGCGTCCGAGCGCGTTGGTCACCACGCCGTAGCGGGCTTCAGAAGCGGGCAAGTAGCTCTCGCCGTACGTCCAGACCAGCGCCGAGAAAATGACGATACCCGTAATGACGTTGACGAATATGCCCCCGAGCATCACGATCAGGCGTTGCCACGCCGGCTTGGCGCGGAACTCCCACGGCTGGGGCTCGCCCTGCAACGCTTCGGTGTCGAGCGACTCATCGACCATCCCCGAAATCTTCACGTAGCCGCCGAGCGGAATGGCGCCGAACTGGTAATCGGTTTCGCCGATCTTCTTGCCGAAAACGCGCGGCGGAAAGCCGATAGAAAAGCGCTCGACCCGCATCCCAAACCATTTGGCCGTGAGCATATGCCCCAGCTCGTGGAGCCCAACCAGCAGCGTTAGCCCAAAAATGAGCTGGGCGGCCATTATCAAATATGTCATTGA
>JBKJUQ010000457.1:0-10198 GCA_046590685.1 Hymenobacteraceae bacterium
CGCCCGCGCCCGCCAATTGCAGCTGGCGCGCCAGCAGATTCGGGAAGGAATACTCCTGGTGCTCCCGCGTGAGCCCCCCGTTGGCGACGCCCGCCGTGTAGTCATCGCCGATCGCGACGTACCGGCTGACATCGACTGAGCCGGTGGCGGGCGTGGGTACCGCGTCGAGCTTGGGTTCGCAGCTGGTGAGCGTGGCGGTGGCCAGTCCCGCCGCCAATAGAGTAGAAATGCGCAACAAGGAATTCATCAGAAAATATAGATCAGCTACTCAATCAATCAAGCCCTAAAACTGATAGCTCACGCTTAGCGCGCCCCCGTGCTGCACGTGGCGGAACTGACCGCTGATGGCGGGTACGGCCAGGGCTGCGGGGTTATTGATCGAATTGCGCGTGGCCGACGCCCCGAACGTATACGCGGCATCGAGCTGTAAATGCCGCCCCAGGCGGTAGCCCACCCCGGCGCACGCGCCGAGGACGTTCGCGTCGGGCAGGTCGGCGGTGATGTTCTGGTCGCGTACGGGGCTCTCGTCGTAGTACACCCCGGCGCGCAGAGCGAGCGTAGGCGAATACTGATAGTCGGCCCCCACCCGGAAGGCCATCGCGTCGTCGTAGCGCCGGCCGCCGCGCTCGGTCGGGCGCGTCTGGTCGTTGTAGTCGATATTGAGCGAGTCGTACGCACTCCAGCCGCTGAGCTCGAAGGAGAAATTGAGGTGAAGCTTTTCGGTCACGGCGTTCGAGATGCCCGCCGATAGCTGCCACGGCAGCTGAAGCTCCGTGCCGAATTTTGCGCCCGCGGGAAACCGAAACGCCTGCGAGGCCGGCACGCCGCTGAACGTCGCCGTGCCATTAGTCATGCTCACTTTTACGGCCGAGCGGTAGGCCAAGCCAAACGAAACGGCATCGCCCGCGCGGCCCTTGACCCCTACGTGCCAGCCGATTCCGTTGCCCGAGGCATCGTATTGGGCGCTGGCATCCGCAAACTCACCAATGGCCCGATCCATTTTCAGATCAGCACCGGCCAGGACCAGGCCCGCTCCAACGCTGAACTGATCCGAAACCCGGTAGCCCACGGTCGGCTGCACGAAGAGCGTCCGAATACGGCTTTCGCGCACCAACGCGCGTCCCTGCCAATCAGTGGGCCACTTGGTATCGTAGCCGAACGGGGAGTTGACGACGAGGGCCACCACCACGCGCCGGGCCGAGTCGAGGG
Source organism: Hymenobacteraceae bacterium (assembly GCA_046590685.1). Taxonomy (GTDB): domain Bacteria; phylum Bacteroidota; class Bacteroidia; order Cytophagales; family Hymenobacteraceae; genus JANNMJ01. The sequence continues at coordinate 1,210 of JBKJUQ010000457.1, forward strand.
GCAGCGCCGCGTAGAGGTAGGGGGAATACGCCGGGTTAGCGGAAGTAAATACCGTCTGATTCGTCGCGCCACTGCGAAATGCCCGGCGCACGCTCAGCGCCGTTAGCCCAACGCTCACGTTGGCGGAATCGAGCATGCCCAGGGCACCGGGATTGAACCACGCGCACGAGGCATCGCGGGAAGAGGCGGTGACGGCGCCAGCCATCCCAAGGGCGTAAGCCGACGGCGGCAGGCTCTGAAATCCACCAGCCACGGCGCTCAACGGCAACGCGGCCAGCAGCGCCGCGGCAAGGCGCGGAGTACGGAAGGTCATAGACACGATAAAGACGGAGCGGCGCAACAAAAAACGGCTTTTGCACCGCCGTCGCAAAGGTACGTTGGGCGAGTTACCCTAGAAATTCAAGGAAGGGTGTGGAACGAACACCCGTTGCTGGAGCACGATTGGCGTTAGGTGGCATCGATCACGCGGGCCACATCGGCGTACCGGACGCCGCCCGCCTGGGGTTCGACCTCGCGGATGACGTCCTGCTGCCACGGGCGCAGCACGGCGTCGGCGCCAAGCTCCACCACTTCCGCCATCGTCTTGTTGGAGAGTACGAGATTGGCCAGATTCTGCCCGTAGAGGGCCGCCACGGCGTTTTTGAGCGCCACTAGCTGATCTTCGCGCTGTTCTACCAGTCGGGTTTTGTCCGCCGACATTCGCCATTTGAACCCCCTGGCTCGCGCGGGCCGCGGCTCAGCCGCCGGAGGCACAAACTGATCGGGGGTGAGGGCGGCGAGGCGGTCGAGCCACGGCGACCGGCGCAGGACCGCATGGGTGCCCTTCACGTTCGCCCATTCCTGGGCCGAGCGCGGCGGGTGCTGAATGAAGTCAGGGAAGAACCGATTGTCGAATAGCTGGTACGGGGGACGGTCGAGCTCGCGGGCCGCTTCGTCGCGCACCGTCCAGAGGGCGCGGAAAATGGGCAGATCGGCCGGATCGATGCGCAGCTTCGCCGCCAGGCGCAGCCACGGCTCCGGGTCGCGGTTGTACCGAACGGCGTCGAGTGCCGTGTTCTCCTGCCGGGCCCACTCTAGGCGGCCGAGCGTGGCGAGCTTGGCTTCCAGCCGATCCTTGAGCTCGAAGAGGTAGATGACGTCGTTGGCGGCGTACTCGAGCTGCGATTCCGTGAGCGGCCGCTTCAGCCAGTTCGACTTCTGCTCGCCCTTGTCGACTTCCAGCCCGAGCTCCTGCTGAATCAGCCGGCCAAGGGAAATCTGGTTGTCGGCCTCGCCGAGCAGCTGCGCCAGCACGCTGGTATCACTGATATTCGGTACCCGTGCATTGTAAAGCTCATCAAGCAGCAGAATATCGGACCGGCATGAGTGGAAAACCTTCACGATGCCGGGGTCCGCCAAAACGGTCCAGAGCTCCGTGAGCTCCGGAATCGTGACGGGGTCGATCAGCCAGACGGCCGCTCCGTCGAAAATTTGCACCAGGCCCAGATGGCGGCCGTAGCGGTACCGCATGTCATCGAATTCCAGATCGACGCCCAGTTGCGGACAGGTGCGTAAGTGCTGACACGCGGCCGGCAGCTCGGCCGGGGCGGTGAGGTAATGAATCGTCATAGTCGGGGACGAAGGTCGGAAGGAAATCGCGGCCGTCGCGTGCCGCCGTGGAACGGTCCCACAAGTCGCGCCCGCTCGGGTAGGCCGTGCCGTGCTTTGTTGTCGGCCGATTTGTTTCTCTCTCCCTGGTTGCCCCGATCGAATCGCTAGCTTTGCGGAGGGCCGGGGCTTGCCGCAAGGCGCCCGAAGTGCCGGTTTTTGATTGGTTTTACTTCTCGATGGCAGTCTCCACAATCTACCCGTTTCAGGTTACGCCAATGCCCGCTTCCGCGCCGGGGTCAGAGACGGAAGACCGCCGGTTCTGCCTGCAGCCCAACCCGGGCCCGGCCGCCGAAACCTACCGTGATCTCTTTCAGGCATTCGGGTTCAGCGGCAACGGGCTCTCCTGGTCCGAGCACATTCAGGCGATCGTGGAAGAGGAGACGCCCGATCTGTTCGACCATCTGGAGTTTACGGTCGCTGGCGGCGTGTGCCAGGTGTACGCCGATAGTCAGGTGACAGTCGACCGCTTTACGGCACTGCTGTGCCCGCTTTTCGCCGATCTCCCGAAGTTGCGCAAGTACTTCAGTACGCTCGACCGCGAGGACTTCTTCGAGTAAGATCCGACCGACAACCGCGCTTATTTGCCCGCGGCCTTAGGCGCCACTCGGGGGCGGTTCGTGGTGCGCGGGGCGGGCTTGCGGGGCTTTCTGGCTGAATCAGCGGCGGGGTCCAGCTCAACTCCTTTCCGGAAAATGGCCGTTCGCGTAGGCTTGCCGGTCGCCGGGTCGAACCACGTCCAGTTGCCCGATTGTCGGCCGGCCAGGTAGCTGCCGCTCGCCACGACCGTGCCCGTGGCCGATAGCTCCCGGTACAGCCCGTTTTTTAGGTTGGCCTTGTAGGTCGTTTCGGTACGCAGCGCTCCGGTTTCGTCGTACTCCTGCCAAAGGCCCGTGCGCCGGCCGCCTTCGCGCGTGCCGCGGCTCGCCACCTGGCCGTTGGCGTGGTAGGTAAGCTGCTCGCCGATCAGCCTTCCGTGGTCGTAGCGTGCCACGGAGCGGAGCGGCTGGCCGGGAGCGTCGTAGAACGTGCGCCATTCGCCGACTTTCAGATCGGCCGCTACGTGTTCCTCCTCTTTCAGATTGCCCGATTCGTACCAGGCGCGGTAGTCGTGGTCGTGCGCTGAATTGGAGTACTTGGTTTCCTCGCGCAGCTTGTCCGCCGCGTAAAAAAACTGCTCGGTCCCCGTCTTCGTCCCCGCTTTGTAGAGCGTGCGGCCGGCCACGGTTCCATCCTCAAAATAGGAGATTACGGGCCCATCGAGGGCGGCGGTGGTCGTGAGGGGAGCATTCTCGCGCAGCTCGCGCTTTTTGGGCTTATCCGGCGAGCCGGCAATAGCGTAAGTCGCGGGCGGCGGCGGTATCGCTACCACGCGGTAAGCGCCCTCCCGCTGGAGCTTACCCGACGGGAAGTACCAGCGCTGCGTGCCTTCTTTTGAGCCCGGCCTGGTGATGATTTCCGACGCTATCTGCCCCGATTCGTAGTAGGTGGTCTCGGGGCCATCGGGGATCCCGTTACGATACTGGCGCACCGATTTTACCTGCCCGCCGGGCCAGAACGTGCGCGTGGGGCCGTTGGGCTGATGGTGCTGGTAAGTGATCTCCGATTGCAGCGTCCCCGTCGAGTCGTACGCCTTCACGAGGCCCTCGGGGAACCCGTCCACGAACTCGGCGTCCATCTTCGGCTTGCCGTTGGAGTAGAACGTGCGGAACGGACCGGTTTGCTGATTCGCGCGGTAGGTGCCCTCCTGGAGCGGCTTGCCGTCCGTGGCCCACGCCCGAAACGGACCTTCCTTCTTTCCGCTCACCCAGGTGACATCCAGTCGCCGCTGGCCGCTTTCGTAGAATTCGGTGTAGACCGAGTCGGGTACGCCTTCGGTAAACCGCCCCACCGATTCGATTTTTCCAGACTTGTAAAACCGCCGGAACCCGCCGTGGCGTACCGTATCGGTACCGATTCGCGCCTGATACACTTCCCGCACGATGGTGCGGTCCGCGGGGTCGGCATAGACGGTGATGGAGCGGGTGGATTGGGCGAGGGCAGGAGAGACGGCCAGTAAGGCGAAGCCCACGAGCAAGTAACGGAAGTGCATCAGCAACTAGTTAGGAAAGCCCGAAAAGCCGTTCGCCCCGCGCTTCGGCCGAAACCGAAACGCGGGGCGAAGATAAAGTGGTGCCCGAGAGCGTGCGATCTATACTCGCTCCAGCACGATGGCCGACGCGCCGCCGCCGCCGTTGCAGATACCCGTGACGCCAATCTTCGCGCCCTTCTGCTTGAGCACGCTCAGGAGCGTGGTGACGATGCGCGCGCCGCTGGCCCCCAGCGGGTGGCCGAGTGCTACCGCTCCGCCGTTCACGTTCACTTTGCTCGCGTCGAGGCTGAGCTTCTGGTTGTTGGCGAGGGCCACGGCCGAAAAGGCTTCGTTGATCTCGTAAAACTCCACCTCTGCGGCCGACACGCCCGCGCGCTTCATCGCTTTCGGAATGGCGATCGAGGGCGTCGTCGTAAACCACCACGGGTCCTGCTCGGCGTCAGCAAAGCCGCGGATGATGGCGAGGGGCGTAATGCCGAGGGCGTCGGCTTTCTCGCGGCTCATCAGCACGAGCGCGGCGGCGCCGTCGTTGAGCTTCGAGGCGTTGGCAGCCGTCACGGTGCCCGCTTTGTCGAAGGCGGGGCGCAGGCCGGGCATCTTGCCGAAGTTCGACTTACCCGGCTCTTCGTCGTGGGTGACCATCAGCGGCTCGCCGCCGCGCTGCGGGATCGGCACGCCCACGATCTCATCCTGAAATGAACCGGCTTTCTGTGCATTCTGCGCGCGGGTGTAGGACTCGATGGCGAAGGCATCCTGGGCTTCGCGCGTGAACCCCATCTCCTTGGCGGTGTTATCGGCGGCGTGGCCCATCGCCAGGCCCTTGTAGACATCTTCGAGACCGTCTTTGGCGATGCCGTCGAGCAGCGTTACGTTGCCGAACTTGGCGCCGAAACGGTTTTGCGTGGCGTAATACGGCACGTTACTCATCGACTCCATCCCCCCGGCCACGATCACGTCGTGGTAGCCGAGCATGATCTCCTGAGCCGCCATCATAATGGCCTTGGAGCCCGAGGCGCATACCTTGTTGACGGTCGTGCACTCCACTTCCGGCGCGAGGCCGGCGAGCAGCGCGGCCTGCCGGGCCGGCGCCTGGCCCACGCCCGCGCTCAGCACGTTGCCCATAATCACGGCCGTCACCTCCGACTTATCGACGCCGGCTTTTTCGAGTGCGCCTTTGATGGCGACCGCCCCGAGCTGGGGCGCCGACTGGGAGGCCAGCGCGCCGCCGAATGCCCCGATGGGGGTACGGACGGCCGCGACGATTACAACTTCACGGATTTGCTGCGATTGCTGCATTAGGCAAGAAAACTAAAGAAAAACGTCTTGATTGGGACTGCGAAGGTACGCCGCCTACCAGTCCGGCCGGCTTGGGTCGAGGGGGCGGCGGGCGCGACGGGGGAGCTGCTGGAGGTACTGGGTTTCGGCCGCCTGCATCGCTTCCAGCAGCATCCGGGCCTGCGCGGCGGGAATGGTCGCATCGGGCCGAGGGGCGCGTAGCGTCTGGACGCGGTCCGCTGCGGGATCAGCCGCCGAGGTGCCCGCACCCGCAGACCGTCCCGCGCCGCCGGCTCCGCCCGGTTCGCGACCAAAGCCCCGGGTGTCGCCGGGTTGGGTGCCTTGCGCGACGGATTGGCCGCGCCCGCCGGCCTCGTCGGGCCGGTCGCCACCGCCGGGGCGGTTGCCGACGCCCTGCGGGGCGGAGGTGGGGCCGCCGGGCCGGGTCTGCGCCGTTTGCGATTCCGCGCCGCGGGGGCGCGCCCGGCGCTGCTGCGGGCCACCCGGCCCGCCGGGGGGCGGATTATCGTCGGACGGGCCGGCGGCGAGCCAGCGGGCCAGAGCTTCGTAGCTGGCGCGAATGGCCGGGGCGGCCGGGTCGGCGCGAAGGGCGGCCCGCAGCAAGGGGAGGGCGCGGTCATAGTTGCCTTCGGCGGCGGTCAGGAGGCCCAGCTGGTGAAGCGCGACGGCGCGACGCGTGGGCAGGGCGCTCGTGCTCAACGGCGCGTAGGCGGCGCGGGCCTGCGCGCGGTGGCCGGCGCGAAAGTGCGCGTGGGCTAGGGTCAGGCGGGCGGGCTCGGGCAGCGGGGTCAGCTCGGCGAGGCGCTCGTAGGCGCGGATCGCGGCCGCGTCGTAGTGGTGCGCGTAGGCGGCTTCAGCTTCGGCAGCCAACCGGTTGATGGTGCGCACGCGATTGAGTCCGCCGCCATCGCCGGGCAGCGGGTTCAGCCCCGCCAGCAGCCACAGGGAGGACAACAGCGCACGAACAGTCAATACGGTCATCTAGTCGAAGTCAGCAGTACAGGAAGCCGGAGTAACTCAACGGGGGAAGGCCAGCAGGCGGTCGATCTGTTCATCGAGGAGCTGCTGGTAGAGCGGCTTAACGAACTCGCCCTCGCGGAAATGCTGGTCGATGTGCGCCAGCCGGACCTGGAAAGGCAGCACGGTAGTGCCCAGGTAGTGCAGTACGTCGGTGAGGTGACTCAGGGCAATGGCTCCCCCCTGGGCCCCGGCGCCGAGCCCCACCAGCGCGGCTTGCTTTTGCCGGATACCGCCGGGGTAGGGCAGCCCGTCGATAAACGCTTTCAGGACGCCGGGAAACGAGTAGTTGTACTCCGGCACGACAAACACGAGCTGGTCGGCGGCGGCGGCGCGGTCGGCGAGCACGTTGAAGACCGGGTTGCGCCCCGCGTTGCCGTAGAGGGCGGTGGTGGTGAAATCGGCCGGCAGGTCGGCCAGATCGACCACCGCGTAGGCCGCGCCGCGGGCTTGCAGGCGCTGGGCGTAGAAATCGACGACGCGGCGGGTGGTGGAGCGCGGGCGGTTGGTGCCGACGATGAGGGCAATCATTCGAGTCAGGTATAAGGAAGTCTGGCCCCGTAACAGCTTCGCCGGCAAATCGGGCCTCAGTCGGCGTCGGATGCTTCGTCGGCCGACTGCCCGTCGACCCGGCGCACCACGCAGGTGCGGGTCCAGCGGTCGTGCCAGCCACCGGGCTGAGACCCCAGAAACGAGACGGGCTCGAACGGCACGAGCCGCACGAGCGTCCGCAGCAGAATGGCCAGCACGGTCGGGTCTTCGCCGTCGAGGCCCATCACCCGGGTCTGGCAGACAAGCTTGCCGGGCGTGCGGTGCGTGAGGGCTTCCCAGAAAAAATAATACGCCATCTGGATGCCGAGCACCACCAGCTGACTCGGCAGCAGCTCGCCGAGTGTGGCGGTGGCGGGGTCATCGGGCGGGGGCGTGAGCCAGCCGCCTAGGCGGCCCGCGGTGAGCACCCCCGAGGCGAGAAATGCGATCAGGAACAGATCGATGAGGCCGCCGGCCAGCCGGCGGGCGGTGGGCACCACCTCCCAGGTGGCGTCGGCGTCGAGGTCGTCGGGGGTTGAGAGAAGGGCCATCGGGGTGGTTAGGCAGTGAAGGAATCAGGCGGGCGGTGAGGTCGGGGGGGAGCAGGCGGACGTCGCCCGCATCGCCCTTATCCGCCCGCTACCTGTCGGCCTGATCGGCTATTTTTCGCGCTCGATCGTGTAACGCAGCAGCCCGGCGAGGGCCTGGCGGGCGGGCGAGTCGGGGAATTCGGCGAGCGCGGCGTGGGCTTCGTCCGAGAGGGCCCGCATGCGGGTGGTGGCGTAAGTGAGGCCGCCGTGGGCTTGCACGAATGCCATCACCTGCTCGATCTCCTCGCGCTTGCCCGTGTTGTTCTTGAGGGTGTAGAGCACGCGGCGGCGCTCCAGCCAGGTGGCCTGGCGCAGGGCGTGGATGAGGGGCAGGGTCAGTTTCTTTTCTTTGATGTCGATGCCCACGGGCTTGCCGATCAGGCCGGCGTCGGCGAGCGAGCCGTAATCGAACAGGTCGTCCTTGAGCTGAAAGGCGAGGCCGGTGAGGACCCCGAAGCGGTGGACGCGCGCGATGGTCGCCTCATCGGCGCCACTGGAGGCGGCCCCCACGGCGCAGCACGCGGCGATGAGCGACGCGGTTTTCTGCCGGATCACCTCAAAATACACCTCCTCCGTGATGTCGAGCCGACGGGCTTTTTCGAGCTGGAGCAGCTCGCCCTCGCTCATCTCGCGCACCGCCGTGCTCACCAGACGCAGCAGCTCGAAGTCGCCGTGGTCGATGCTCAGCAACAGGCCCTTGCTGAGCAGGTAATCGCCGACGAGCACGGCGATCTTGTTTTTCCAGAGGGCATTGATCGAGAAAAACCCGCGCCGGTAGTTCGCTTCATCGACGACGTCGTCGTGCACGAGGGTGGCGGTATGCAGCAGCTCGATGAGGGCCGCGCCGCGGTAGCTCGCCTCGGGCAGCGCACCGGCTGCGCCGTGGCAAAGGCGCGCGCACAGGAAAACGAACATCGGTCGCATCTGCTTGCCCTTGCGGCGCACGATGTAACCCATAATCTGGTCGAGCAGGCGCACGCGGCTCTGCATCGCCGCCCGAAACTTGGGCTCAAATGCGGCCATCTCAGCCGCGATGGGCGCCTGAATCGCGGTCAGGGAGAGAGGCGGGGAGGAAAGGGAAGTCAACGCAGCGGGGGGGAGGCGGGAAAGCGCCGCAAGTTCGCTCTGAAGAACTGAGAACTGCGAGATGCGAACTGAGAACGGAGAACGGAGAACGGAGAACTGCCGTCCCGACGCGGTGCGAGGGAAACTGGGGTTCCGGTCGCCGCCTGGTGGCGTACTTCGCCCGGCGTGGCGCGGCAGCGGGTGCCACTTCCCGATTATGCTCGCATCTCTCAGTTCTCAGTTCTGACCTCTCAGTTCTCTCCCATGAAGCTTCCGCCCGCTCCCAATACCGCCTACCTGCTGCTGGGCGCCAACCTCGGCGACCGCGCCGCCACCTTCGCGCAGGCGCGCACGCTGCTTGAGCGCCACGGGGAGGTGCTGCTCGCCAGCGCGCGCTACGAAACCGCGCCCTGGGGCGGAGCCGCCGTGGAAGGCCAACCGCCGTACCTCAACCAAGTCCTCGCGCTCCATACTCTGCTCGACCCCTTTGGGCTGCTGCGCGTCTGCCAGCACACCGAAACCTCGCTCGGCCGCGAGCGCGGCGACCGCTGGCAGGCGCGCACCCTCGACGTCGACATCCTGCTCTTCGGAGGACTCGAAATCGAGTTCGGCGACGACCTCATCCTGCCCCACCCGCGCCTCGCCGCCCGGCGCTTCGCCCTCGTGCCGCTCCACGAGCTGGCGCCCGATCTGCTCGTGCCCGGCCGCCCGCGCCGCACCGTCGCCGAGCTGCTCGCCGCCTGCCCCGATG
>JBKJUQ010000556.1:0-1655 GCA_046590685.1 Hymenobacteraceae bacterium
CTGGCGCGACGGCTTGGGGGAGTGTAGGGTATCAGCCGTGCCGCAGCGCGGCGCGAACCTCGACTTCGGAGAGGCCGGTTGCTGCACAAAACTCTAACACGGAGATCGCGGCGTCGCGCGGCTTGCCGAGCTTGTCGCGTAGGCGGCGCAGGAAGCGCTTGCCGGCGTCGTAACCGGTTCCGCGAAGCTGGGCGACCTCTTTGGGGTAGATGACGATCTGAGGCACGGTGGGCGGGTGGTGAGCGCGGCGAAGGGGACTGGTGGGGGCGCGCGGGGGCGTTGGTCACGCCACGAAGATACTTGTGTAATTTTTTACACTACGTTCGTGCCGTGAACGCGCTACTGACCCGAATCGCTCCTTTCCTTTTGCTCGGCTTGCTGCTGGGAGGCTATGTGCCGGCCTTCGGGCAGGCCGCAGTGCAAACAGTGCGAGTGGCGCGCGTGGTGGATGCGGACACCTACGAGGTGATCAGCGGGGCGCGGCGGGTTCGGGTGCGGCTGGTGGGCGCGGATGCGCCGGAAGTGGGCCAGCCGTTCGGCGCGCAGGCGACGGACTCGGTGCGGGCGCTACTGCCGGTGGGGAGTCTGGTGACGCTGGTGCGCACCGGGACCGACCTGTACGGGCGGGTGCTGGGACGCGTGCTGGTGGATGGTCGCCGACTCGACTCGCTGCTGGTGGTGCGCGGCTGGGCGTGGTCGTACGCCGGCCGGGCTTACAGCGCGGGCCCCTGGCCAAGTCAGCAGGTGGCAGCGCTGAGCGCGCGGCGCGGACTCTGGCGCTGCACCGACCGCTGGCCGGCGGTGCCGCCGCACGTGTGGCGGAGCCTCAACGCAAGAAACAAGCTGCGCTACCGGGGCGGGTGCGCCTGGTAGAAATCGCAGTCAACGGGCCGCCCGGGTGGCCCACCCGCACCACATTTATTTTTTCTCACCCCTTTTTAACCCCATACAGAAATGGCAAAGCAGGGAGGTATTTTAGGGCTGCGCGGCACGGTCGGCGGGCTGGTATTCCGCTCCGACGGCTCGGTAAGCCAGAAGCCGGCCTCGCGGCCGGCGACGTCGAAGCGCACACTCGAAAACAACGCCGAGTTCGGTACGGCCGCTTCGGCGGGCAAGCTGATCCGCGGCGCGTTCCGCGCGCTCACGAACGCGGTGAAGTCGGCCGACCTGGTCGGACGGCTTTCGCAGACGATGAGCCGCATCGTCAAACTCGACGGTGTAGGCGATCGCGGGCTGCGGCAGGTGTTGAAGGACAACATCGGGGCGCTGGTGGGCTTCGACTTCTCGGCCACGAGTCTGTCGCAGGCGTTCTTCGCGCCCTTCACGGCCGACGTGGTGGGGGCGGACTACACGGTGACGATCCCGAGTCTGACGCCGGTGCAGGATCTGAACGCCCCGCAGGGGGCGACGCACTTCCAGGTGCTGGTGGGCGCGGCGGCGGTGGACTTCGCGGCCGGCGTGGCGCAGGTGGCGGCGGGCGCGCCGCTGGCTCCGCAGCCGATTGACGCGGTGGCGCAGGCGAACGTGGCGGTGACGCTCTCGTTCGCGAACGCCCCGGCGGTGACGGACTCGATCATCGGGGTGGTGGGCGTGGCCTACTTCCAGGAGGTGAACGGGGCGCTCTACCCGCTCAACGACGCCAGCGCGAACGCGCT
>JBKJUQ010000569.1:0-7638 GCA_046590685.1 Hymenobacteraceae bacterium
AGGCGATGTTCCAGGCACGCTTGCTCACGCTCCGGCGGATTTCGTCGTCGGCGGCAAACCGCTGAGTTTCGGCCGGGGCCACGGCTTTGCCTTTGTATTGGGCCTGCAGCTTTTGCAGGGGCGCGAGGTCCAGCATTTCGGTCAGGGGCACGTAGCTGGGCAGCTCTTTGGGGTAGAGCTTGCTCTGCACGTCGCCGAAGGTTTTGTACACCGCCGCGTAAATGTTGGTGCCGCCCTCATCGAGGCCGAACAGGTTCAGGTTGTCGCTGAAGTTGAAGGCTTTGCTGCCGCCCAACTCCACCACGTCGCCGTTGCGGTCGGCTTCGCTTACGCCCTTGTAATACTTCAGCCAGTACGCGCCGGGCTTGTCCTGGTCGCCGTACACGGTGGCCGAGATGTCGGCGGCGCGGGTCAGGGCTTCGGGGTGAGATTTCACCTGGTCGCCGGCCACGGCGAAAGCCGTCATCAGGCCAGCCACTTCCTTCTGGTGGGCATCATACCAGCGCTTGGTCGTCACCATGATGTTGGGCATCTGATTCGAATAGTCCTTGGTGCTCACAATGTTCACAAGGCCGCCGCGCTGCTTGGCGATGTTCACGTCGCCGGGCGTCCAGGTGGCGACGGCGTCGGCCACCACGTCCACTTTTACGCCGGTATTCTTGCCGTCTACGATCTTATCGCGGCTTTCGGGCTTGCCGAGGATGTACTTCTCAGCGGCGACGAGAAAGTCGCTGGCAGCCATAAAGTTGACGGCCTGCGGGTCGTAAGTGGTCTCGTCGGGGTTCACCTTCAGGCCGTTGTCGGAGCACCACTTCAGAGCGATGTTCTGGTCGCCGTCGCGCAGGTAGCAGGCCACGGTTTTGCCCAGCGCCAGCTTCGGATTATCGAGCCACTCTTTCGGCCCCATCAGCTTGTCTTCGCCGAACGACTTGCCCACGCTGTAGGGAATAATCTGGAGCTGCGTACCTGCCTTCTTGAGCTGCTCCTGCACCGCCGAAAAGCCCGGCAGGCCGTCGCCCATGATGCTCACGATCAGGCCCGGTGTCTCGGGGTTAGCCGAGAGGTCGGCGGCGTTTTTCACCAGGTCAGCCTGCATCTTACTCACGTCGTCCTGCCGCACGATCTGCATATCGATGCCGTTGGCGGCCATCGCGGAGCCCGTCGTCGTGCGTGGCCCGCCGTTAGCGAGCATCCCGGACATCTGCGAGTTCCAGGCCATCACTTCCCACACCACGGGCGTGCCTTTTTCGGCGGGCTCCGTGCCCGGCAGCGCGCCCAGCGGCACCACCGTATTCACGCCATTGCTACCGGTCGCTGCGGGCAGCTCGATGGAGTTGAGCAGCACCGACTCGGTTGCCGCTTTCTTGAACAGCACATCGCTCGACGTCAGCTTATTGATGCCAAAGTACAAGCCCACGAGGACGATGATGGCAATGAGAATTTTACCGCGAGTGGTCATTTAGGAGGAAAAAAGTCAGAAGAGAAAGGGGGCGCACGTAGCGCAGAACGTAGAGCCGGTTAATCCAGCAGCTTGCCGTAAGCGTCGTCGGTGGCGCGGGCAGTGGCGCCGACGTTCATCCGCACGGGAGCTTCGTTGTCCATGATGGCGCTGAACTCGCCTTTCTGGTATTTGTCGAGCAGGCGCTGGCCTTTCTCGCTCATCACGCCGTTCTGGATGTCCATCTCCTTGACGAACTCCTGCGAGTAGCGCATCGCCTGCTTGATCTGGCCGAGCTGCTGGGCCATATCCTGCGCCACGCGGTCGGTGGCGAGGTCGAAGAAGTACTTCTTGTCGGGGTCGCCGCGCAGGATGTTCATCGCCGCCCGCATCCCCGACGACGTGCGCTTCACGAGCTCGTACTCGTCCTTCAGCAGATTAACCTTGAACTTGGAGTTGTCGATCTGGCGCAGGGCCGCTTTCAGAATCTGGCGCATCACCAAACTCACGTTGGCCGTGGTGGTGGCCATCGGGGCGAGGCGGCGGTTGTAGTCTTCGAGCTGGGCGGCGCGCGAGGCGTAGGAGTCGGCGCTGTCTTTTTCGCCCTGGCGCAGGGCCGCGTCGGCCAGGGACAGGTACTCCTGCATCTGGGCACGGTTGGCGTCGAGCTTGCGCTTGACCAGCTCGCTGGCGCCCTCGATGTGGCCGACTTCTTCCTCCATATTACGGGCTTCCTTCTCGGTGTTCCGGATGTAGTCTTCCATGATCCCGATGGGATCGGTATTGACGAACAGCCCCGCCGCAGTGCGGAAGATGCGCTGCCCCACGTACCACAAACCCGCCTGGATGCGCTTGTTGGTGGCGAGCAGAAACAAGACGAACAGCAAGCCCAGGCCCACGCCCAGCTTCACGGTATCGAAGACGATATCGATTAGGTAGGGCAAAATCTGCCCCCAGTAGTACACGCCCAGGCCCGCGAATAGGGCGACGAATGCCCACGCGGCGACTTTTTCGGGTTTCTGCCAGGAGGGCAGGCCGTCGCTGGGCGAGGGCGGCCCCAGTAAGGGAGAGTTCATTGGATATAAAAAAAGAGAAACGTTATTTGGCCGCCGCGCCGCCGGTGTTCAGGAACGCCTCGGCGGCTTTGCGATGGGCTTGCAGCTCGGTGAGGGCCGCGGAGTTGGCCAGCTCATAGGATGCGAGCGCGGCCTGCGTTTTCTGGCGCTCCTCGGCCAGCTGCTGCTGGGTTTGGACGAGCTGCTGCTGCTTGGCCTGAAGCTGGCGGGTGAGGTCGGCCAGCTCGGCGGTCAGTTTTTTCTCCTGCGCCGTAAGCTGCACCACCGGGCCGCCCGTCGCGCCGGGTACGGTCACTTCGCCCATCTTCTCGCGGTGGCGGGCGAGGACTTTGTCGCGGTCAGTGACGAGTATCTGCTCGAATTGCGCGGCCGACGCCAGCAGCGCGGGTGCGCTACCGCCGTTCACGGCCGCAAAGACGTTGAAGGCCGTCTGGTAAAGCAGTGGCCCGGACATTCCCGAACCTGCCATACTCTTCACCATCTTGAGGTAGGCGCCGAAGTCTTTGCCGTCGCCGGCCAGCAAGCTCGCGATGTGGTCGAGGTGGCGTTTCTCGGCCTGCACCACCACCGGCGGCGCGGGCGCCACGAAAGGAGTGGGCTGGCCGGCCACCGGCGCGGCAGGCGGGCCAGTGGCCGGGGCAGGTTTGGGCACTGCGTTTTGGCCGTCCTCCGATTCAATGAAGAACTCCTTGGCGGCGTTCGAGAGCTTATCGAAAATTTCCATTGCCAGAATCAGAGATAACAGGGGGTAGAACGGCTAGCGAAAAAGGCCAAAGCGTTGTGGTCGGGCGAGTGGGAGCGCCCGACCACGGCTGATAAGCCTTTTTTATACCGGTCAAAGGTAAAGGTATCAAGCAATCTGCCCGAGTCGCGGGCTGCCGTCCGCGCCATCTTGGTGAAAGAACGCCTGACCGTGGCAACACCCGCGGGACTGACGATCGGCCAGTCCGCCGAGCTTTGTGCTGGTGCGTACTGCTGTCCTCTAATCGCGGGCGGAAGCCGACTTGCTCGCCGGGTGTTGCGCGGCCATTTGCGGTGCCAAACACGGCTCTGCCAGCGCAAATACGGCCTCTTAAAGCATCCGTGTCTGCGTTACGCCGCCACCCGCGAAGAGGCCGCCGATCTGCGCAACGGCGCCTTCTTGAAGGGATTCACCAATTTGACTACTCGCACTGGCAGCTGCTTCGAAGCTTGGCTGCGCCGGGTAATGGTGAACACGGCCAGCGACCGTTTCCGCCGCTCGCAACGTAAGCCGCTCCTCGAATTCCTCTACGCCGGAAACGGTGCCCCCTGGGGCTGCCCCGGGGCGTTTGGGAGCGAACTTTACGCCGCTATTCGGTAGATTTTCTTCCCTTTCCTTCTTGCTTTTCCGTGGCGCAACAAGACCTTTTTGGCCCCCCCGCCGGGCGCGCCCCGCTGGCCGAGCGGCTACGCCCCCGCACCCTCGCCGCCTACGCCGGGCAGCGCCACCTGATCGGGCCGGACGGCGTGCTGACGCGTTATCTGCGCGCCGGGCGCTTACCCTCAGTAGTGCTCTGGGGGCCTCCGGGCGTCGGTAAGACCACCCTGGCGCATTTGCTGGCGCAGGAAGTAGGCAAGCCGTTCGCCCAGCTTTCGGCCATCAGCTCGGGGGTGAAGGAGCTACGCGAAGTCATCGCGGCGGCCGAAACGCGCCCCGGCGGCACGGTGCTGTTCATCGACGAGATTCACCGCTTCAACAAGGCCCAGCAGGACGCGCTGCTCGGCGCCGTGGAGCGTGGCGTGATCACGCTCATCGGCGCGACGACCGAGAACCCGTCGTTTGAGGTCATCCCGGCGCTGCTGTCGCGGGCGCAGGTCTACGTGCTCGAACCCCTCGCCGTCGACGACCTACGCGAGCTGATTCGCCGCGCCCTGACTGAAGATGACGCCCTGCGCCAGCATGACGTTCAGCTCGAATCGGACGACGCGCTGCTGCGTATCGCGGGCGGCGACGCCCGGCGGCTGCTGAATCTGCTCGAAATCGTGGTCGAAGCCGCCGCCGCCGAAGCCCCTGCCGGCGCGGCGGTCGTCCTCACCGACGCGCTCGTCGAGCAGCTCGCGCAGCGGAATCTGGCGCGCTACGACAAGGGGGGCGAGGCGCACTACGACGTCATCTCCGCGTTCATCAAGAGCATTCGCGGCTCCGACCCCAACGCGGCGCTCTACTACCTGGCGGTGATGCTCGAAGGCGGCGAGGATCCCAAGTTCATCGCCCGCCGGCTGCTGATTTCCGCTTCGGAAGATATTGGCAACGCCAACCCCACGGCTCTGCCGCTCGCCGTGGCTTGCTGGGACGGCGTGCAGGCCGTCGGGCTGCCGGAAGGCGACCTGATTCTCGCTCAAACCACCATCTACCTCGCCACGTCGCCCAAATCGAATGCGGCGTACACCGCCATTCGCGGCCTGCGCGAGCGGGTACGGCGCGAAGGGAACCTGCCCGTGCCGTTGGGACTACGCAACGCGCCCACGCGCCTGCTCAAGCAGCTGGGCTACGGCCAGACGTATCAGTACGCCCACGACGGGCCGGGTAACTTTGTGCCGCAGGAGTACCTGCCCGACGCCCTGGCTGGTACCCGTTTCTACGAGCCCGGCGATAACGCCCGCGAGCACGAGTTGCGCAACCGCCTCCGCGACTGGTGGGGCGAGAAGTATGGGTATTAGGTTTTGATGTGTTGAAGTGGAAGATGTGTTAATGTGTTGATGATAAGCCTGAATCAATTGCACGAATTACACACTTACACTGGCCTGAAGCAATCAAAGCCTATTCGTCATCTGTCAAAGAATGATATTCGAGCTTTGCTTCGTCAGAAGTCAGTACAGTTCGTCGTCGCGGACATTTTGCACCCGTTGCGCTGGGTACTGGTTGGCGATTGCTTTTCTTTCTGGAAATCTGATGCCCAAGAGCACGTAGCTAATCCAGATGAAAAAGTCCAGCTCGCCGATTTCCCGGGGGGATATTGCTACTTCGCTTCCGAATGGTTAACTAGTACTGGTCCGCCGCTCGTGCTGCTGACGAAAGCACATTGAGACAATATCTGCAGGCCTAATCTGTCCTTTTACATACAATCAATTAGCGGGCAAGCTATCTGCTGCTCAAATCAATGCTTCAATTCCTCAAATACGTCCTCGCCACGCTCATTGGGCTTTTCGTGTTCTGCCTGGTGGGCGTGCTGATCCTGGCGGGTATCGCGGCCTCCGCGAGCTCTACGGACTCGGCCGACATTGCCGACAATGCCGTGCTGCATCTCAAGCTCGACAAGGCCATCAACGAGCGGGCGTCGGAAAATCCGCTGGCCGGCTTGCCGTTTGGGGGCTCGGGCGTGCCTGATGCGCTTGGTCTCGATGAGCTGCGGGCGACGATTCGCCACGCCAAGTCTGACGACGATGTGAAGGGTATTTACCTCGACGCCGAGCGGGTGCAGGCCGGTATGGCGATGCTCGAAGAGCTGCGCGGCGCGCTGCTCGACTTCAAGAAGTCGGGCAAGTGGATCGTGACGTACAGCGAAGTGTCGTCGGAGAAGAGCTTCTATCTCAATTCGGTGGCGACGAAAAGCTGGCTCAACCCGCAGGGCGAACTGGAATTCAACGGGCTTTCCTCGGAGACTCCCTTCTTCAAGCACGCGCTCGACCGGCTCGGCATCAAGCCGTACATCTTCCGGGTCGGCACTTACAAGAGCGCCGTTGAGCCGTTTTTTCTCGATAAGATGTCGGACGCGAGCCGGTTGCAAACACGCGCGTTTCTCACGAGCCTCAACGACGCGATGCTGGCCCAGATCGCCGCTTCCCGCCGGCAGCCGGTCGCGAAGCTTCGGCTCGTGCAAGACTCGATGCTGGTGCACAACGCCGCCGACGCCGTGCGTTACGGCCTGGTCGATAAGACCGGCTATTACGACGAGGTACTGACGTGGATGAAAGCGAAAACGGGCAAGAAACCCACCGAAAAGCTCAATCTGGTGTCGCTCGATACGTACCAGAACGTAGTGGACGCCGATTTTGAGGCCGGACCGAGCGGCCAGCGCGTGGCCGTCGTGTATGCCGAGGGCGACATCGTGACCGGCAAGGGTTCGGCGACGAGCATTGGCTCCGACAAGTACGCCGCCGCGCTGCGCGAAGCCCGCCTCGACGCTAAAGTGAAAGCCGTGGTGCTGCGCATCAACTCGCCGGGCGGCTCGGCGCTGGCTTCCGATATCATCTGGCGTGAAGTGGCGTTGCTGCGCAAGGCCGGCAAGCCGGTCATCGCGTCGATGGGCGACGTCGCCGCTTCCGGCGGCTACTACCTGGCGATGGGGTGCGACTCGATTATCGCCCAGCGCACCACCATCACGGGGTCAATCGGCGTGTTCGGGCTGCTGGCGAACCTGGCCCCATTTCTCGACGACAAGGTGGGCATCACGATGGATCGCGTCGGCACGGGCCAGTTTTCGGACCTCCCCACCGTCACGCGCGAGCTGAGCGCCTACGAGCAGCGTCAGATTCAGCGCGAGGTAGAGCGGATCTACGCCGACTTCACCACCAAAGCCGCGCAGGGTCGCCACCTGCCCGTGGAGGAGCTGCGGGCTGTCGCGTCGGGCCGGGTGTGGAGCGGCGCCGAGGCCCGCACGAAGGGACTGGTAGACCGTTTCGGCGGCCTCGATGATGCCATCGCCGTCGCGGCCCGCCGGGCCAAGCTGGAAGCCGGCGATTACTCGTTGCGCAAGCTGCCGGCGCGCAAAACCTACTTCGAAGAACTGGTAAACTCGTTCGGCGGCGAGGCGGCGCGCACCCGCGCCGTGCGCGCCGAGCTGGGCGTACTGGCGCCGTACTACGCGCAGCTGCAGCGCCTCGCCAATCTGCAAAACGGCGTGCAGGCCCGCCTGCCGTTCGAGCTGGAGGTGCAGTAGGCCATGCCTGTTACTATAAAAAAACGTTTCCCCTGCCGGCTCTGGGCCGACAGGGGAAACGTTTTTTTAACCGACGACTGGCTGCGCGCGACTACAAGTTGCGGCCATTGTTATTGCCACCGTTGCGACCACAGCGATCGATGAACACGTTGGTTAACTTAAAACCATTTGAGCGTTGGAACACATTCGGATCAGAATTGATGTCCCCATCGGTGAGGTTAGG
>JBKJUQ010000037.1:0-20430 GCA_046590685.1 Hymenobacteraceae bacterium
CAGGGCCGTAGCCCACGAGCCGCCGCCGATCATCGCGATAGTCGCGGGGGCAGGGCCGTCGAGGTCAGAAGTGTGCATCGGGGCAAATGTAGGGGCCCAGGAAGAGGATGTGCAGGATGTGGGAGATGTGCTTGATGTGCCAATAGCATCTTCACATCTCCCACATCCTGCACATCTCGCACATCATCCCCTCCCTAGCCGCCTTCGCCCTCTTCCTTGGGTGGGCCGTTGCCTTTGAGCTCGTTGGCGAGTTCCTCGGCCGTTTTCACCACCACTTTATCCTTCGGCTTCAGGGTTTTCGAGACGGCGCGGAACGGACCACTAACCACTTTCTGCCCTTCTTTCAGGCCGCCCACGATCTCAATGTGATCGAAGTCGGAGATGCCGGTTTTTACTTCTACGGCCTTCACTTTGCCGCTGTCAACGACAAACACAATCTCTTTGAGCTCTTCCTTGACGCGGGCGGCATCGGCATCGTCGGTTTCGCTGCCGGTTTTGGGGCGCGTAGGATCTTTAGGCGTTGCCTTGCGACCGGCGATCTGATCGGCCGTGCGGGTCGTGACGGCCGTGAGCGGCACGGCGAGCGCGTGGTCTTTCCGGTCGGTAATGATGTCGACGGAAGCCGTCATTCCAGGGCGGAACGGCACGGCGTGAGCAGTCGAGTTCTTCGATTGCGTCAGTAAATCGCGGTAGGAATCGTTGAGCAGCAGAATCCGCACTTCAAACTCGGTTACGGCGTCAAGGGTAGTGGCATCTTTCGCCGAGTTGGCGATGCTCGTCACGATGCCCTTGAATTTGCGGTTCTGCGTGGCGTAAGCGTCCACGTCGATCACTGCCGAGTCGCCGAGCCGGACGCGGACGATGTCGTTCTCGTTGACGTTGACGCGCACTTCCATCGCCCGCAGGTTCGCGATGCGCAGCATCTCGGTGCCGCCCATCTGGCCGGTCCCCACGACGCGCTCGCCGCGCTCGACGGCAAGCTTCGAGACGATGCCCGCTACCGGCGCGTAAAGCGTGGTCCGGTTGAGGTTCGTGCGCGACTCCGACAGCGACGCGTTCGCGCTGCTCACGCCCGCTTCCGAGGCGCGAATCCGCTGCCGGGCCGATTCTACTTCTTTCAGGCTGGCCTGGTACTGCGCCCGGCTCTGCTCAAACTCGGCCTGCGCGATCACCTTCTGCTCGTAGAGCTTCTGGTTGCGCTCCCACGTCAGGCGCGTTTGGGCGGCGTTGGCTTCGGTCTGGCCGAGCGCGGCGCGCGACTGCGCCAGATTCGCCTGCTGCTGGCTAACCCCCGCCGATTGCATCGCCACGGCCGACTGGTAGGCGTCCGGCCGAATGCGCGCGAGTAGCTGCCCTTTCGTGACCGAGTCGCCTTCTTTCACGAACAGCTCCGTGATTTCGCCCGATACGTCAGCGGCGAGCTTGACTTCCGTCACGGGCTGCACTTTGCCCGAGGCACTCACTTTTTCGGCGATGCGCGCGTACGCCACCGGTTCGGCCATGACGGAAATACCGGTCGGCGCACCGATCCAGCCCTTGCTTTTTGCGACCATCACCCCGCCGAGCAGCACGACAATCAGGCCGACGAGGATGTAGATAAGACGGTTGTTCATGGAGAAATTTAGTACTTGGTATCAGGTACTTAGTATTAGGTATTTAATACTTGGTACCAAGTAAATTGTGGCCAGCGTAGTTTGTCTAAGTACCAAGTGCCTGATACCAAGTACCAAAAAGCTTTACAGCTCCAGCGGCTTGCCCATATACAGGTCGAGGACTTTGCGCTTGAACACGAAGTCGTACTTGGCCTGAATCTGGTCGTTTTCGGCGCGGGCGCGGTTGTTTTTGATCTGGTTGAAGTCGGTCGCGTTGAGCAGGCCGTTGGCAAAACGGATGTCGGCGTTGCGCAGCGACAGATCGAGGGCTTCGCGCTGGCGGGTGGCGGCGGCGTAGCGGCGGCGGGCAGCTTCGGTATTGGTCACGGCGCGCTCAATGTCCTGGCGGAGCGTGAGGCGGGTCTGATCGGCCTGAAACTGCGCCTGCTGGGCTTGAATCTTCGCCCGCGCCACCTGCGTGCGCACCTGGAAGCCGTTCAGGATCGGGATGTTGAGGTTGAAGCTCAGCTGCTTGCCGAAGTTGTCTTTAACCTGCGCGGTGAAGTTGGTTGGCTCAAACGTGCCGCCGGGTTGGAGCGCCACCACCGGCGCGGTGTAGATTGGCTGCTGCGTCACAGGATCTAACAGGAAACCGACGGGCCGCAGCACCAGCTCACCGTTCGGCAGAAAGCTCGACCGCTGGTTGGAGAAGCCCGAGTACAGCGCCCCGTTGAACGAGAGCCGCGGATGATAATTGCCCCGCGCCACGTCCACGCCTTTCAGGGCGGCTTGCAGGCGCAGGTCGGCGGCGCGCAGTTCAGGGCGCGTGGTGGAGGCGGCTTCGTAGACTTGCTGGGCCGTGAGGTCGAGCGGCACGTCTACCGACGGGGCCGCCACGGTGGGCTCCGCGATCAGGAAACTCTCAGGCGTCACCTGGGCAGGGTCGAGGTTGAGCTGCTGCTCCAGACTGAGCACGGCGAGGGTGTAGTTATTCTGCGCCGACACCACGTTGAAATCTTCGGTAGCGAGCTGGGCGCGCACGTCGAGGACGTTGCTCTCGGCGATAGCCCCGGCGGCGAGGCGCTTTTCGGCCTGCTGGAGCTGGCCGGTGGTGGTAGTCCGCTGGATTTCGGCCGCCCGCAGGGCCTCGCGACTCAGCAGCACCTGCAGGTAGCTTTGCGCCACGTTGAGCACCACGTCGGTGCGGGCTTTCTCTAAATCCTGGGCGCTGGCCTGCGCGGCGAGCTGGTTGCGCTTGATTGTGTTGCGCAGCGCGCCGCCCTGGTAGAGCGGGACCGAGGAGTTGAGGTTGAAGTTGTTGGAGCGGATCGTCTGGTTGACGAACTCGTACGTCACCGGGTCGACCGACGTGCCGAACTGATAGCTCTGCGTGGCCGAGGCGTTGAGGCTCGGCAGCAGCGCCGCGCGGCTCTGGCCAAGGGTCGCTACGTCGAGGCGCGCCGAGAGGTCGGAGCCGCGCAGCCCCAGATTGTTGGCCAGGGCGTAGTCGAGGGCTGCGGTGAGCGTCCAGGCGCCGGGCGGCGGGGTGGGGTGGGCGGCGGGCGCCGCCGTTTGGGCGAGGGTGGGCAGCGCGAGCAGCAGCGCCGCAGCCACCCCCGAAAACCAGCGAAAGAGAGACGTTGGCAGCAGGTTCATTTCAGGGATAGACGGGTCAGGGCGAAGGAGCCGGAACGACGGGGAAGGGTTGCCCAGGGGGGGGATGGGGAGGGAGTTTTCGATTGAGTGATTTTCGATTTTAGATTAGGCAGTCGTACCGCGCCGGTCTCGCAATCGAAAATCACTCAATCGAAAATCGAAAATGTCTCAATCACGCAATCACTAATCGAAAATAAACTCAAAGCGCCGCGATGTAGGTCACGCCCCGCAGCCACGGCAGGGCGCGCAGGTAGTCAAGCGTCAGCGGTCGGAGCTCCGAGTCCATCTCGATGAACTGCCGCGCCTGCTGGTTCTTGCCGCGCCGCGAGACGCTCATGGTGGCAATGTTGCAGGCGTCGTGGGCGATGATGTCGGCGATGAACGCAATGGAGCCGGGGCGGTCGTCGGCGTCGATGATGAGTGTGTGGAGGTTGCCCGTGAAGTTGCACCCGAAGCCGTCGACCTCCACGATGCCCACCACGCCGCCGCCGCGGCTTTGGCCCACTACCTCGACCTGCCGGCCGTCGGCGGCCGTAATCTCCACCCGCACCGTGTTGGGGTGCAGCGTGGAGGCGTTGCCGATGCCCTGAAACTCGAATGCCAGCCCTTCGGCCGCCGCGTGCGTGAACGCGTCGCGGATGCGCTCGTCGTCGGTCGGGTAGCCGAGCAGGCCGGCCACGATGGCGCGGTCGGAGCCGTGGCCTTCGTAGGTGCGGGCGAAGGAATTGTAGAACGTGATTTTCGCGCTCGTCGGGGTCGTGCCCAGAATCCGCCGCGCCGCGAGGCCGATGCGGACCACGCCGGCGGTGTGCGACGATGATGGGCCAATCATCACGGGGCCAATCATATCGAAGATGGAGCTGCGCTCAGCCATTGCGCCGGGGGCCGCTGGGTGAGGCAGCGGCCCGCCAAAGGTCGGCGTCGCGAGCCGAACCCGTACGGCGTGGGTGCCGGAAAATGCCGAATTTGCGGGCCCATCGCTTTTCTCACCCCCGGTCGACCCATGCCCGCCTCTCCCGAATCGCTCCAGTGGCTCGATCAGCTACAGGAAAAATACGCCGCCGACGGCCAGGACCTCGCCGCCTACCTCGAAGGCCACTACTACCGCCGCTACGTCAACTACTGGGATTACGCGCGCCTCGATACGCTCCTCTCGCTCCAGACGCCCCTCACCGACATCCCCGACGAGCGCATCTTCATCATCTACCACCAGATTACGGAGCTGTATTTCAAGCTCTGCCTGCACGAGTACGAGCAGATTGGGTTCAACGCCGGGCTCACGGGTGCGGAGCTGCTCACCCGCGTGACGCGCATCAATCGCTACTTCGAGCACCTGACGTCCTCGTTTGATGTGATGGTGGATGGGATGGACAAAAAGCAGTTTCTCCAGTTCCGGATGGCGCTTATGCCCGCTTCGGGCTTTCAGTCGGCCCAGTACCGCATGATCGAGATCGCCTCGACGCCCCTGCGCAACCTCACCGACCGCGAGCGCCGCAAAGCCTTAGGCGAAAACGCGTCGTCGGAAGACATGATGAGCTGCCTGTACTGGCGCGCGGGCGCTACTATCGAGGATACGGGCGTCAAAACCCTCACCCTCCACCAGTTCGAGGAGAAGTACACCGAGCCGCTTCACGCCCACGCCCGCCACTACGCCGGCCACACCCTCTGGGAAGCCTACGAGCGCCTGCCCGCGCCCGACCGGCAGAACCCTCGCCTGTTGAGAGCCCTGCGCGCGCTCGACTCGAACGTCAACGTGAACTGGCCGCTGGTGCACTTCAAAAGTGCGGTCCGCTACCTGGAGCGCGACCCCGACGCCATTGCCGCCACCGGCGGCACCAACTGGCGCCAGTACCTGCCCCCCAAGTTCACCCAGCGCATCTTTTTCCCCGCGCTCTGGTCGGAGCAAGAATTGACCGACTGGGGCAAGGGCTGGGTCGAGACGGTATTGGGCGAAGCGCACGGATAGTTGTCATATCCTCACTCGCTACCGGACTTGTGTCGGCGTGCAGTTGTCGGCGGGGCGATAGCAGCGCTGCCCATCCGGCCGGCTTAGGCCCCTTACTGGGGCCTAAGCCTACCCACGAGGCCGGGTTTCAGGTCCGCTACCAGTACTTAATGGCCGCTTGCGCCCACTGGGTGGGCGAGTCGCGGGCGTTTCTGAAATGACCTTGCGTTACCGGGCGCGAAGTGCGGCGCGCGCCGGTCAAAGCATTCCGGCCGCTCGACATGCGCGGTCTGGTGCCGGGCAGGAAGTGGTGCGGGTAGTAGGCGCCAAGGCGCGGCTCGTCGGGGGATACGACGTAGCACGAAGCAACACAGTTGCGCAACAGGTTGCCCGCGAAGCAGAAGCGTCGTGGTCCCATCCAGAAGGTCGGGGGCATTGCCCCGACCTTTTTTTGCGTTGGGGGGATGATTGGCGGGGGGAATAGCGCATCGCCCCCAGCCGTCCTGGCGATGAGGGCCGGCTTGCAATAGCAAAAAAAAGAGTTCGATAATTTGTTATCCATTATTGATTCTGCCTACCTTGCTCGCCGTTAGCCCGCGGGAGGAGCTATCGTGCTGCGGGCGTCATCTGGTTTTTTTTCCCACCTTTCCCCCTTACAGGTTTATGCGACTTCTCGCCACGAAAGACGGCTTTGCTTCGGTGCAGCCCACTCCGCAACCGCAAACGGATCTGGTTCGCCGCAGCTGGATGAAACGCCTCGGCGGCGTCCTCGGCCTGGGGCTGCTCGGCGGCCCCGCGCTGGCCAGCGCCCGCGCGCTGAGTCCCCAATCAACTAATGCCTCCGAACCCTTCCTTGGGGAGATCATGATCTTCGCGGGCAACTTCGAGGTGCGCGGCTGGGCGTTCTGTAACGGGCAGATTATCTCCATCGCGCAGAATACGGCCCTGTTCGCGATTCTCGGTACGACGTACGGCGGCAACGGCCAGACTACCTTCGCGCTGCCTGACCTGCGCGGGCGCTTCCCGATGCACTTCGGTCAGGGCCCCGGGTTGTCGCCGTATGACTTGGGTCAGCAGGCAGGAAGTGAGACTGCCACACTGATCACCAGCCAGATGCCGGCGCACGCGCACACGCTAGGTGTCTCAACGGACCCAGGTACCACCAACTCGCCGGGCGGCAACGTGCTGGCAGTGGCCAGCGGTATTATTGCCAGCAGCGAAGGCGCGGTGGGCGTGAATGCGTACGGGCCGTCGGCGAACGCGGCGGCTGGTAGCGGCGCTATCGGGGTAGCGGGTGGCAGCCAGCCGCACAGCATCCAGAACCCTTATCTGGCGCTCAACTTCCAGATTGCGCTTGAGGGCATCTTCCCTTCGCGGAACTGATAACGGGCTCGGCGGGCGCCGGCCGATTAGCCGCCACTCGCTTCCTGACGACGGATTCTTTCCATCTCACCCGTAACTCACCCCGCGTATGTTTCAGCAGAAACTTCTCGTTTTCCTGCTCGGGCTGCTAGTGGCCGTGGCCACTCCCGCCCGCGCGCAGGTCGCGTATTCCGTCGATGACGGCAACTTCGCTACCACCACCGACCAGCTCCGGCGCATTGCGCTGGCGGGTACCGGCGATGTCCAGCTCGTGACCAACCTCGTCAATTCGGCGGGGGACGTCGTGGTCGATCAGCCCAACAACCGCGCGTTCGTCGCCGACGTCCGCGCGGCCACCACGAAGATTGTCAGCGTGGACCTGACGTCCGGGGCGGCCACCACGTTCCTGACGCCCGCCGGCGCGATGACTGTCACCGGAATGGCGATTGACCGCGCCAACTCCTTGCTGTACTACACGCTCAGCGACGGCAGCTTCGCGACGCGCACCGACGAGCTGCGGCGCATCGGCCTCAACGGTACTGGTGATGTGCAGGTCGCGACCAACTTCATCGACACGCCCGGCGAGCTGGTGCTCGACCTGCCCAACAACCGCGCGCTGGTAGCCGAAGTCCGCGCGGCCACCACGAAGATTGTCAGCGTGGACCTGACGTCCGGTGCCGCCACCACGTTTCTGACACCGGGCGGCGCGATGACCGTCACCGGAATGGCCAGCAACCCCACCACGGGCGTCCTCTACTACGCCCTCAGCGACGGCAACTTCGCGACGCGCGCCGACGAGCTGCGGCGGGTCGGCCTCAATGGCGCTGGCGATGTGCTGCTTCTCACCAACTTCATCGATACGCCCGGCGCGCTGGGGCTCGATGGGCCGGGCAACCGGGTACTGGTGGTGGAAGCGCGCACCTCTACCCCCAAGGTGGTGGAGGTAGCGCTGGTGGGCAACGTGGCGTCCACGTTCCTGACGCCCGCCAGCGGCAGCGTGGTGGGGTTGGCGCTCTTCGATGCGGCCCCGCCGACGGTCAACATTACCTCCTCGGCGAGCAGCCCCACGAGTGTCAGTCCGATTCCGGTAACAGTTACGTTCTCCGCCGCGGTCACCGATTTTACGGCCAGTGATGTGACGGTGGGCAATGGCACGCTCAGCAGCTTTACGGGTAGCGGAACCACCTACACCTTCGACGTAACCCCCACCGCCGACGGTGCGGTGACGGTAGATGTAGCGGCCAACGCGGCCCAGGACGGCAACGGCAACGGCAACACCGCCGCGCCGCAGTTTAGCATTACCTATACCGCTCCCGTCACGCAGGTGGGCTGGAACGGCAATGTCTCGACCGATTGGTACACGGCGGATAACTGGACGCCGGCTGTCGTGCCCACACCCTCCACGGACGCGTTGATTCCTGCCGCCGCCCCCCGCTACCCGGTGATTGCGGGCGGCGGCGCCACCGCCGACGACGTAACGATCGCCGCCGGCGCCACCCTGACGATGAGCGGCGGTACGTTGACCGTCAGCGGCAACTGGACCACTAATGGCTCGCTGACCACCACCGGCGGCACGGTCGCCTTCGGCGGACCCGCCGTGCAGCAGATCAGCGGCAGCGCCGCCAGCACCTTCTGGAATGTCGCCATCGGCCTCAACAATGTCACCCTCGCCAGCCCCGTAGCTGTGCAGCGGCGGCTGGCGCTGACGGGCAATCTGACGTCCAACGGCCAGCTGACGCTGCTCTCCGACGCGGCCGGCACTGCCTTCGTCAACAACGTCGGCGGCGTGGTAAACGGGACGGTTACGGTGAAGCGCTACATCACCCCCAACCCCGGGGCGGCCGTGGGCTACCGCTTTTTCTCGCCGCCCGTGACCAACACCACCGTGGCTGACCTGGCGGTGACGGGCACGTTTACGCCCGTCGTCAACGGCCGCTTTAACACGGCGACGAATCCGGCCCTCACCCGCCCGTACCCGAATGTGTTCGGCTTCGACGAGACGCGCTTCCCCGCCGTCAACGACTTCAATCGCGGGTACTTCTCGCCGGCTCCTACGCCCACATCGCAGGCGCTGACGGCGCCGCTCATCTCGGGTCGGGGCTACTCGGTGGCATGTCCTGCTGCTACCTACGACTTCGTCGGAACCCTGGCGACCGGTAACGTGCCGGTAGGGCCCCTGACGCGGACGGGCGTCACCGACAAGTCGGGCTGGCACATCCTCGGCAACCCCTACGTCAGCGTGCTCGACTGGGATCTGGTAACGGTGCCCGTCGGAATGAGCAGCACGATTTACGTGCAGCAGACCCTCGGCGGCAACAACTACGTGTACCTCACGCGCCAAAGCAACGGCGATGGCACCGGCACCGGTACGCTGCCCAACGGCGAGCTGCCAACCGCGCAGGGCTTCTTCGCTCAGGTGACGGCCCCCGGCCCCGTGAGCTTCACCTTCACCGACGCGATGCGGGTGACGACCAACTCGAATCCGGCTCACTACCGCGCGGCCGCCTCGGTAGCGGCCGCCCCTACGCTGAGTCTGGTGCTGCGCGCCGCTACCGCTACCGACCCGCTGGCGCAGGACGAGTCGTTCATCATCTTCCGCGCTACCGGCGCCATGGCAAGCCGCGATCAGCAGACCGCCAGCGCGCGGCCGGGCCGCAACGCTGGCGTGCCGACCCTTGCTACCTTGTTGCCAACCGGCGAGGAGCTGGCCATCAACGGGCTGTCGGCCACCGCGCTGACCACCGGTGCCGTGGTAGAGCTGCTGGCCGACGTGCCCGCCGCCGGTATCTACCACCTGACGGTGGGGGAGCTGACGAACCTGGACAACCAGGAAGTCCGGCTGCTCGACCGCCTGACCGGTACGCGCTACGACCTGCGGACTCAGCCAACGATGCGCTTCACCACCGCACGGGCGGGTGAGCTGCGCGGACGGTTCGCGCTGGAGATCAACGGGAGCCGCGTGACCGGGCTGGCCGCCACGCCGAAGCTGGCGGTGTGGCCTAATCCCACCACGGCCGACGCGGTGCACCTGACCTTGCCCAGCCTCGCCGCCGAGGCGGCCGTAACCGTGCTCGACGCCGCGGGCCGCGTAGTGAAGCGCGCGACGGTGCCCGCTGACGGCACCCTCGATGTGCGCGGCCTGACGCCTGGCGTGTACGCCGTGCGGGTAGGCGCCGCCATGGCGCGGCTCGTGATCGAGTAAGGACCTCGGCTATCGCTTGAAACCGGAAAGGGCCGGGGGCACTGCCCCCGGCCCTTTTTTGCGCGCGGGACTCTGGGCCGCTACCGCCCCAGCTCCTCGGCGCGGTCACGCGCGGCGGTGGCGCCGGCGATGAGGGCGCCGCGCAGGTCGCCGGTGGTGAAGGCGCGCAGCGCAGCTTCGGTGGTGCCGCCTTTGGACGCCACGCGCCCGATCCAGTCCTGGCACGAGTGGCCGGCTTGGGCGTACAGCTCCACGGCCCCGCGGAAGGTCTGGCTGACGAGCAGTTCGGCTTCGGCCGGCGAGAACCCCATTTGGGTCGCGGCGGTCATCAGCGCGTCCATGCAGTAGAACACGTACGCCGGGCCGGAGCCGGAGATGGCCGTGGACGCGTCGATGGCCGACTCCTGCTCGACGTACACGGTCTTGCCGGTGGTGCTCAGCAGGTTCTGCACCAGCACCAGCTCGGCGCGCGTCACTTCGTCAGTGGAGGTAAACGCCGTCATGCCCATCCCGATCTGCGCGGGTAGGTTCGGCATCGCCCGAATGACTTTGCTGACCCCCAGCGCCGCGCGGATGGTGGCGATCGTGACGCCCGCCATAATGCTGATGACTACCTGCCGCGCTTCGATGAAGGGCGCCAGCGTGGCGAACATTGCGGCCGAATCCTGCGGCTTGACGGCCAGAATGACGATATCGGCCCCCGGCACGCACGCGGCCGGATCGGTATGGACGGTGCCGAGCTCGTGGGCCAGCAGCGTGGCGGCGCGGGCGTCGGAGCGGGCGAGCAGCCGCAGGTCGAGCCGCGAGGTGACGTGGGAACGGACGAAGGCGCGGGCGTAGGTCAAGCCCATGTTGCCGCCGCCGATGATGAGGATTTTCACGGTCGGGCCGCCCGGCGCGTGGAGTAGGCGCGGCCGGGCGGGGCCGCAAGTTCGGGCGGGGGTGGGGTTAGTGCCCGCCGCTGATTGAGGGGTAAGATGGTAAGTTTACTGCATCACCCTTTGCCTGCTTCCCGTTGATACCCCGCTCGTACCCGCTTCGTTTCGCGGCCTTTGCCTTGTTCGCGCTGTTTTCGTTAACTGCTGGTGCCCAGCAGCGCCCAGCTACCGGGTCAGCGCCTTCGGTACACCAGATTCTGAACCCCGATGGCACCGTGCGAACTGACGCGGCGGTCTCCTTCGATGCGAAGGAGTACTGGCTCAGCTCCGGTCCAAGTGGCGCCCCCGTGCTCCGCCCGGCCGGGGCAGGCGATGAGAAGTGGCAGGATGGCTTTACTACGTGCGGTACGAATGGCTGGGTGCACACCGTACTGACGGCGCCAAACGGCGACGTATTCGTGGGCGGGAGCTTTACGCTGGCCGGCACGGTGCGCGCCACCGGCGTCGCGCGCTGGGCCGGCGGTGTGTGGAGGGCGCTCGGCGCGGGTGTACCGGGAACCGTGCTGACAATGACGTTCGTCGGTAACGACCTGTACGTAGGAGGTAATTTCGCGCAGGCCGGCGGAGTAGCGGCCAGCAATATCGCCCGGTGGGACGGTAATGCCTGGAGTCCGCTCGGGGCCGGCGTCGATCAACCGGTGCGCGCACTGGCCGCGGTGGGGAGCCAGGTATACGCGGGCGGGTTCTTTACCGTCGCCGGTGGACAACCGGCCGCGCACGTCGCTAGCTGGAATGGCGCGACGTGGACGCCGCTCGGCGCGGGCACCGATAACGTTGTCCACGCCTTGGCGCTAATCGGTCCGACCCTCTACGTGGGCGGGGCTTTTGCCACGGCCGGCGGCATCAGCGCCAACCGGTTGGCCCGGTGGAACGGCACGTCGTGGTCGGCGCTCAATCAGGTGAGTATTGCCGGTACGGTGTACGCACTGGCCGCCGACGGCCCGAGCCTCTACGTCGGCGGCGACTTCTTTTTAGTTAACGGTCAGGCACTGGGCGGCATCGTGCGCTGGAACGGGGTCGCCCTGGTGGGTATGGGGAGTGGCCTGGCGGGCAACATCAGGACATTAGTGGCGGCCGGTGGCGAAGTGTACGCCGCCGGATCGTTTCAGGTAGGAGGCAGTAGTGCCCTTCGGGGCCGGGTGATGCACTGGGACGGCGGCACCTGGGACCTCGTCGGTGACCTCACGTTTATGGGCTTCCCGCTGGCACTGGCGCGCACCGGCAACGACTTATTCGTGGGCGGGACGTTCAATGCCGGCACCGGCGCACCGGCCAATTTCATCGCCCACTGGGATAGAATCGCGTGGCGGCCACTCGGGCCGGGACTTACCGGCCCTGTCAACAGCGTGGCTCTGGCCGGTACGGGCGTGATCGTGGGCGGCTATTTTCAACAGGCCGGCGACCAGCCCGCCGCCAACGTAGCGCGCTGGGACGGCCAGCGGTGGGCGGGGCTGGGGGCGGGTATCGCGGGGCGGGTCAACGCCGTCGCGGTCGCGGGCGGTATGGTGTACGTCGGGGGCGCCTTCGCGCGGGCGGGGGGCGTAGCGGCGGCCAACATCGCCCGCTGGGACGGCACCGCGTGGTCGGCGCTGGGGGCGGGCGTCGACGGCGAGGTGTATGCGCTCATCGTTGACGGCCCGGACCTGTACGCGGGTGGTGACTTCAGGCAGGCTGGCGGCGCACCCGCGCCGCATCTGGCGCGCTGGAACGGAGCCGCCTGGACAGGCGTGGGGACGGGGACCAATAGCCCCGTTAAGGCCCTGTTAGCTACCCGCCGCGGGTTGTACGTCGGCGGGCAGTTCACTGCGGCGGGTGGCACGCCCGCGGCCCACGTAGCCCGCTGGAACGGCGCCACGTGGGCGCCCCTGGGCAGCGGGGTCAGCGGAGATGTCAACGCGCTCGCCGAGATTGGGGCGGCGGTGTATGTTGGCGGCGAGTTCCGGTCGGCTGGGGGCGCAGCCGTTACCAACCTGGCCCGGTGGGATGGCGCGGGGTGGACGCCGGTAGGAGCTGGCCCGACCGGCATAGTCAACGCGTTGACCGCTGCCGGGACCGACCTCTACGTCGGGCGCCAAATCCGCCTCTCCCTGATTGGTCCCCTGGAGCGCATTGCCCGCTGGGATGGCGCGGCGTGGCACTCGCTCGGGACCGGGCTCGACGATAACGTGCGTGCGCTGGCCGTGCGCGACTCGACCGTGTACGCGGGCGGGGAGTTCCTGGCCGTCGGCGACAGGTCCAAAATCAGCGCTTACTTCGGGGTATATCGTCCCGGCGCGATCACCGGTGCTCCTGCCGATTGGCTTCCCTTTTCCGCCCGGCTTCGGCTCTTCCCCAACCCCGCCCGCACCACGGTGCGGGTCGAGCTACCCCCCGGCATCGACACGCCCGCTTCCGCCATCATCCTCGACGCCACGGGTCGCGAAGTGCGCCGCGCCCTTGTGGACGCCTTCCGCCCGCTCGATTTGCGCGGGCTGGCCCCGGGGGCCTACGTAGTGCGCGTGGGCGCCGCCACGGCCCGGCTGGTGGTCGAGTAAGGGCGAGCGCCTCAGGAACGGGGCAGCCACTCGGTTAGCCATGCGATTTCGTGGCGCAGGGCCGCCACGCGAATGGTCAGCAGGGCCCGCGCGGCCGCGAGGGTCAGACCGAGCTGGTAGTGGGCTTCGGCCTCCAGTAGGGGGAGCTGCCGGTGGGCGCGGGCGTCATTGGGGGGCAGCGTGGCGACCATCGCCGGTAGCACCGCCAGCAGGCGCCGGGCTTGGGCGGCGGGGCGCTCGGCCCGCTCCAGGGCCCTGGTCGCGCGCCACAACGCCAGCTCGCAGGCGGTCAGTCGGTCGCGGAGGAGGCCGGGAGCGGGTGTCTCCAGCAGCGGCGGCAACGCCGCCGGCGGCGGCGGTAAGTCCGCGAGCGGTTCCACCGGACCGTTGCCGTGCGGAACCGGCACCAGTTGAACCAACGGCAGCAACCGCAGCAACGCCTGCGCCGACAGTTGCCGGTGATTGCGGTCGGCTAGCGAGACCATCGGTTGCGAGATGCCCAAATAGGCCGCCAACGTGGCTTGCCGAATGCCAAAATAAGCCCCCACGGCAGCCAGCCACGACTGAGGATCACGGGCGAAGGAAGGTCGGCGGGGCATACGGAGTCAGTGAGTGACCCGTCAAACCACTGGTTGTAATAAAAGTGCGTGTAATAAAGTAAAATTATTACACGCACTTTTATTACACCCGGTCGCTGACGGGCTTCGGCTGATGCCCCGTCTTCTGGATGCCCGCCCACCCGCTGCCGGAGTCAAGGAACCGCCACTGTCGCGGTTTCGATGTTCCGGAACAGCACCCCGTGGAGCTTCCGGAACAGCGGCCGCAACACGAGCGCCACGGGTAGAAAAGAGCGGAAGTTGACCGTTTCGTGCACACGGCACCGCGGGCCGGCCGCTTCGAGCCGAAACTGCATGCGAATGGTCACGAGCTGGAAGACCGTCGCGCGCATCGTGACCGTGGCTGCCGCCGCGTCGGCCTCGATCGTGGCGGGATACGTGAAGGGAATCCCCAGCAGCTTCTCGTAGATCAGGTAACGACGGTCGCCCAGGTCATCGATTTGGTAGATCACCGGATGCACGGCGGCCAGGCGGGCGGCATTCGTCAGGCAGTCAAAGACGACTTCAGCCGGGCAACGGACTTCGTGGAGCAGGTGCATACGCGCAAACCGAACCGGCCCCTAGTACGCCTCCTTCTCGCTCGGGAACTCCCGCGCCTTCACGTCGGCCACGAAGTGCTCGACGGCCTCGTGGATGGCCGTGCCGAGCTCGGCGTAGCGGCGCAGAAAGCGCGGCTTGAACTCGGTGGTGAGCCCGAGCATATCGTGCACCACAAGCACCTGCCCGTCGACGCCGGGGCCCGCGCCGATGCCGATGACGGGGATCTTGATTTCCTGCGCCACCCGCGCGGCCAGGGCGGCGGGGATCTTCTCCAGCACCAGCGCGAAGCAGCCGAGGGCCTCCAGCAAGTGGGCGTCTTCGAGGAGCTTCTGGGCTTCGGCTTCTTCCTTGGCGCGCACCGTGTAGGTGCCGAACTTGTAGATGCTCTGCGGGGTGAGGCCGAGGTGGCCCATCACCGGAATACCCGCCGTGAGGATGCGCGTGATGGATTCGGCCACCTCCGCACCGCCTTCGAGCTTGACAGCGTGGCCGCCCGACTCCTTCATGATCCGGATCGCCGAGCGCAGCGCCTCCCGCGAGGAACCCTGGTACGAGCCGAACGGCATATCGACTACCACCAGCGCCCGCCCGACGCCGCGCACCACCGAGGCGGCGTGGTAGATCATCTGATCGAGGGTGATGGGGAGTGTCGTTTCGTGGCCGGCCATCACATTCGACGCCGAATCGCCGACGAGCAGGATATCCACGCCGGCCGCGTCGAGCAGGCGCGCCATCGAGAAGTCGTAGGCCGTGAGCATCGCGATCTTCTCGCCGCGCTCCTTCATCGTCAGCAGCTGATGAGTCGTGACGCGCTTGATTTCGGAGGAGTGGACGGACATGGGGAATTAATAATGAACAATGAACAATGAGCAGTAAGCCGATCGGTTGACTCCTGCTGGATCCAGGGCGTCGGGTCGGCGGTACAAACGTCGGCAATATTCGGCACCTTACCCCACTACTGACGCCATCAGCCCGAATTGCTCATTGTTCATTACTGACTGTTCATTGTTCATTGCTCATTGCTCCCTACCTATTCTGGTAGCTGCGGTTGCGCGTGAGCTTAAGGTCTTGCAGGATCGACGAGCGCACCCCCAGGTTCACGGTGTAGCTCTGAAATTGCCCCACGGGCACCCACGACGCCGACAAGGCCCAGCAGTGCAGGTCGCGCACGATGGCGATGTTGGGATACACGAGCTGCCGGCTGCGGATATCGAGCGGGGCGGAGTAGGTGATGGCCCACTTCGGCGTGAGCTGCACCGAGCCGCGCAGGGTGAGGGTGCTCGCCGCCAGCAGGGGCTTGCCAGGCTCCTGACCCCGCGGCCCGGGCGCGGAGTAGTTGAGTCCGAAGCTGGCCTGCAGGGTCCAGGGCAGCTCGAACGCCTGGTAGTCGATCAGCTCGGCGTTGGTGAGCACCGCGGCGGTAGCGGGGTTGAGGTCGGTGGCCGTGGTCGGTAGCCCCGGCACGTTGCCCTGGGCGGCTTGCTGGTTGGGCGAGGCCGCCGACTGGCGCCGCGTGGAGTTGAACTCGAAGCCGACGTTGACGAACGCGCTCGCCAGCCGCGCGAGCTTGCGGCCGGGCGCTTCGGCCAGGTAGCGCGAAAGCCGCCGCCCGGACGAGTCGCGCTGGTAGGGGTCGAGCACGCCGCCCATATTGATATCGAAGAGGTTGAAGAGGCGCGTGTTCAGGCTGCCCACCACGGGGGCGAGGCGAAACGAGTCGGCCGCCAGATTGTAGGCCGAGCGCACGGCCATTTGGCTGATGATCGTCACCTTGCGCGACTTGGTGGCCGTATCGCCGACAGCGGGCCGCACCTTGGCTTCCACGTTCGCGCGGACCCCGAACGTCACGCTGCTGCTGCGCCCGCCGCTCGGCACGTCGGCGAAGCGCCGCAGCACGCGGGTGGCGTTGCTGGCGTCGGTGCGCACCCCCGTCTGGTAGTAGCCAAAGCGGGCGTCGCCGAAATCAGGGCTGTAGGAATACCCTGCGTCGGGGTTGAGGGTGAGCCGGATCGCTTCCACGCGGGCCGTTTTGGGCAGCCGCAGCAGGCCGTACACGCGCGTCGTCGCGTTGAAGCCGTAGTTGTAGCGGTACACCCGGTAGAGGCCGCGCTGGCGGTCGATGCGCACGGCCTGGGAGTCGGGGTCGTAGCGGTACGAGAGCTTCTCGAAGGTCCAGGCCTCACTATAAGCCACCGAGGGCGAGAGGTTGAGGTGCGCCACCGAGTAGGTGCCCAGGCCAATGCTGATGTTGTGCTGCACCGCCGCGGTGCCGTTGCGCAGGATGGCGCCGAGGCCGTCGCGCTGGAGCGTCAGGTTCTGCCGCGTGGTGGGCTCGCCCACGGCCCGCAGGCCCGACACGCGGTCGCCGGGCTCGCGCACGGTACTGAACTGGTTGCTGGCGCCGAGCGAGTAGCCCACCGTCAGGTTGTTGAATACGCTGCGACCGGTGCGCAACGCCAGCCAGCGTAGCGGCGTCTGCTGGCTCATGCCGAAGGCGAGGGTCGGCAGGTTGAAGTCCATTCGTGCCACGCCGGTGGTGGGGTCAAAAGCCTGCGATTGATTTGCCGAGAGGTTGTAGTTGAACGGCGAGTCGCGAATGACACCTGAGTAGCTGACATTCGACTGAAACGACGTGGCGAGCGCGTTTTGCGCCGTGGTATTGACCTGCCCGCGGTAAAACCCCGACGACCCCGCGTTGACGCTCGCCTGAAACTGCCCGTGCCCGGGGCGTGTGACCGGCCGGTGGCTCCAATTGATGCGGATGGCATCGGCCCCGCGATCGACGGCTGCGGGGTTGAGGTCGGTGGCGGTGCCGATGGAGCTGACGACCTGGTTGCGCAGGTAGGAAAGCTGAAACGCGCCGTCGTACTTGTACCGCTTCTTGTACTGCACGTCGCCGCGCACGGCCCACCCGCCGAGGGTGTAGAAATCGCCCGTCAGGCGCACGCCGACGTGCTCGGAGGCCGCCCAATAATAGCCGCCATTGGTCAGGAAGAACCCGCGCGAGGGCGACTCGCCGTAGCTCGGAATGATGATGCCCGACGAGCGCGACTTGGGCGTGGGGAAGTACCCGAACAGGAACCCGAGCGGAGTCGGAATATCGGCAATGACGAGGTTGAACGGGCCGGTCACAATTTTCTCGCCCGGCACCACCTTCATCTTGCTCGCGGCGATGTAGAAGTGCGGGTCCGGCAGGTCGCACGTGGTGTATTGGCCGTGCAGGCCGTACAATTCTTTCTCGCTCTGCCGCTTTACCGCCTCGGCGTGGATGTAGCCCTCGCCCTGCTTGGTGATGGCTTCGGAGATCTTGCCTTTCTTCGTCTTGAAGTTGTAGGCGATCTTCTTCGCCTCGTACTGCTCGCCTTTGTCGGTGAAGATGGGCGTACCGGCGAGCTTACCCGTCGAGTCAGGCGCGCCTTCGGCCGTCACCATATTCTGGCCATACTCAATCTTCACCAGCGCGGCTTCCAGATGCGTGGTGCCGTAGGTAATCACGGCATCGCCGTAGAGGTACGCCACCTTGCCCGGCGCATCAAGCCGAATGGAATCGCGCGCGGAGTACACGATCGTCGTCTCGATGTCGCGCTTACCGCCACCGCGGCCTAGCGGGACCACCAGCGTATCGGGCGGTGGGGCACCTCCGCGGGCGCGGAGTGCCGGCTTCGGTTGCGTGGAGTCGGCCGGGAGGGCGACTGGGGCCGGTTTTTGGGTAAGCGGCTGGGCGCGGGTAGCGGCGGGCGGCGGACTGGCCGGGGGGCGCTGGCGCGGGGTTTGCGCCCCCGCCGGGCCGCCGGCCACGAGTAGCAGCAGAGCCAGCAGCGTGAGCAGCCGCGGGCGTAAGCAAGCCAAAATAGTGGAGGCGGACATGGAAGGCCGAAGGAACAAAGTAGTTTTACGCAAAATTAACCGATGCCCGACGCCCGCCCTGTTCCTTTTCGCCAACTACTGACTCGCGCGGCTTGGGTCCTGACGCATACCTGCGGCCGTTTAGTCGGAACGAAGGCCCCGGTTGCGCTTGCGGGCAGCGGCCTGGCCTACGGCGTTTTGTTGGCGATCGCGGTTGGACTGAGTGGTTTTAGCGCGCGCCGCGCCGTAGCCCCCCAGTTGCGGCCCTACAAAGTCCGCACCGTCGTGATCGACGCCGGCCACGGGGGGAAAGATCGTGGTTGCAACGGCAAAGAGGCCTACGAGGCCGACGTCGCCCTCAAGCTGGCTTTGGGGCTGGGACGACGCATCGAGGATTCGATGCCCGGCGTGAAGGTCATCTACACGCGCAAGACTGACGTCTTCGTGGAATTGATCGAGCGCGCCGAGATCGCGAATCGCGCCGCCGCCGACTTGTTCATCTCCATTCACCTCAACTCGGGACCGGCCGCCGCGCGGGGCACCGAAATCTGGACGATGGGCCCGGCCAAGTCAGACGCTAATCTGGTCGTGGCGAAGCGGGAAAACGCCGTCGTGTTGCAGGAAGCCGACTACAAGAAAAATTATGGTGGCTTTGATCCGCGCTCGCCCCAAAGCCACATCCTATTCTCACTGTTTCAGAGCGCGTACATCGAAAATTCCCTGCGGCTGGCGCAAGCGGCTGATCGCCAGCTCCGCGCCAGCGCCCGGCCGAGCCGCGGCGTGAAGCAGGCGGGGTTTATCGTGCTTTGGAAAACGGCGATGCCGGCCGTTTTGATCGAAGCCGGCTTCCTGACCAACCCCCTCGACGAAAAACTGCTCAACACCTCGGCCGGGCAGACGTACACGGTCGTAGCGCTCTTTAAAGCGTTTAAAAGCTATAAGCAGCAGCTCGAAGCGCTTGATTAAACGTTTTTGGTTGCTGGTTTTTAGCCACCGCGCAGACGACAACCAGAAACTATTAACCGTAAACCAGAAATATTCTCCCCGTGCGTTTTTCTAAAGAAATCAAGGTGGCCCTGCTGGCCCTCGTTGCCTTCGCGTTTTTGTGGTTTGGCTACAGCTTCCTGCGCGGCACCGACTTCTTCTCCTCCTCCCGGACCTACTACGCTGAGTACGCCAATGTGGAAGGTCTCGCCGTCTCCTCGCCCGTGATGGACCAAGGGGTGAAGGTGGGGATCGTGAAAGCCATCGCTTTGAAGCACGACCGCTCGAACTCGGTGAGCGTCACGCTCGAAATCGACAAAAAACAGGAGTTGAACGACTCGTCGATTGCGATTCTAGCCTCCTCCTCGCTGCTCGGCGGGAAGATGATCGATTTGCACGTCGGCAATGGGGCGGTGAAGTACAAGGGTGGCGAGGTGCTCAAATCGTTCGCCCCGCAGAGCCTGACCGACTTGTTCGCCTCCAAGGCGCAGCCGCTCATTGGGCGCATTGACTCGACGCTGCTCAAATTCAACGAGACCTTCAACACTGACGCCAAGAAGAGCATCCAGGCGACTCTGGCCAACTCCGAGGCGACTACCGCGGCGCTGCGCCAACTGCTGGTGCAGAACCAGGCCAACATCGCGACCATCACGGGCAATATGGCGGCGCTCACCACCTCGTTTAAGGGAACCGCGCGCAAGCTCGATCAGCTTAGCGACAATCTGGCCTCGCTCACCGACACGCTCAAGGACGTGAACATTGGTAAGCTCGTGCAGGAGCTCGACTCGACGGCCACCGCGGCGCACGCGCTCGTCGCGCAGCTCAATTCCAAGAACGGCTCGCTCGGCAAGCTGATGTACGACGACTCGCTCTACACCAACCTCAACCACTCATCAAAGGCGCTCGACGATCTGCTGGTCGATTTCAAAGCAAATCCGAAGCGCTACGTCAGCTTCTCGGTGTTCTCGAAGTCGCGCGTGAACGAGGCGACGTCGGTGACCGGCAACGACAAGGTGATCGTGAAAAAGGCGGGGAGCGTGGACGTGACGCCGCCGAAGAAATAACCCCGGACCCCATTTCCTGGCGCCCACGTCAGGCGCACCTAGTACCTTCGTGAAGCCGCTTCCGCCCCCCGGTGGGGCGGCTTTTTCGTTTTCCCTGCCCCCATGACTCAGTCCGATCCCGTTCGCGACCTTGCCTTTCATCAGAACGAC
>JBKJUQ010000056.1:0-41795 GCA_046590685.1 Hymenobacteraceae bacterium
CACGGCCGCAAAAACCGTGAAGCCGGAATGTTGAAGGGCGCGTGGGCACCCGCGACGTCTTCGAGGCGAAAGGTGTGGTGCCCGGATACATTCAGGTAAGCGTCGAGCAGGCGCGCACCGCGCTTCCAGAGCGCCTGCTGCTCCTCCGAGCGCTCCTTGTAAATCCAGTGCAGCTCGTTGCCGCGGTAACTCAGCAGACCCAG
The DNA here is from genome assembly GCA_046590685.1 of Hymenobacteraceae bacterium. Taxonomy (GTDB): domain Bacteria; phylum Bacteroidota; class Bacteroidia; order Cytophagales; family Hymenobacteraceae; genus JANNMJ01. Next base: position 204 of record JBKJUQ010000056.1, read on the forward strand.
CTCGCGGCAAATGGCGAGATACTCGGCGTTAGCCTGGTTCCGCGGAAAGACGAGCGACTTGATCTCAACACCGATCCGGCGACCGGCGGCAATCGCCGCTTCCAGATCGGCGCGGAAGGCCGCGGCCGTCTGACCGCGCTCCAGCGCGTAGTAGTGGCAGAACGTGTGGGTGCCAATTTCCTGCCCCGGCGTAGCTTGAATCTGTCGCAGCAGGTCGAGGCCGAAATGGTAGGGATCGGTGGCTTCGTCGGGGCCAATATCGGCCAGCGCCGGATACGGCGACAGGTTCGCGTTGACGTACGCCGGCTGCACGGCGGGCAGGTTCGCGAGCAGTTCCGCTTTCTTATCAAAGAACAGAAAGCCGACCGTCGCCCACGTCGCGCGGATCCCGTGGGCGGTGAAGCAACTGAGCATCGCCGGCACGGCTTCCCGGGTACCGAGCAAGTTTGTGCCGTAGCCCGTGATCGTGCGCTTGTCGCGCACCCCCCAGAAAAGCTCGTAGTCGAGAGAGATAACGAAGGTGCCGGGCATCAGTAGGAGCAGCTTGAGAGGTGAGGAATGCGTAAGGAGCGACGCGACGTCTTATTGGCAAGGCACAAAAATAGGCTCTTGCCCTACCGCTGCCGCCGTCAGGGGTTACCCGAGGGCCAACACAACGACCGTGAGGACCGCAGTGGCGGCCGCCGTTATGAGCAGCATCGATTGAAAATGGCGCCGCTGCCCCGACTGCGTAACCGCAAGGATCAGCATCGCCGCGACGGGCACCAGCTTAGCCCACGCCGCCCCTTCTACGCCCAGCCAGACCAGAAAGTAATAGCTCGCCGCCGCATAGAGTACGAGACCAATCAGCGAGTTCCACAGCAGCTGCTTCGTGCGGCCCGTCGTAACGAGCAGAACGCCCCCTAACTGATACACGGCCTTCAGGAAGAAACCCACCAACAGCACCCGCGAAAGGTGCACCGACGGCCCGAATTTGCCGTGAGTGAGCACGTCGATCACGAAACCGGCTAAGCCGATCAGCACCAGAGCCGTCCCGGCGAAGAGTCCGATGATCCCGATGAACGAGCGGTTCATCCGGCCGTAGGCTCCATCGGCGGCGAGCTTGAAGTAGGTGGGCTCGTAGGTTCGATAGATACTCAGGGCCAGGATGTTGATCATCCCACCGTACTGCATCGCCACGTTGTAAAGGCCAATCTCATCGAGCGGAAAGCGCAATCGTTCGAGGAATACGCGGTCGAGGGTATCGAACAGCAAGGCGATAAGAGCAACCGGAATCAGCGGGATCGCGAACCGGAGTGCCGGGCGGAGCACGGCCGGGTCGAACCGCCACCGCAGCCGCGGCCAGAGCACAACCAGCCCCGCCGCTCCGGCTAGCAACGTACCGACCGCCGTTCCCGCCAACCGGCCTTCGGGCCCTCGCTGTAACTGAATAACCAGCCACAACCCCAGCATATTCTGTAGCAATGCCTGCGTGACCGTCAGGACGGCGAACGCGCCCGCGCGCTGCTGAATGCGGTACTGCAAGGTGGCGTAGGCGAACACGCCCAACCCCATATTGCCCACCAATGCCGTGAGCATAAAGGGGTAAAAAGCCACACGGATATCCGCCGCCCGAAAGATTACCGCCCCCAGCCCCGCCAGCACCAGCGTCAGCAGCAGGCCCCAAGCCATGGTGTAGGCCACGATCGTGCTCAGCAGGGCATCGCGCCGGACTTGGTCAGGCTCCCGGTAATATTCGCGAATGTACCAAGAGTTGACACTCAAGGTAAAAAACGGCGCCAGGAACGCGTTGATGGACGTCACGTACCCTACCACCCCAAAATCAGCCCGGCTCAGGTACCGCGAGAACAGTGGGATGGTGAGCATCGAGAGCGCCGCCCCAAACGCCGACGCGCCCAGGTAAAGTAGCGTGTTACGCACTTTTTCGGAGCGCGCTAACGCCAGTAAGGCTGGGCCATTAAGGCGCGCGCGCAGGGCAGAAACCGAAAGAGCCATAACGGGTTGGTATCTGGTACTTAGTATCTGGTACTCAGACTGAATACCAAGTACCAGATACCAGTTACCAAGTACCAACCGACTAAATGTTGTAGATATCGTGCTTGTACTGGCTCAGATTCTTCGGCTCGCGGAACCACGCCACCGTCTCGGCCAAGCCCTGGTCGAGAGTATACTGGCAGCGCCAATCGGTGAGGCGCTGAATCTTCTCATTTGAGCCAAACAGACGCCGCACCTCACTTTTGTCGGGGCGCAGGCGCTGCTCTTCGCTCACGATGCGCGCTGACGGATGAATCTGGTCGATAAGCTTCTGCGCGAGATCGCCTACCGTGATCTCCGACTGCGTGGCGATGTTGACTTCCTCGCCAATCGTGGCATCGTGGCGCGCGATTGACTCGAAGCCACGGACCGTATCCTGCACAAACAGCAGATCGCGCGTCGGGGTGATGTCGCCGAGCTTGATCTCCTCCACGCCGTTGAGCAGCTGCGTGATAATAGTCGGAATGACGGCCCGCGCGCTCTGCCGCGGCCCGTACGTATTGAACGGCCGCACGATCGTGATGGGCATCTCGAACGAGCGCCAGAACGATTCGGCGATCCGGTCAGCACCGATCTTGGTGGCCGAGTACGGCGACTGCCCCTGAAACGGGTGCTTCTCGTCGATGGGCACGTATTGGGCGGTGCCGTACACTTCCGACGTGCTCGTGACCAAGATGCGCTTGGTGCCGAGCATCCGCGCCGCCTGCAACACGTTGAGCGTGCCCTTGATGTTGACGTCGACGTAGTTGTCGGGCGAGTGGTACGAATACGGGATAGCGATCAGGGCCGCCAGGTGGTACACGGTGTCGATGCCTTTCATCGCCTCGCGCATCCCATTAGGGTCGCGCACGTCGCCGGCGAAGAACTCAATTTGATCCTTGATCTCTTTCGGAATGGTGTCGAGCCAGCCGTACGAGTTAAAGGAATTGTACAGTACAAACGCGCGCACCTGATAGCCAGCGCGCACGAGGTATTCGGTCAGGTGCGAGCCGATGAAACCATCGGCGCCGGTTACGAGAACTTTCATTTTTCTAATGTGCAAATATGCTAGTGTGCTAGTGTGCGAATGTACAAGTGAGCAAAATCAGTATTCGCACATTCGCACATTGCTCACATTTGCACATTAAATAATCGACCAGCCGCCGTCTACTACCAGATTGTGGCCGGTGATGTAGCGGGAATCGTCAGAGAGCAGAAAAACGACGGAGGGCGCAATGTCGTCGGGAGTACCAAGGCGGCGCAAAGGCGTTTTGCGCTCGTAGCGCTCAACGAAGGAAGGTATCTGGTTGTCGAAGATCCCTCCCGGCGAAAGCGTATTGACTCGCACGCCATGGGGGCCGTAGTAGGCGGCGAGGTAGCGGGTCAGGTTCGTAATCCCGCCCTTGATCGCCGCGTAGATGGCAGAGTTGGTTAGCTCCGTACCCTCGTAGATCCAGAAATCCGGCCCCAGAAAGCCGTAGATGGAGCCCATATTGATCACCGAGCCGTGGCCCTGCGCCTTCATTGCTTCGAGCACTTGCTGGCAGCACAGGAAGTAGCCGTTGAGGTGCATATCCACGTTCTGGCGCCACGATTCGGGCGTAGTCAGCTCAAAGCGAACCCCCCAGTCTTTGGTCCGCGGATAGGCATTGTTGACCCAGCCGTCGAGGCGGCCGAAGCGAGCAAGCACGGCCGCGACGAGCTTTTGGATCGACTCCAGCGACGTGATATCGAGCTGGTGCTGGTGGCGGTCGAGGTCGGTTTCAACCGCCAGGTCGGCGTTGATCGCAATGCCACCGGCGGCGGTGATCGCTTCGCAATAGCGCCGGCCCAGCAGGCCACTGCCGCCGGTTACAACGATAATATTATCAGTCAGAGAGCTCATAGGTAGATTCAGGAAGCGGCAGCAAACTCCGAGAGGGCGACGGGGCGGCCTTCCGCCCGGGCACGTTCTGCCGCCATCAGGATGTGCATCATCATACGCGTGTGAGCGGCCGGAATTGCGGGCTCGCCCGTCCGAATCTGGCGCACAAACTGGCCCAGCAAGCGGCGGAAGGCGGCGAAATTGTCGTTTATCTCGGCGTGCGCGCGGCCTTTAGTACCGAAAAAGTCGAGCTGGAAAGTTTTGGCCGCCGCTCCAAGCGCGTCGATCTGCACGAGCGGATGCCCCGCAGACTGGCGGAGAATCACGGACTCGTGCCGTTGGCCCGGCACGACCCACACTTCCTCGACGTGGCACGGCAGTACCCGGAAAATGGCTTCCAGCATGGTAATGCCATAACGCGAGAAGTTCGCCACCACCGCGCCGCGAGCCAGGAGTACCTCACCGAGCTCGCCGCTCAGCAAGGCGCCCACTACGGGGTCGGTTTCGCGGGCAAAACGACCACCCGCGCAGCTCATCAGCAGGCCGTTCGCCAGGTAAGGCTCGAACCATGCCAGCTCAACCGGGTCAAGCGTCAGCGGCTTGTCAATGAAAACGGGAATGCCCGCTTCCAGAAACGGCCGCGCCAGCGGCAGGTGCGTTTCGTAGTCATCGCGACACAGCAATAAGCCGTCAATCTGACCGAGCATCTCGGCCGGATCGGCCACAGCGTGGGCGATTCGGCTAGCCCGGCACAAACGGGCGGTTTCGGCGGGGTCCTGCGTCCAGGCGTGGGTGACGGTCACTCCGGGAATCCCGAAATCAGCCGCATCGCGCGGGCGGAGGTAATTGTAAATCACGCCCCAACCGGATTCGCGCATGCCGGCGTCGTCGTAGCCATTCACGGCTGCCGAGAACGAGTACGGGTGCCCGTTGCCCTCATTAAGGCCGATGACCCCGAGGCTAAGCGGCCGCTCGGCCGCGCCGGCGCTTACCACGCGGCCCACCCGCCGTCGACGGGATAGTTCTGGCCGGTGATGTAGCGCGAGGCATCGGAGCACAGCAACGCGACTACACCTTTGAGGTCTTCCGGGACTCCAACCCGGCCCACCATCGTCTTGCCCGAAAGGGTTTTGACGAAGTTGGGGAAATCGACGCCGGTTTGCGGGAACGGAAATGGGCCGGGGCTAATCGCATTAGCGCGAATGCCGTGCGGCGAGAGAAACGATGCCAGGTACTTCGTGAACTGGATAATGCCCGCCTTGGCCGCTCCGTAGGAGGGGGAGTTCACGAGCCCGTCGTCTTCGTATATGCGGTAGTCGGGCGCCACGTGACCGTACATCGACGACGTGTTCAGGATTACTCCGCGCGTCAGCTTCAGGTAATCCGCCGCCTCCTTAACCGTGTTAAACACGGTGTTGAGCGACATATCCACGTCCCAATGCCAGTCGTCGTAGGAGATAGAGTCGAACGAGTTCTTGCGAATCGCGGCGGCGTTGTTGATCAGGATATCCAGCTTACCGAATCGCGCGACGGTTTGGGCAAGCGCCGCCCGGATGGACTCCGGCTTCGTCAGGTCGGTGCTGACACCCAGGGCCGGGGTGCCGTACTCCGCCGTCAGGCGCTCGGCGAGGGCTTCGCACTTGGCTCCGTCGCGGGAGGCCACTACTACGTGGGCGCCCAGCTCGGCGAGAGTTTCGCACATCGCGGTGCCGAGGTAGCCGGCACCACCGGTCACAAACGCCACTTTGCCACTTAGCGACAGCAGGTCTTGCAGTTTACGCATCGAAAGGACTGATCAAAAAAAAGAGATGAAAAGCAAAATAGGCTTATGAGACTCAGGCCCCGAAGTCGGTTCCCTGCTCCTGATGGTAGCGAATGACCTGCTCGGCAATCACCAGATCGAACGGGTCATCAATATCAATGGCCATTGAGCGGGGCGTTACCAGCGGATACGTGCGCCCAAGCAGGGGCGACGCGGAGCCCGGGTTTGCGGCCAGCACCGCCGTGCTGATGGCGTAAATCTGGCCGTTGCCCTGATACGCTTTCGGCTGAAGCTGACGCGGGAGCTGCGCCTGGGACCCGTCGAGAAACGGGACGACGGTGCCGGCAGCTTCATCAATGCGCCACATACGATGCGGCGAGACCTCCGTCTCCGAGAACGACACGACCGAATCGGCCGCGCCACTCAGCACGAGCTCAATGGCGTGGTCGAGATCGCGAACGCGCCGCACGGGGGAGGTGGCTTCGAGCAGCACGAACGCGGCCGGCGAGTAGCCCCGCTCCGCCAGATTGGCGAGGGTGTAGCGCATCGCGTCCATCACGAGCGCGGTATCAGTGGCGAGCTCGGCGGGGCGCCAAACGACTTCAATGCCGAGCGACTCGGCAAGGGCGCCAATCTCCGCGTCGTCGGTGGAAACGACAATCCGGTCGATGAAGCGCGAAGCGCGGGCCGTGTCGATCGGATACTGCAGCAAGGGCTTGCCGAGCAGCTCGCGCAGATTTTTGCGCGGAATCCCTTTCGAGCCACCACGCGCGGGCACAATAGCGAGAACGGAGGGCGAAGTGGAAGCGGGGGCAGAGTCGGTCACGAGGCGAAAACTAGGCGTGGGTGCGCGGCATCAGCCTGGGTACGGCACCTCAACGGGATGGCAAAGGTAGGCGTACGCTAGTTGACGACCGGCGCCGGCGCGGGAGTTGGGCTTGGCACGGGGACTACCGGTGCGGCCCGTAGCAGGCGGTCCACGACGGCGGGAGTACAGTGCATTCCGTCGTAGAAATTGGCGGACGTCAACTTAAACGGGGCCGGATCGAACGAGCCGATGACGCGTAACCCTTGCGCGGCGGCAAACTCCCGGCACCAGGATTCGGCACGGGGCGCGTACTGGTACTCAGGGCGCGTTTGCAGAAAGTGCCATACCGTGGGGTGGTAGGGAGCTAAAAAAAGCTGGACCACCGCGCCGTGGTCGCGGGCGTGAGTGACTAGCTTAGCGAGAGTTTGACGGGTATCAGCTGCTAGCCCCGTGAACGTACCCAGCGAATACACGGGCTTAAGCGCCAGGTACGCTTTTGCCGCCGCATCAGCATCCTGCTCGCGGAACTTGCGGTCGTAGGCGATCGAATTGTCCGAATGCTTCGTGAACTCCTCGTTCACCGGCGCGGTGGTGGCGCGGTAGGCACTGGGGCGCTTGCTCGGATCGCGCAGCGCGCGGATGGCTTCCTGAAAATAGCTTAACGACACCAGCTCGGCCAGCTTGGCGACGGTCGAGCCGGTCTGGACAATCCCGCCGAGCCCCTCCCCTTCCGAGGCTCCGGCGGCTTCGGCCCCAAGCGTGCGCCGCATCTGGAGCGCTTCCGGAGCTAACGTCTTCCAGCGTTCCTGCCCGTGATTGGCGTTAAACATCCACGGATCAAGCCCGATGATGAGCGTGTCGGGGTGCCACCCGCGGGCCGTGTAGAGCTCATAAACGGCTAATAGATCTTCCAGTACTCCGCCGGATACGGCGCCGTTATGGAGCGTACCCTTCGGAAAAAGATTTTCCCCGATCAGCATCGCGCGGCTCGACCCCACGACCAGCACCGGCGGACGCTGCGAAAGGCCCTGAATGGAGAACTTCTGCAGCAGACGCTCATCAAAATTGCGCAGGTTGGTTACGTTTTGACCACGGGTCAGCAGCGCGGCGACGCCGCGCTCGTAGGTACCGCCCGAAAACAGGTTCGCCGGATCGACCAGGTAGTTGACGCCGACCAGCAGCAGTCCCATCGGGGCAAGCAGCAGCAGGCGCAGGAGGAGGGCTTTCATACGTAGAGCGAGGGGGACATTAGTACCTGGTTGTCGGTAGTTAGTATAGTTAAGGCGAGGGAGCGCGTGCAGTCTGGCTACCAACTAGCAAGGGCCACTTGTCGCCTTAAAACTGGAAATAGATAAACTGCGACATATCGAATACGCCAAAGCACATAATGGCTAGAATTACCGCGTAGTACACGGCCCAGCGCACGGCAAAGGGGCGCACGTTCAGGATCTGCCGCACCGACCGATCGCGCTGAATCCAGTGAACGCCCTCCATTAACCCAATGGCAAGCAACGTGACCAGAACGTAGCGGGGGTCTTTGCCGAGCCAGAGCAAGTCCTGGCGGGCGGCGGCATCGGCGCGGATAGCTGCCAGCTGCGGTCCCCAGCCGCTAAATAAGTGCGTTAGCACGTAGCTAGCGTCGGCGAAAGTCGCGGCCCGGAAGAAGATCCACGCCAGATCGACGAGGATGAACGTGCAGGCAATATTGACGATTTTATCAAGCCACCCGCCATCGGCTATCCCGAGCGCCTGCGCTAAGCGCAGCCGGATGGATTTGGTCCAGACCCCGACGATGAGGTAGGTGCCGTGAATGGCGCCCCAGAGGATGAAATTCCAGCTCGCCCCGTGCCACAAGCCCGAGATCAGGAATGTGAACCACAGGTTGAAGTACCGCCGACCGGTGCTCACGCGGTTGCCGCCAAGGGAGATGTAGAGGTAGTCGCGAAACCACGTGCTCAGCGAGATGTGCCAGCGCTTCCAGAACTCCGAGATCGACTTCGAGAAGTAGGGGCGGTCGAAGTTCTTCATCAGGCTGAACCCCATCGCTTCGGCCGAGCCGAGGGCGATGTCGGAGTACCCGCTGAAGTCGCAGTAAATCTGGATAGCGAACCCGAGCGTGGCGAGCACGAGCGGCAGCCCGGTGTATTGCGTGGGGTCGTTGTAGACGTGGTTCACCATCACCGCAATCCGATCGGCGATGACTACTTTTTTGAACAACCCCCACGCCATCAGCTGCAGCCCGCTGACCAAATGCGGGTAGCTGAAGGGGTGCTTTTCGTAGAACTGATGCAGGACGTTCTGCGGCCGCTCAATGGGCCCGGCCACCAGCTGCGGGTAGAACATCACGTACAAGGAGTAGATACCAAAGTGGCGCTCGGCAGGCTGCCGACCACGGTACACCTCAATGGTATAACTCATCGCCTGAAACGTGTGGAACGAGAGGCCGATGGGCAGCAGAATGGCGAGAGCCGGAATCGGATTCTGCCCCAGGTTTAGGAGCGAATACAGGCCGCTGATATTTCCATTAAGGAAATTGTAATACTTAAAAACCGCCAATACGCCGACGTTTGCCACCAGGCTCATCACCAGGTACCACTTGCGCCGCCGCCCGTGGGCTTTCTCAATCAGCAGCCCCGCGATGTAGTCGATAATGATCGTGAAAAACAGGATCAGAATGTAGACCGCCTTGAAGAACATGTAGAACACGCACGAGGCCGCCAACAACCACCACCAGCGGTGCCGGTGCGGGAGCAGAAAGTACCCGAGCGTGACCACGGGAAAGAAAATCGCGAACGCGAAAGAGTTGAAGAGCATAGAGTAAGGAAGCCTGCTGGTCTCGCCCCGGATGGCCGGGCAGTTTAGAAGAAGTCACTCGCGCCCCGCCAGTACTTTGCCTGAGTCAAGTCAGTCATTTGCTTAAGCCACCTGAATCGTTTGGCTAAGCCACGTGAGTCGTTTGGTTAAGCCACATGGATCAGTTTCTTAAGCCAATTCGGGGCTTCGTCCGGCCCGCGAGAAGCAAGCGGGGGACGGAGGGAGCATTATAGCTGCAAATGCCGAATATCTTCCTGCGCCTTACGATAGTCCTCGTGCTTGCCCACGTCGAGCCAGTACCCCAGCAGGGGGTAGTAGCCGACCTTCCGTCCCTCCGCGATGAGCGCCTCCATCAGGTCAGTGGCGTTGAACAGCTCGCCCTTCGGGATACGCTCAATCAGGGAGCGCTTAAGCAGGTAGATGCCGCCGTTGGAGTAGTAGGTGTATGTTGGCTTTTCCTTGAAAGACAGAATCCGCTCATCGTCCACTTCCAGTACCGCATATGGAACGGGGACGGAGTACGGCACGCTCGCCACCGTCATATCGGCGCCGGACGCGCAGAAGGTCGCGAAGAAATCCTCGAAATCGATGTCGGTCAGCAGGTCCGAGTTCATCACTAGCACCGTGTCGTGCTCCAGACCTTCTACCAGCGCCAGCGCCCCCAGGGTACCGAGGGGCTCAGCCTCCCGGGTATAGGTAATCTGCGCGCCCTTGGCCGATCCGTCGCCGAAATACGCTTCCAGCTGCTCGCCGAGGTACTTCACCGTGATGCTCATGTTCCGAACCCCGTAGGAGATCAGCCGATCGACGTTGTGCTCGATGATGGGCTTGTCGCCCACGGGTAGCAACGGTTTGGGAGTAGTGTCGGTGAGGGGTCGCAGGCGCTCGCCCCGTCCGCCGGCCATAATGACGGCGTCGAGGGGGAGGATTGAGCGATCGGTGCGCAAGTCCGCGACCCGCACCAGGCGCCCCAGCTCGTCAAGCAAGGGTACCAGATCGATCTGGCGGGCGCGCAAGGCGCGGATATCGGCCACGGTATAAGCGCCGCGCTGCAACGCCCGGAACCCCGCGTTCATCAGACGGGTAACGGGCTCATCGAGGCTCACGCCGGCCAACATCCCCCGCCGGACATCCCCATCGGATAACGTCCCGGCCAGGCGCCGGTCAGCATCGAGCACAAACAGCGTCTTCGGGCCACTCACGCGGTCCAGCTGGGTAAGGGCTTCGCGGCCAGTGGCGGAATCGGAAATGGTATGCGAGAGCAAGGTCATGCGGCAAAAAGCGAGTAAACGGAGCGCGAACGGCAATCAGGCCTCGGGCGGAGCGACGGGCAGGTCGTAGAACTGCTTTTTGAGCAGCGGCGCCAGCTCAACGGTCCTAAGCACGTCGAGGATGGCGGCCGAGGGGTTAGCATCACCGTACGGATTACGGGCCGCCGGTAGCGCCGCCTGGAAAGGAACCGAGTAGAGCGTAGCCAACGCTTGGCGAATGCCTTCCCGCGTGGGCTCGCAATCGATGACGCTGCTGGCCTGCAACCGCCCTTTCTGCCGATCGCCGACGTTGACGGTGCCGATTCGAAAGCTGGGCGCCTCGGCCAGGCCGCTCGACGAATTGCCCACCACGCCGTCGACCCAGCGCAAAGCCGAGAGGTAGCGGAGCTGCCCCAGGGAGATAAACGCCACCGCCGTTTGCGGCCGACGCGCCACAAATCGGTCAATCATATCGATCAACTCCCGACCATCGGTATCGGCATTGGGCTTGGTGAAGATCAGATGCGTATCGGGCAGCTCGTCGAGGGCCGCCAGCAGCTCCGTCATTTGCGTGCTGGCCGTATTGGCTTCGAGCGTGACCGGGTGAAAGGTGACGAGCAGATTGCGACGACCGAGCGGGAAGTTGATCGATTCCTCAAAAGCCGCTCGATCGAGTAGCGGCAGGCGATTGATATTCTCGATGCCCATCGAGCCTACGTTGAATACGCGGCGCGGATCCTCGCCCAGCTGCACCACGCGGCGGCGGTAAGGCTCGGTGGCGGTAAAGTGCAGGTGCGCCATCTTGGTGATGGCGTGCCGCACCGACTCGTCGAACGCTCCTTCAGTCGTTTCGCCCCCGTTGAGGTGCGCCACCGGGATGCGAAACACCAGGGCCGCCGAAACGGCGGCCAGAATCTCGAAGCGGTCGCCGAGCACGACGATCAGGTCGGGCTGTAAATCGGCCCACACATCGGCAAAACCGATCTGCCCGAGGCCCATCGACTTGGTGATGCCCACGGGCGTATCGCTCGAGAGCAGCATCTCCACTCGCCGGGTGATGGGCAGTCCGTCGGCCTCAATCTGGCGCACGGTAAGCCCAAACTCGGGCGAGAGGTGCATCCCCGTCGCCACCAGCTGCAGCTTAAAGGCGGGGTCGTCGGCGATCCCGCGGATCAGCCAATACAACAGGCCGTACTCGGCCCGGGTACCCGTTACGACGCAGACCGTGCGGGGCCTTGGGGCCGACGGGGCGGCAGACGCAGCTATCATCACGTCAGATCCTGGGGGCTCAGCTTATGATCTTCCGTCAACGCGTGCGCCAGGCGGCGCCCCACGAGCGAGTCGACCAGCATCGGGGAGATGCCATCGCCGGGACGCTTCATGATCAGATCAGTTGCCGCGAGTACGTGGCCCGCGGGCCGGTCAACGGCTAAGTGGACGCTCTTGCGGGCAATAAGGCGGTTGGGCAGCTCGGAGGCCGAAGGCCGCTTTCGACCATCGCCGAGCGCCCGCTCGATGTTTCGGATCGCCGCCACCATCGCCGTTAGCTCCGCGGGCTCCAGGGAAGCGCGATGATCGGGCCCGGGCATATTCTTGTCGAGCGTGATGTGCTTCTCGATGCAGACCGCGCCAAGCGCCACCGCCGCGATGGGCACCTCGATGCCGAGTGTGTGGTCGGAGTAGCCAACGGGGACGCCCAGCGCCTGCCCGATGGTGCACATCGCGCGCAGGTTCACGTCGGTCATCGGCGTCGGATACTCCGTGTTGCAATGCAGCACCGTCACCTGCTCGCGCGAAGTACCGGCCGCGACGAGGATGTCGAGGGCGGTTTCGATCTCGCCGAGCGTCGCCATTCCGGTGCTCATAATCACGGGCCGCCCTAAAGCACCAATCTGCCGCAGAAACGGCAGGTTCGTGAGCTCGCCCGATGGCACCTTGCAGAAGTCGAGCTCGAACTCGGCCAGCATGTCCACGCTCACCGCGTCAAAAGCCGTTGAGGAAAACTTGATATTGCGCTCACGGCAGTACGCGATAAGCGCCAGGTGGTCGGCGCGGGAAAGCTCCAGCTTCTTGACCATCTCCAGCTGCGACTCAGCGCCTCCCGTGGTGTCGAGCTGGTACGTGGCCTTCTGGGCTTGCCGGCTGACGTTGTGCTCGGCAATGAAGGTCTGGAACTTGACGTAGTCGGCGCCAGCGGCGGCGGCAACGTCCACCAGCTGACGGGCCAGCTCCAGGGAGCCATTATGGTTGACGCCGGCTTCGGCGATGATGGTTACTGGCCGCATTGTGCGATGATAGCAGAGAAATCGGCGGGTTGGTAAGGATACTTGCGCATCAGCTCCTCCTGCAATTCCAGAATGCGCCCGACGGGTCGGTCCTTCACGCGACGAGCCGGCGAGCCCATATATACGCCCCACGGCTCCAAATCTTTAGTCACCACGCTGCCGCTGCCCACTACGGTGCCTTCGCCGATGGTTACCCCCGGCTGTACCACCACGTTGGTGGCCAGGAAAGAATTCTTCTTCAGAATGACGTGCGAACGGGTGTACGACCGAAATTCCGCGGGTACCAGCGGGCTCGGAATACCTTGGCCCATCACGTTATCGGTACCGGTAATGATGCGCGAGCCCGCCGCCACGCCCACAAAATCTTCGGCGATGAAAATGCCGCCGCCCGAAATAGCCGTGTGCGCGGCCAAATGAATGAAGTTGCCGAGGTACGTGCCCTGGCCACCCGCCAGGTACACAAACTCGCTCAGGATGATGTGACTCTTGAACGTAATGACCTCGGGCTTGATGATCGTAACCGGGTCGTAAATCGTGACGTCTTCGCCGATCTCTCGGAAGATCCGTGGGGGTGCTGCTGACATGGGTGCGAATGCTGGTTGTTAGGTGCGAGCGACGGCTTGGGCGAGTAAACACCCAAGCCGCCGCCAGCAACAGTTTTATAAACCGACGGTGCTCGGGATGTTGATCAGGCGCCGGGCAATGCTGGCGGCGCCGCTTAGGTCGGCTGCGGGGCAAGCGGCGTACATCGGCAAGCGGCTCATCAGCTCCCAGGCCGGACGGGTCATCAGGCCCACGTCGTTGGTCGCGGCCAAAATGAGGTCGCGCTGCTCTTCCTGTCCCTTATCGAGCAGCAGGCAGTTGAGCCAGTAGTTCGAATGCCCGAATGCGGGCTCTTCCACGAACCGAATACCCGGCACCGACGCGAATGCGGCGGCGTAGCGGGCCGCCAAATCGCGCTTTTGCGCCAAAAAGCCGGGCAACTGCTCCAACTGGGCACAGCCAAGCGCGGCGTTCAGGTTCGGCATGCGGTAGTTGTAGGCGGTCTCGTCGTGAACGAACTCCCAGCGATGCGGAACCTTAGCCGTAGTGGTCAAGTGCTTCGCGCGGCGGCCCAGCTCCAGGTCGTTCGTCAGGATCGCCCCGCCCCCGCCCGTAGTCAGCACTTTATTGCCGTTGAAGCTCAAGGCGGAAATACGGCCGACGTTGCCCGTGTGCTTGCCTTTATAGTAAGACCCGAGCGATTCGGCGGCGTCTTCGATCAGCGTGATGTTCCATTCGTCACACACGGCCGCTAGCGCGTCCAGATCCACCGGATGCCCAAAGGCGTGCATGGGCACGAGTGCCTTGATGCGACGCCCCGTTTGCCGATTGTACGTGAAGCCATCGGCGCGTCGCTCACCGACGGAGCGCAGATGGTCAGCAAGCTTGGCCGCATCTACGCCAAGGGTGGTTTCCTCGGAATCCACGAAATGTGGAATAGCGCCGCAGTAACTCACGGCGTTTGCCGTCGCCACGAACGTGAGCGTCGGCATCAGCACTTCATCGCCCTGTACTACGTCGCTGAGCAGCAAGCAAATGTGCAGCGCGGCGGTACCATTGGCTACCGCTACGGCGCGCTCGACGCCGCAGAACGCCGCCAGGTCGGCTTCGAAGCGGTCAACGAACTTACCGACCGACGAGACCCAGCCCGTATCGATGCACTCTTTGAGGTAGCTCCACTCGTTCCCTTTGAAAGTGGGAATGTGAAGTCCGATAAATTGACCATCAGCCTGGTGCCCGTGAATCACGGCGCGGAGGGTGTCGACGATGGTTTGGGAAAGCTGGCCCACTGGGGCCAAAGAAGCAGCGGTCGGGACGACCGGTGCAGAAGCGTTTTGCGGCATAAGGCGCGATAAGTGAAAACGAATCCGCCGCAAAGGTAGCCCCGCCCCGCCCCTGCGATGGCAACCGGGGGTGACTGATTCGGTAATCGGAGGGCTGAGCCGTGCCGCGCCACCACCCGAGGAACACCGCTGGATAGCGAGTTAGTCGGCGTGCGGCGCCGCCGATTTCTGGCAGCAATCCGGCAGGCGTTGATGCGCGCGCGGGTCGGCTTGCACAGAATCGGCGTCGTAGCCCGTGCGCGCAATGGCTAAGCGCAGCTTATCGAGCGACGTTTTGTCGGGCTGATAAACGATGGTCAACATCTTTGATTCTACGTCCAATTCAGCGGCCTTCACGCCCTTTTCGTAGGCCATTGCCTTTTCGAGGGTGGTTTTGCACATCGCGCACACTGCGGAAGTCAGGATCTGCGCTTGCGCCGTACGGGCCGGAGTGGCTTTCGTCGGCGCACCGCTTTGGGCAGTGGCACTAGCCGTGGCGGTCAGCACTAATATCAAAGCGAGCAATATTTTTTTCATCAGCAAGGGAAAGGGGTAAAGGAAGGGAAATTAAATAAACGCACCTTAACGCAGCGTGTAGCGCAAGCCCGCGTAGGTTAGGCGCCCAAAAACCGGTCCCCACACCATCCCCGCGTCGAAGCGCGAGCTAAAGGGGGCATCAGCAGCTACAATGACCGCTGGCTGGCGATAGTTGGTGAAATTTTCAACCCCCACGTAGATCTCCAGTTGCTTAAAGGCTCTGGTGACTTGCGAGTTGAACAGCGCATAGCGGGGTGTAGTGCGCATCGGGGGAGCGAGGGCCGATTCAGGGGTGCCCGCTTGAGTATGGGCATGGTCGAGGCCGGGCAGCGGGCGCTGGCCATACCACTGCGCGGTGAGGTCGAACCGCCATTTATCAAATGCCGACGCGTACCCTAAGTTCAGAAAAGCGCGGTGGCGCGGCAGCAACGCCCGCGGCAGCTCATAGCCGCCCGAGTAGGTGCTACGCACGTCGTACCATTTCCAGGCGCCCTTTACTTGGAGACCTTTCAGCACTTCGTAGTGCGCTTCTACCTGCACCGCTTGCGCCACGGAGTTACCGCGCAGATTCGAGAACGTGATCGCGGCGGGGTTGGCATACATATCTACTACCACTTGCTGGGTGAACGTGGTGTGGTAGTAATCGAGAATGACCGCCCCGGGGCGGCCGTGCCACGCGAAGTAGCGCGTCAGCGAAGCCCCCAGGTTGCGGGCGCGCTCGGGCCGCAGCACCGAGTCGAGGAATACGATCGACCGCGAAGAGGTGAGCGCGTACGAATTCTCCGCCACCGGATTCGCCACCCGGAAACCCGTACCGGCGCTCAGGCGCAGTACGGTCTCCGGCGTAAAATCGTATTTCACGCTCAGCCGGGGCGTCAGGATTGGCCCATACAGGTTGTGCTGATCTATCCGTAAGCCAGCAACGGCCGTCAGCCGACGACTGTCTTGATACGTGTACTCGCCGAAGGCGCCGGGCACGCGCTCGCGGCGGGTTCGCGGGCGGGCGCTATTCAGCGTCTCGCTGACGTCATCGTACAGGTAGGAAACGCCCGCTTTCCACACGTGCGCCGTCGTACCCAAAATCCCCTGCATCAGGGCGGTAGCCTGAAAGGTATTCTGGCGCCCACCGTAGGGCCGGCGGCCGTAGACAGCGACCCCGTCGTGCCCGGTCACGTTGGCGAGTACGCCAATGGTTTGGTACGGCCGCCCAGCGAACGTGTAGGCCGCCCGGCCAAATGCCGTCAGTCGGTTGGTGGTACTCGTCACGCCGTAGGCAGCACTGGTCAGCGGATTGTCGCTCCGCCCAAAGGCCATTTGGCCGGCCCGCCGGGTTTCGCGCAGCCCTCCTCCGCCTAGCTCTACCATCCAGTTTGTCCCATCCTTGTACTTCCACTTCGCCAGCGCATTGTACTGAGTGGCGAGGGGCAGATCCAGGAAGCCGTCGTGGTTGCGGTCGGCGCGGTGAGCAAGATGGTCGGCGTGCAGCAGCAGCTCGGCGGAAGTACGCGCCGTGAGCGGCGTGGCGGCGACTACGTTGTAGTCGGTTTTGCCCAGGTCGTTGCCGTAAACGTTTACGTGGAGTCGCTCGGCTTTATCGGGCTCTTTGAGGCGGATGTTCACCTGCCCGCTAATGCCTTCGTAGCCATTCACCACTGAACCCGTGCCTTTGATGATGTCAATTGCCTCGATCCACGGGCCAGCCAGGTAATTAAGCCGGTAGGGGGTCGCCAGGCCCCGCAACGCGGGCTGATTGTCTACCGTCAGCAACGAGTAAGCCCCGTCGAGTCCGAGTAGCTGAATCTGCTTGGCGCCGGAAACCGCATCCGTGGTGGAAACCTCTACGGCCGCGTTGGTTTCGAAGCTTTCGGCCAGATTGCAACACGCCGACTTCGTAAGGTCACGCGTCGAAATCGTTTCCATCAGCCCGACACTACTAGCCGAATGCGCTTCGCGCTGCCCGACCACCCGCGCCTCACCGAGGGCCGTGGGCGCTTGAAGCCCAATGGTCACGGGTCCCGCAGCGGGGCTCATCAGGCGAAGCGTATCGGGCCGCAGGCCCAGAAACCGGACGACTAATCGCCACGGTGGCGCGGTGGCGGGGTAAGCGATGGAAAACTGGCCGTCCGCATCCGCCGCCGTGCCCTGCCGGGTGCCCAGCCAACTGATGCTCGCCCCCGGCAGGGCTTCCCGCGCACCAGCGGCTTCCGTCACGCGGCCCGTCAGCGGGCGAATGCCGGCCGACGGCGCCTGCGCCCAGCCGGGCGCGGTGCGCAACAGCGCGCCCAGCAGCAACAGCCAGGCACCTAATTGGCGCGTGGCTTTCCGAAGGCAAGAAATACCTACTGGAGCGTGCATCATCGAGCCGGTGGGGTCGTAGCAGAATTCTTTAGGGTTGGTAGCATTCCGCAGAAAAAATTACGCAATGCTACAAATCCGTAGCATTCACCAGAAAAAAGAATTGAAAGCTACAAACGTGCGCTCAGCTTCGACCGCAATGAGTTTGCGCCAAAACGCCACGGCCCGCCCACGAACCTTTCGCGGGCGGGCCGTGGCCCCGTCAGTACTACGCCGCTAGCGCAGGATATAAAGCTTGCCCCACGTCTTGTGGAAAGCCTTATTATCGCCCGCCGTCTTGAAGCTCTTGAACGAATCGGCGTCGTCCTGCACGACCACCCGGTAGAGGTAAACCCCGTTGGCGAGCGGATCGCCATACTCATCGGTGCCGTTCCAGGTAGCCGTGCTGGTGTTGTTGCCCACGCGCAGGTCGGTGCCAAGCTCCTCCTTCGTGATCTCGCGCACCACCCGGCCCGTTACGGTCATCACCTGAATCTTCAGATTCTGGGGCACTTTGCCCGTAATCGTGAACAGGAAGCGGGTGTTCGTCGAGAACGGGTTCGGATACGGGTAGAAGTTCGAGATCATGGTCTCGTTGATTACCCGAAACTCCGATTTGTAGGTGTCGACCCCGGCGATGTTACCGGCAGGGTCGGTTGCCTGCACCTCCAGCTTATAGACTCCATCGGCGAGCCTTCCGGGCTCGTACGTGACGAGTAGCGGTCGGGTAGCGGTAGCGGCCTGAATCCGCACCTGAGGGGAAGTGATGGGAATCTGCTCGCCCACAGTTTGGCCGGGGCGAGTCAGAACGAGTACTACCTGTTGCGGATCAAGCGGCACATTCCTGTCCTCATCCCGCACGGAAATGGTAATTATTGGCGCGGGCGCCACGATATCACCGTGCAGAATATGCTGCCCATCGAACGCCACATCGATCAGGGGTGCCAGATTCGGATTCACGACCCGGAAGGGAGTTTCAAAGGTGTTGTTGAATTCGTACTGCTCAGGCTGCATCAGGCCCGGGTTCACCGTCACGCGCAACCGGTAATCGCCGGTTACCTGGGGCACGGGTAGACGAATAGACGCCCAGGCAATCGAGTCAGGTCGCAAGGGGGCAATTTTGACCGGCAACAGGCTGCCGACAACGTTATTGCCCAAAATCAATTCGAACTTCACGGTGATAGAATCGCGAAATGCCACGGTCGAGATATTCTGAAACGGCACTTTCAGGTGCACGAAACCACTATCGACCTGCGGGCTAAGATCCAGCGCCCAACGCGGCACCAGATCGGTGCGGACGACCCCTTCCGGCACGCCTTCGTACGTTACGAGCCACTGGCGCAGCTGCGGCGCCACGCGGTTAGCTGAGTCCTGCGAGGACATCTCAAGGCGAGCTTTCGGAAAACGCACCGGGTCAATTTGCCCTGTGAGCGAGAACGGCGAATCAGAAGCCGTCAGGATCGGAATCGGAGCACCGTCGCGGCCGTCGGTATCAATCGGCACTAAAGTCAACTGGTAGTTGGAGGTAGTCGACAGGCGCTTGACCGTGTGATGAACTTCCAGCCACCGCTGTACCGGCCCGATGACCGTAGAGACGACCCGACCGCGCGGCTCGTTCGTCTGCCGAATGGTATCAAGAACGATGGTCTGCCCCCAGCGCTCTGGCAAGCTACGGTCGTAGGTTTTTTCGCTCGCTGAGCCCGGAGCGCCACCCTTCGTGCCCACGATTACGAAAGGATCGCCGGAATGCAAGGAGTCAATCAGGTTTGAGCCGAGTGAGCGAATAGCCTCCAGCATGGCTGGGCGTTGCGCGCGGATCTCATCGAAGGGTACGCGGTTAGCTGAAACCAGCGCCACGATATAGCCAGCGGGTACCCGCTCCAGCAGCTTAGCCACGGAGTCGACACGGGCCGAGGTCAGCGTATCATAAACATTTCCGGTAGTTCCGATGCGCACCCGCTCCATCAACCCTACCCGGGAAAGCGGCACCGCGGGATTGACGTTTCCATAGGCGCTGAACATGTTGTAGGGATAGTTTGGCGAACCATCATCCTGGCCGTACGCGGTCGAAGGATCGGCAAGGACCCGCTTCTGCCCACTGCTAGTGACGAAGATGGAATCAACAATCGTGACCGGCTCCAGCGTGCGCGGATCGAAGACCATCAGGAAGACGTTCGAAACGGCGATGTGGGTCGTCGCGCGCATGCCGGCCGATTGGTTGAACGTGATACCATTGGGCGGAACCGTGAACGTGCGGCCCGCCGAAGAACCGCCACTGACCTGATACACGGAGCTGTCGCCACTGACCGTACGCAACACGAGTCGTAGCAGCGTAGGCGAGTAGTTCCACCGTCCTGAAGGAGTGGCTTGCCGAAGACTCGTTTTACGATCGCGCGCGAACTGCCCGTAGTGGCTCTGCGACCACCCACCCGGCGAAGCCATTACGTGTCGGAATGAGGAAGTAGCCCACGACGAATCCTCAGCGGGTAAAATTGTCTGCGGCCGGAAGCGCCAGTACCACACCAGCGAGTCTTGACCAACTACGGCTGGCAGTGTCGGGCGCCAGATTGGGTAACGACCTGCAGTGACGAGCTCCTGACGCCGAATCGGCGAGCTGAAGCTCGCCACCGTGTCCAACTCAAAAGTGTAGGTGCGGTTTTGGGCCAATGGCTGATCGTATTCCCCGACCAAGCCGGGGCTACTCGTTGGCACGATGGCAAACTCCTGGGGGAACAGCGGGAACACACTACCCGACGGGAAGGTGTGCTGCAACACCGCCCGGTTGTTCGTCTCGTTTAGCTCCTGGACCGAATCCGGCCAGTCGACCGTGACCTCGAATGTGTTGACACCTTGCGCGGCCGCGTCGGGCGGATTAGGCACGGTGATAACGAGTGTATCGCCAAAGAAGACGGGCCGGAAGGTTTGGTTTACGGGCTGCGTACTGCTCGCGTACGAGCGCCGAACCTGAACGCGCACCGAATCGTGGGTGGCTTTGCCGAGGTTGCGAACCGCCACGACCACTTCCACGCCCGTAGCACGCGCCGTCAGACGCTGTCCGGGTAAGGGACGAAGACTGATCGTGGTATTATCGATTTCGTAATCTGGCTGCGTTGGAGTATACAGGTGCGTGGCGGGATCGCTTTGCAAGATCATTTCCAGCAGCTGCACCACGCCGCCTTCGCCGAGGGGCACCAACGTGGGCGACGCGCGCTCGATGGCACGCTTCTGCTGATCACCGAGGTTACGACCGTAAGTAAGCGGATCGTTGAAGGCCGCCGCGTAGAAGGCATTAGAATAGGTGTTGAGCCGATCCGGGTAGCCTTTGGCGCTATACGCCATAAACGCGATAGCTCCACGCTGGGGCGTAAGCACCCAATCTTCGCCGAAAGACGGGTTGTATTGACCCTGGATAAGGTTATTGTAGAAAATATTGCCCGAGTTGCAGCCGTTCATCAGCAGCATCGGGTAGCGCCCGGTATTTCGATAGTTAGCCAACGGATCGGAAGCTAAACCGATATCGATATCCGATACCAACGTCGAAGAATGACCGAAGAAGGTAATCAGGGCCAACCCACGGTTCACCTGGGCCGAAACGTTGATCTCCGAGACGTTTTGACCGGTATTACCCCGCAGAATGCTCGTCACGTGCCCCCCGAAGTAGACAGAGTCTTCAACGCGAGAGGCATAGTTATTCAAGTAGCCCCGAAACTGCGACTGCTCACCATTGCCCTTACCTCCCCCCAAATGCAGTACCTCTTTCCGCCAAGCAGCGGGCGGAGCAGCTTCATGCTCCTGTACTTTAGTCAGGTAATCGGCTACGTGGGCCGTCGTACGGGCCGCGATTCGCCCCGTCGGTATCCGCGGCGCATATTGGTTGTTACGGAAATCAGCCGTGAACATGACGTCCGAAGCGGGAAATCCGAAAGCCGGGACGAAGCCTTTGTCGTACAGTGAACGATTTTGGACGAGCGTTCCCGCCGCGCCGTCACGTGGTTGCGGCTGGTAGCCCTTGCCTACCAGAAACAGGTAACGCGCTGGAGTAGGGCCACTATTCATGAAAGACGCGAAACGCCGAATCGCGTTCGGCGAAGCATCGCCGTAGTGAAACATGTCGTAAAGCTGATCCATCGCCATCACCACGGTGTCGTAGCGGCCACCCAGCGCCGAGGCCCGGTACGCCGCGTAGTCGCGGATAGGGTGAGCGCCAGTAGAGTCGGTCATGAGCTCCCGACCGGTAACCAGCAGAAAGGCGTTGCCAACGGGGGCTAGGGGACGCATCATCACGCCTTGCCCACGGGGCGGTACCTGGGGGTTAGCGTCATCGGCTACGAATACTTGCCGGGCACCGGTAGCCGCTGTGGGCACCACCACGCCCCACTGTGCGCCAGTATTGACCCCCGTAATTCGGACTGGGGATGCAGCGTTCGTTACGTCATAGCCCATCGCAGCCGCAGGAGCCGTATCGAAGAGCAGGTACTGCCTAGTGGTCGTAAGCGTAGAATCGGTTACAACCAGCCGGCTTTGCCGCGCCAGGGTATTGGGTACGGCCGACGCGAGCCGCGTATAGGACAACGCCACAATCCGCGAGACGCCCACCGGGGGAACGTCTGCGAGCTCGACGCGGAATACCAAGGAGTTAGTAGCGTCAAAATCGGCGTACGCGAGCGGTACTTCCAGCAACTGGTGGCCGTAGCCTGTCAACCCGGAGAACGGCCCAATGCTGCGCACAACGGTAATTACTTGACTAGTCCCGGTGCCCGTGACGCGGACGACGCTTACCTTAAGGGGCTGAGGGGCATCGCCGAAGCTTGCCACCATCACCTGTAAGTGCGGCGCAAGATGCGTGGGGTCAGGAGCAGTAGGCAGCGTGATCGTCTGAACATCACCAAACTGGACCGTGACGGGCCCGTTGCCTGTCTGAAGAGTATAGCCGAATACCTTACCAACGAAGCCTTCCGACTTATCGAGCCACGGCATCGAAGTCTCGGCCGACGTATCATACACCTTTCCCCGCTCGTAAAACGAGGTAATAGCTTTCTGCACCCGCGTTACGTGGTAGCGGATCGGCGTGAGACCCGCTGGGGTCGACGCGAGAGCAGTCATGCGGCGAGTAGGGGATCCGGCCGGAGCGATAGTCAAAAAATAGGCAGCGGTATCCGTGTAAAGCGGCGCGATGTGCGACACCTGATCTGCCGGATTCTTGTAAAGTTCCGCTTCCAGGAGGCCATCGTTGGGTAGGCCCCAGAAATCGACGTAGTCCGCCGCGTCCAGACGGCCATCGGCTTCGCCGGCCACGTAAATGGCTTGCTCTTGCCCACGGCGCCAGAGCTGCAACCGGCGCGGGTCGAGGGAGGTAACGGGTACCCCGGCCGCCGTCAGCCAGTCGCTCGTCAGGCGCTGGATGCCGCGCTGCCCAACTTTGATCTTATAATAGGGCTGGCCGGCTTGAATCCACTCGTTGCCAAATTGGCCAAGTGGCGCCGGTTGCGCCAAGGCACGACCGGAACACAACAGTAGACCTAGCAGCGGAAGCAGGCGAACACTGAGAGTAAGAGATCGGATCATAGAGAAAAACCGGAAGGATTAGTAAAGGTGCCCAGCACTGCAGCGGCGATTAGCTAGCCGGTGCGGGCTGCCCAAAACAGATTAATTGAAGGAGTAACCGAGCGAAACGATGATGCTCGACAGCTTGGCGGAGCCCGTCTGCGAAACGTCGGAGTTAGCCGCGACCTTGGAAAGGGCTAGATCGAGCGTCAAGCCATTGGTGGCGACGCCAACGCCAAAATTTGGCTGAACGCGTGTTTTATCGCTCCCGTCAAAAGACTTGATTTTCTGCACGTTGTTGAGGCCAGCGCGCACGTAGGCAATCTGCGCCCAACCAATCTCCAACCCGACGCGGGGATCGACACTGACTGCTTTGCCCGCAAGTAATACATTTCGTTTACCATCGAAGGTGGCGTCGAGATCCAGCGCGGTAAGCACCGTAAAGTCCTTACCGATGGCGAACTGCCGGCTTATGCCCAACACCGCGCGCGGCAGCGTCAGCTCTAATGTGTTACCCGGGATGGTATTACCGGTTTGCGCGTAGACATCCTTCAACTCATCGGCGTTGATCGACCACGCGTTGAAAGTGCTCGTGACGTCCTTCGCCATCAAGCCGAATTGCCATTTCCCGCGTCGCAGCTGGGCGCCCGCATCAAGGCCAAAACCGACGGCATTAGCAAACTTGCCCACGTTACGATAAATCACCTTGGCGTTGGCGCCGATGCTCAGGCCTTCTACCTGGCTGAGCTTTCGCCCGTAGGACACAAGAAAAGCATAATCCGCGACGGAGAAGTACTGAATCTGATCATATCGCAGATACCCGTACTGATCGGCAAGGCCCCGCGTATCGGCGATATCATCAACTCCCATTCGAATGACGGACACCCCAAGTGCCGATTTATCGTCGAGGGGCATCGCGAAAGCCGCGTAATCGTTCTTGACAATGCCCGAGAATAGCTCGGAGTGCATCAGGATGCCATTAAATTTCTTAGGTTGGTACACCAGCCCGGCGGGGTTCCAGTAACCCGCGGTTGGGCCGTCGGCAATCGCGGCCTGGACGTTACCCATTCCCAGGGCGCGACCGCCAACGCCGATGTTCAAGAACTCGTTGGAATACTTCGGCGTAGTGGTTTGCGCAAGGGCTGGAAAAGTGGCTACACAGGCCAGCCCGAGCAACGTGGTCAACAAACGGGGAAGTGAGCGCATTAAATTAAAGCAGAGAAAAACAACGAACGGCGGGTAAGCCGGCCCGGTACATTACCGGATAAGAAGTATAACGCTGAAGCGTGACGCCAACGTACACGCGGACTGAAAAAATTCAGCCCGCACTCGTTGCGATACAAAAATACAGTCCACTACCCGCGCGCCGGGCTACGTTCGCTCAACCGGCACAATTCGGGCTGTGAGTGCCGGATTTAGCGGGGCCGACGCCCGTACGCCACAATCTGCATTAGTATCGCCGGGCTTGGTTTAGAGCCTACTGGCTAAGGAGTTATTCGCGAAAGGCTAGGTGAGGGCTGATAAAAGACTGATCGCGGGGTATAAGCGCTTCTACCTTCGCGGCGATGGCAGCCTCTCCCCTTCCATACATCCGGGCCCTCGACGGCGTCCGCGGCGGCGCAGTATTGCTCGTGGTGTTCTCGCATTGGCCACTGGGGCACTGGCAGGTACCCCTGGGCTGGGTGGGAGTGCCGGTTTTCTTCGTGCTCTCGGGTTTTTTGATCACCCGGCTGCTCGTGGCCGACCGGGAGCAAGCAGTGGGGCCATACCTGCGACGGTTTTACTGGCGACGAACGCTGCGGATTTTTCCGCTTTATTACGTCTACCTGTTCAGCGTCGGCGGGGCGCTGCTGGTCGCAATGCGCCTACTCCCCACTGCGCCCGCGTGGCTGGCAACCAACGCACGGGCCGCCCGCACCGACGCGCTGCTGCTGCTGACCTACCTCTACAACTGGCAGGACCTCCTCCATTGGTTCGACAGCCGCCCCGATTCGCAGGCTGCGCGCGCCTTCAATCACCTTTGGTCGCTGAGTGTAGAAGAGCAGTTTTACCTTACCTACCCGTTAATCGTCTGGGCACTGCCGACGGCCCGGCTGCGGCGGGTGCTGCTGGCGCTGGTGCTGATCGGCCCGTTGCTCCGGTGGGGCTTGGGGGAGGTACTCCGCGAACTGCCCGCGCGGCCCGGGGTGTGGGCTTTCTTCGCGAACCGAGCCACCCCTTTCTACCTCGACGCGCTGGCCGTTGGCGGACTACTGGCCCTCGGGGTGGGTGCGCAGCTACGCCGGCCGGGGCGGTGGCTACTCGGCGTATCGACCGCGACCCTGGCGTGGAACCTAGTGGTGGTAGCAGCAAATCACATTGCCCTCGGGCGGGGCTGGCCGTCGTGGCGTTGGCTGGGTTATGAGCATCCGCTTCAGCTTTACCAGTGGGCCGCGCACGCACCGCCGGCTGGCCGCTGGCCGTGGGCGCTCCTCCCGACGCTGGTGAACGTGCAGGCTGCCTTCCTGCTGCTTTGGGCTATCCGGGGCGGTCCGACGGTTGCGCGGTGGCTGGAAGGACGGCCGATTCGGTACGTCGGTCGCATTTCCTATGGCCTCTACATCTGGCATATGCCCTTGACGCTTCTGGTGCTTCACGGGCCGGCGTACGACTGGCTGAAAACCGGCTGGCTCCCCGAAACGCTCGGGCTAATGACGTACCTGCTGGTGGTGGGAGGCGTCGCGACGGGCAGCTACTACGGCTTTGAAAAATTATTTCTGCGGCTAAAGGAAGCAAAAACCCCCTCTACGGCCTCTAATGGGCCTTAGCAGATCCAGAGACTTCTAAAAGGGTGAATTTTTTCATCAAGTACCTTGCATAGCCAAGTACCTTGCGTCTACCTTTGTGTCGTTCATCAGCAACAACTCGCCCACCAGGGCTTTTTTTACCGCCATCTACTTGGCAATACCAAGTACCAGGCCTTTGGCAGTACCCGGCTCAGGCCAGTACCGGCTGATACCCACCTCGCTTTCTCTCACCTTTTTATATCCCCCCTTATGAAAGTTGAAAATACGCAGGTCCAGATGCGAAAGGGCATTCTGGAGTTCTGCATCCTTGAAATCATCGGCCGCGGCGAGACCTACGCGTCCGACATGCTCGCCGAGCTCACGGCAGCGCGGATGCTGGTAGTGGAAGGCACGCTTTACCCGCTGCTCACACGTCTCAAAAATGCCGCCCTGCTCGAGTATCAATGGATTGAGTCAGTGAGCGGTCCACCGCGCAAGTACTACGTGCTGACCGAAGACGGCCGGCGCTTCCTGAGCTTGCTGCGCCAGACGTGGGCCGAGATGGTCACCTCGATCCAGATCATTCAGCAGCACCCGGCGGCGGCGAAATCCCTGCCCCCGGCCCCTACCGGCGATGCTGCCGCCGACTTCACTGAGATTGCCTAACCCGCCCCTTTCCCCTCGCTACCCAGATGAAAAAGAGTATCAGCATCAACCTGCAAGGCCTCCTGTTTCACATCGAAGAGGATGGCTACGACATCCTGCGCCGCTACCTGGCCGAAGTCAAGCAGCACTTTTCGGCTTATGCCGGACACGAGGAAATCGTGGCCGACATTGAAGGCCGCATCGCCGAGCTGTTCGCCGCCCGGCTGACGCCCAGCAAGCAAGTCATTACGCTCGAAGACGTACTCGCCGTCACGGCGCAGCTGGGCCGCGTAAGCGAGTTCGAGCTACCCGACGATGAAGACGTGCCCGCCGCTGGCGCGGCCTACAGCCGCCCGGCTGCCTTCGGAGACGCCCCGATGGGTGATAGCCCGCTGGCCGGCGAGCCTCGCCGCTTGTTCCGCGATGAGGCGAACAAGAAAGTAGCAGGCGTAGCCGCCGGCCTCGGTCACTACTTCAACATCAACCCGCTCTGGATCCGGTTGGCGTTTGTGCTGGTGGCGCTGCTCAACACCGACTTTCTCTTCAACCTAGACCGCCATTTTCACTTCAACTTCGGCGGACTGAGCTTCCTGACCTACATCATCCTGTGGGTGGTGATGCCGAAGCGCGCGGGCTTGCCGGTAGCTGGTGGCCCGGATACCCGCGGCCCCGGCGCGGGCCGCAAGCTGTTCCGCGATACGCAGGCCGGCTCGGTAGGCGGCGTGGCGGCTGGGCTGGCGTGGTACCTCAAGCTCGACGTCACGCTCGTGCGGGTGCTGTTCGTGGTGCTGATGGTTGCCGGCGGCTCGGGTTTCCTGCTCTACCTGATTCTGTGGATCGTGGTGCCCGAAGCCAAGACTCTTTCCGACCACCTGGAAATGCGCGGCGAAGCCGTCACGCTCTCCAACATTGCTTCCTCGGCCTCCGCCGACCCCATCGGTGCCGGCCGGGCGCGCGTGGTGCAGGAAAACCTGAGCTCGATCGGCTCCAGCATCGCGCCGATCTTCCGATTCATCTTCATGCTCATCGCGTGGTTTGCCGCCTTCGTGCTGCTGTGCATCGCCGTGGCGCTGCTGGTAAGCATCGGCTCAGTGCTGGGAATCGTACTGGGTGCTTTTCCCGACACGGGCTGGGTTCATACCGGCGAAATTCCGGTCGAGCTTCTGCGCTCCACTGTTCCTACCTGGGGCCTGGTGGCGGGTTTCGTAGCGGCGCTGGTACCCACCATTGCCTTGATTACGCTCGCCGTGCGGTTGTTCACGAAACGGCCGATTCTGTCGGCCTCGGCCCGGCTTACCCTCTTCGGGATCTGGCTGCTCGCCATCGTCGGGGTAGCAGCGGCCGCGGGCCGCGTAACCCGCGACTTCCGCGAACGCGCTGAGGTGACGGTTCGCCAGCAACTGGAAGTCGCCACGCCCATCGTGGTGCTCGATGTGGCACCCAGCATCGACTCCGACTTGCTGCGCATCGATGATCTGACGGTTCGCCGCGCCGATTCGGGCGCTACCCCTAGCCTGAGCTTGCGCATCAGCGCCCGGGGCGAAACCCCCGACGCGGCTCGCCAGGCCGCCGAGATGGTCGAGTACCAATCGCAGGCCGTCGATTCCATCATCACCCTGTCACACGCGTTCCGGTACCGCCAGGGGGCGGTCTGGCGCGGCCAGGAAGTGGATCTGGCGCTGCACCTGCCCGCCGACCGCCGCTACCGCCTGACGGAAGCGTTCACGAATATGCTCGACCGTGACGTGTACGACGACCGGTACAGCCACGACAACAAGAACCAGCAACGACTTTTCACGGTCGAAAAAGGCCGTTTCAAGCTGGTGAGCGGCCCGGAAGCCAGCTTCGACGCCGACGATGAGGAGAACGACGAGGCGGATTCGGAGGATGCCGACGATAACGACAACCAATTTGATGTGAATGTCAACGGCGAGCACATCCACATCGACCTACCCAGCTTCGGCAACCGCGAGGGCTTCCGCCTCCGCGAGCCCGGAGGGGCTGCCGCCAGCCGGACCTGGAGCCTCGATGACTTCAAGCGGCTGGATGTCAGCGGCGCTTATCAGGTGCGCTTGCGCCGCGGCGATACGTTCCGCGTGTCGGCCCGCGGCCCGCGCCGGGTGCTCGACAAAGCGCGCGTCTGGGTAGAAAACGGCACGTTGCACCTCGATCCTGAGTCGGGTTTCAACCTCTCGCTGTTCGGCCAGAAAGGCCGCCGCCACGAGGAAGTACTGTTCGAGATCGAGATGCCCGAACTGGAAGGCCTGGATGTGAGCGGGGCAGTCCGCGCCGACGTGGGCAATTTCGGTGGGCCGAACGAAATTCAGGTCGACCAATCCGGCGCTACCTGGGTGAAGCTCGAAGTGGCCACCACCCCGGTGAGCCTCGACGCCAGCGGCGCCAGCCACACGATGCTCATCGGGGCAACCCGCTCCCTCAACGCGGAGCTGAGCGGCGCCTGCGACTTGCGGGCCCAGCGCCTCGAAGCGCGGGAAGTAAAGGTAGAAGCTTCCGGTGCCAGCCGCGCCAGCGTGAATGCCCGCCACCAGCTCCGCGCCGACGCCTCCGGCGCCAGCCACATTACCTACTACGGTCAGCCCGAAAACATCGAAAGCGATGCCAATGGCGGCTCGACCATCAAGCGCGCTTCCCGCAAGGCCACCGATGAGGAGGCCACTGAGGAGGACGCCGACGACGAAACCAGCGACGGGGCCAAAGCCCCCGTCGCCCCCGCAATGCCAGCGCCCCCGGCGGGTCCCGCAACGCCCGCCACTCCCGCGAAACGGGCGGTTGGCACCTGATTTTTTCCATACTCTGGCTGGAAAAAGCCGCCCGCATTGCGGGCGGCTTTTTTGTGGGCGACAGATTGGCGTATCGGCCGGACGGGTTCGGCGAGAATCCTCCCCGGTTGGGCGAGTAAATACTGGGACTCACCAGCCAACCACTTGATGATGTGATAGCTACGCAGGAGGCGAACGAGCAGCTTTGCTCTATTCCAAAGCACTTTTATCCCCCGCTCCAGCTGATGAACCACCACCTGCTTTCCTTAAGCTTGCTGCTGCTGACCACCGCGCAGTCGCTGCCGACCGCCGCCGCCCCCGTGCTGACGCCCGGCGCGGCCCCCGTTTCGGTGGGCCGCTACCAGAAATTTGAGCTGCCCGTACGAGCGGCCGGCACGGTCTACACCAACCCGTACTCGTTCGATGTCGGCACGGGCGGCGCCATCCTACGCGCCACGTTCACCGCCCCGAGTGGCGCGGTGAAAACGATCGATGGCTTCTGGCAGGACGGGTACTCCCTCGCCAGCACCACTACCGGCGCGCTGAGTGCGGTGCCGGCGCAGAATGGCTGGCGCGTACGCTTTACGCCCACCGAAACGGGCGTCTTTACCTATTCGCTCACCTTACAGGATGGCTCGGGAATGTCGGCCCCGATAACGGGCTCTTTCTCGGCAACGGCTTCGGCTGGCACGGGCTTCGTGCGGCGGCAGGCGGGCAAGAATTACCTGCGCTTCGACTCGGGCGCGCCGTACTTCGCCGTCGGCGAGAACCTGGCGTGGGGCAACAGCAAGCGCCTCGGCGACTACAAGGTGTGGCTCGACCAGCTCGCCGCCAACCGGGCCAACTGCATTCGGGTGTGGCTCTGCTACTGGGGAATGGAGCTGGAGTGGAAGAATATTGGCTTCGGCGGCTATAGCGGCCTGAAGCGCTTTTCGCAGACTTCCGCCTACGAGCTCGACTGGCTGCTGGAGTACTGCGCCGCGCGGGGCATCTACGTGGAGCTGTGCCTCAACAACCACGGTCAGCTTTGCGCCGGCGGTGATACCCCGCAGTGGGGGAGCAACCCGTACAACGCGGCCAACGGGGGGCCCTGCCTCGCCACCCAGCCGTGGAGCTTTTTCACGAACAGCAGTGCCCGCGCTACCTACAAAAACAAGCTGCGCTACCTGAGCGCCCGCTACGCCTACTCGCCGAACCTGCTGGCGTGGGAGTTTTTCAATGAGCTGGATCTGGTGGATGGCTACGCGACGGCTACCGTCCGCTCGGCCACTGCTGCGTGGGTCAGCGAGATGGCGGCCTACCTCAAAGCCATCGACCCCAACCGCCACCTCGTCAGCAACTCCTACGCGATGAGCACGGGCAACCCCACGGTCTGGAACAACGCCAACATAGACTTCCTGCAAACCCACGTTTACCAGAAACGCGCCGACCTCGAAACGCCCCTGGCCGACGCCAGCACCGCCCTGCGCGCCGCGCACAACAAGCCGTACCTGACGGGCGAGTTCGGCATCAATATTTACCACAATGCCCAGACGAATACGATGGTCGACGACCCCAACGCCGTGCACTTCCGCACCACGCTCTGGTCATCGGTGTTTAACGGCTCGCTCGGCGCGGGGCTGACGTGGTGGTGGGACGACTACGTGCACACCCGCCCCACCAAAACCTACCCGCTGCTGAAGGCCGTGCGCCTCTTCACCGATGCCAATCTAAACGTCGCGACCGGCAACTACCAGCCCGTGACGCCTGAAGTGGCTACGCCCCGGGGCACCACGCTCACCCTTGTTCCCGGCTTCGCGGGCTTCCAGCCGCCCACGTACGCGGCCACCCCCGCGCCGGCCAGCAGCTTCGTGGTAAGCACCACCGGCCAGGTGACGCCCTCTACCGCCAGCTTAGGCACGGTGCTCTTCGGCGCTTATCACGCCGCCGCGCGCCGGCCGCCGTCATTTCAGGCCAACTTCCCGGCCGCCGGGCAGGTGCAGGTTGTGACGGGCGAGCGCGGCCTGAGTGCCGCCGCCACGCTGGTGATCCGGGTCAACGGGGCTGTCGTCCTCACGCAGGTCAATCCGGTGCGCAACGCCACGTACACGATTGGCCTGCCGCCGGGTCCCTGCGTCATCGCCCTGGACAACAGCGGCGACGAGTGGCTCGAAATCCAGGCCGTGCACTTTACCAACTACCAGGCGCGGCTCGTGGGCCAGGCCCTGCGCGATGGCAACCGCGTAGTGGGCTACGTGCGCAACCGCGATTTCAACTGGCAGTACTACCTCTACCACAACCAAGCGGCCCCCACTGCCGTGGCCGGTGGCACGCTCACGGTACCCGGGCTCGTGGCGGGGGCCACGTACTCGTTTCGCGCGTACAGCGCCCTCACGGGGGCTGCTACCGGAATCGTGCAGACGCTGACGGCCTCGGCGGGCGGGGTGGCCGTTGCCGCGCTGCCGACGACGGCGAGCGATCTGGCGTTCGTCTTCGCCCCGACCGGCGCGGCGCGGCCGCTGGCCGTGGCTCCCAATCCCGCCCACCCTACGGTGCCCGCGCTAGTCGTCGAGGTGTGGCCTAATCCCGCGTCGGCCGGCACCGGCACCACGGTCGCGCTGCCCGATGCCACCCCCGGCCCGGTGCGCTACGAGCTGCTCGACGCGCTGGGTCGGATCTGCCGCACGGTCGTGGATGAAAGTGCAGCGCCAGCCGCCCGCCAGCAGGCGCTCCCGCTTACGGGCCTGCCCGAGGGCACCTACGTCCTGCGCGTACGCACTCCCGCCAATCAGCACGCCGTACGCGTGGTAGTGGGCCGATAACCGAAGTCAGCTTATTACTTATTAAAGATTAAGTAGGAAGATGCGAGGCGCGAGATTAGTCCAGCGGGGCTAATTTTGTGCTTCGCTTCTTCTCTTCATGCTTAACATGGTTGCCCCGGCGTACTGGCTCACCTTTGAAGACCGCCCTGGGTACTTGCTTGCCTGCGTGTGGGGGCACCGCGACTCGCTCGAAACGTCCATTGCGTTCTGGCAGGAAATCGCTCTGGAAGTTTATACCCGCCGCCCGACCCGGCTGCTGGTCCAGGAAAGCTTTCTGAACAACGTGAGCATGCCCGACATGCTCGAAGTGGTAACCTTCGTGACGCAAATGGGCCTTCACGATCTCTGCATCGCGTTCGTGGATGAGCAGGCCGAGCAGCTCCCAAGCAACCGCATCGCCGAAGAGCTGGCGGTGGCTCACGGCTTGTGCGTCAAAGTTTTCACGGAGATCGGCGAAGCCGAAAAGTGGCTGCTGACGGCGTAATGAGCCCGCGAGGCGCCGTTTTTTCTAATGAATCCCGCCCTTCAGCCTGAATCGCTAGTCGACGTTGCCATCATCGGCGCCGGGCCGATTACGCGCTCCTGCCCGCCCTCGGCATACCGCGCGGGCAGAACCTGAAATACCAAACGGCGCGGCGCCCAAAGTGGGGCCGCGCCGTTTTCGGATCCGCGCCGCGCCGGCCGAAGCCGCCCGCCGATCAGTAGCTCTCGCGCTGGAAGCCGAAGGCGCGCAGCTGGGCCTTGTATTCCTTCCGGTCGGGGTAGTTGCCGTCGAGCACTTTGGCGATGGCGCGCAGCACGGTCACGACTGCCTCGCGCAGTAGGTCCTTCTCGCCAACGGCGTCGGAGATGTCGCCGGTGTCTTCGGTGAGATCCTGAAGCGCCTGCGCGTACTCCGTGGCGATGGGCTGCCAAAAGGCCGTGCCGTACGGAAACACCACCTGCCCGCCGGGCAGCGTCTGCGTGACGAAGCCCTCGGCGTCGAGGCCCTCGACGAGCAGCTTGAGCGCCGCGCTCCGTTGACTGCGCTCGCGCGGCAGGATGAACGACTTCGCTTGCCGGACGATCCCGAGCTTGCCGAAGTACGCCGGCGCCGTCCGCTTATTGTACTTATCGGTCAGCATCCCCTTCACGCGGTACAGGTGCTCGTTGATCTCGGCGTCGAGCACGTCGATACGGGACTTCGACCCCGGCCGCTCGGCGCCGACGCGCACGCGATCGGCCACGGCCTGCTTGTAGGCAGTGGCTTTGGCGACGAACCCGGCCACCGTCGTGAAGCGCAGCGTCAGCCACGGCTGCTCCTGCCAGAAGCCGGCGGCGAAAACGGCCAGATCGGCCAGCTTGGCATCCGCCTCGGGGATGATGTCGGTCTTGACGGGTTTGCGCGGGGCCGGGCCACCGCCCTCAGTCGAAGCGCCCGTTTCCGGCGCGCGCAGCGGCTGCTTGCGAACTACTACCATGGAGAGAAAGGAAAAAAAGGTGACGCGCGAATGCGCTTCGCAATGTAGGGGTATCCCGGCGATTGGGCCGTGTGGCGGCCACGGAGCGCTCCCCGGCGCCCGCCCGCCCGCTGGGGCCGCCACACCGCCCTCCCTGGCGCCAGTATAGAATTCGTGGAAGCCACCATAGGATTCCTGCTTCCCGGCAGCCCTCTGTGGCCGCCACAGAGGTGCCCCGGCGGCCCGGCCGCGCGCTGTGGCGGCCACGGCGCGGCCCGCGTACTTTCGCAGCCGCTGTTTTTACTTATTCGTTATGGCTGCCCCCGACAAATCGCGCTTCCTTCAGGGCATCACCATCCGCAACTTCAAGTGCTTCGAGGCCATGCGGCTCGCCAGCCGAATGGCGGTTGTGATCCTCTTCCTTGCAGGCTTGACGGGTGCTTTACCGGCGGTGGCTCAGCCGACCGGCCCCACCTGGCAGTGGGTAGCCGCCGGCGGCTCCACCGCCTACGATCAGGCCGAAGCCATCGCGGTGGATGCGGCCGGCAACACCTACGTAGTGGGCGAAGCCCTCGGCCCGCTGCAAATCGGCGGCGCGACGCTCCCCAATCAGGGGCGCGACGATATTTTCATCGCCAAATACGACCCAACGGGCGCGCTGCTGTGGCTGCGTGGTGGCGGCAGTCCCCAGCGCGACGATGTAACGGGCCTGGCGGTTGATGCGGCTGGCAACTGTTACGTAAGCGCTACGCTGCGCGGAGCCAGCGTACTGGATGGACAACCGATCGGCGCTGGTGGTATCCAGGCCGTGGTGGTGGCGTATGACCCCGCCGGTACCCGGCGGTGGCTCTATACGAGCGGGGGCAGTCAGATAGCGGCGGCCAGCGGCCTGGCCCTCGACGGGGCCGGGAACGCCTATGTGGTAGGCGGGTTCATCGGTCAACTGACGGTTGGCACCACCACCCTGCGCGACACCAACGGCCTTTCGTTTGTCGCCTCTTTCGACCCGACGGGCGGGGTGCGCTGGGCCCGGCAGTTCGGCGGCACCACCGGCGGCGACGCACCGGCCGCAATCGGGGTCAGCGCAACGGGCGACTATTACGTGGGCGGCCAGCTCGACAGTGCCGTGACCATCGGCTCGACCACCCTGCACAGCAGTGGCACGACTGACGGGTACCTCGCTAAGTTCAACGCGGCCGGCGCCGTGCAGTGGGCCACCGCTTTCGGCGGAGCCGATGGCAGAACCAACCTGGCAAAGATGGTTGTAAGCCCGAACGGCGACTCTTACCTGACGGGCGATTTCGATGCTGCCACGCTGACCTTCG
Organism: Hymenobacteraceae bacterium; assembly: GCA_046590685.1. Taxonomy (GTDB): domain Bacteria; phylum Bacteroidota; class Bacteroidia; order Cytophagales; family Hymenobacteraceae; genus JANNMJ01. The sequence goes on from JBKJUQ010000056.1 coordinate 35,035, forward strand.
GCGCCACGCAGCTCACGCGCTCACCCACGGGCAATTCCTTTGGTTACACCGTGCGCTACACGTCGGCGGGCGCGGCGCGGTGGGCCCTGGCGGCCAGCAGCAACCAGGATGCCGGCACGTACGGCATCGCGCTGGCCGGCAATGCCGTGCACTTGACGGGTGGTTTCAGCGGCATCGCCTCGTTTGGGGCTTCATCGCTGACGGCCCGGGGGGCGGCCGATCTGTTCGTGCTCGCCTGCGATACGGCCGGCCAGGTGCTGACGCTCGCGCAAGCGGGCGGTACCAATCCCGCGAACGATATCACCCTTGGGTACGCTATCGCGGTGGATGCGCTCGGCAACCGGCGCGTAGCCGGCGTAATCAGTGGTATTACCGCGGGTGGGCAAGCCCAGTTCGGGTCCTTGCCCATAGTGACAGCCCAAGGCGACGCCGATTTCTTTGTTGCCTCGCTCAGCGCCGGACCGCTGGCCCTGCCATCGGCCTTGGCCGAAGCTGATTTTCGCGTTTTTCCGAACCCTGCGACGCCGCGCGACCGCCTTACCGTGAGCGGCCTGCTGGACGGACCGGTTAGCCTGACGCTCTTGGATGTTCTGGGCCGCCCGGTGCAAACCACCACCGGCGTTTCGGCCGCGGGAGTCGCAGCCTTCTTCCCCCGCGTACCCGCCGGGCTGTACACGCTACGGGCGGAACAGGCCGGCCGCGCGCGGACGCGCCGAGTGCTGGTGCGGTAGATAAGCCCGCCGCGCGCGACAGGTTATTCCGGCGCCTGAACCGGTAGCGGCGGCAGCTCGGCCACCACCGCCAACTCCCGCGCTTCGGCTTCGGGCACGAGCCACGCCAGGCAGGCGTCGCGGTCATTCCGCACCTTGCCGTCCAGAATCGCCTCCATCACCAGCGCTTTCAGCTCGCCGACGGTCTTGGAGGGCTTCAGGCCGAAGACGTGCATAATGTCGTCGCCGGTGAGGGCGGGCTGGAAGGCGCGGAGGTGGTCTTTTTCCTCCACTTCGCGCAGCTTCTGCTCCACTTCGGTGAAGTTGCGCAGGTAGCGCGCCACCTTGGTCGAGTCCTTCGAGGTGATGTCGGCGCGGCAGAGCTGCATGAGGGCATCCACGTCGTCGCCGGCCTCAAAGAGCAGGCGGCGCACGGCCGAGTCGGTCACGATCTCCTTTACTAGCGCGATGGGGCGCAGGTGGAGCCGCACGAGCTTCTGCACGAAGCGCATCTCTTCGCCGAGCGGCAGCTTGAGCTTGGTGAAGATGCCGGGTACCCAGCGGGCGCCTTTCTCCTCGTGGCCGTGGAAGGTCCAGCCCTGGGCAGGGTAGTACTTCTTGGTGGCGGGCTTGGCGATGTCGTGCAGAATAGCGGCCCAACGCAGCCAGAGCGACGCCTCGGGCTGGGCGACCACCAGGTTGTCGAGCACCTGGAGGGTGTGGTAGAAATTGTCCTTGTGGGCGTGCTGCCCGACTTTCTCGACGCCCTGCAACGCCACCAGCTGCGGGAGCATCAGGTGCAGCAGCCCGGTCTGAAACAGCAGCTTGAACCCGTAAGAGGGTTTGGCGGCGAGGATAATCTTGTTGAGCTCGGTCGTGATCCGCTCCTGGGAGATGATGGCGAGCCGGTCTTTGTTGCGCCCGAGCGCGTCGAAGGTATCGGGCTCGATGTCGAAGCCCAGCTGAGTGGCGAAGCGCACCGCGCGCAGCATCCGCAGGGGGTCGTCGGAGAAAGTGACGTCGGGGTCGAGGGGCGTGCGAATGGTTTTGCTCGCGAGGTCCTTCAGGCCCTCGTATTGATCGACGACGGCGCCGAAGTCCTCCTCGTTCAAGCTCAGCGCGAGGGCGTTGATCGTGAAATCGCGCCGGGCGAGGTCTTCCGCCAGTGTGCCCGGCGCCACGTCGGGCTTGCGGCTCTCGCCCCGGTAGCTCTCCTTGCGGGCGCCGACGAACTCGACTTCGCCGCCGTCGTACGTCACCTGCGCGGTGCCGAAGCTCTGGAAGACGCTCACCGTCGCTTTCCCCGGCAACGCCTTCGCCACGGCGCGCGCGAGCCGGATGCCGTCGCCGACGGTCACCACGTCGATGTCTTTGCTGGGGCGGCCGAGGGCGCGGTCGCGCACGTAGCCGCCCACCACGTAGGCGGGCTGGCCGAGCGCGGCGGCAGCGGCGGCAATGACCCGAAAAATCGGCTGATCGGCGGGGAGGGTAGGGAGGTCAGGCATCGGCATCGGCCCGCAAAGGTCGCCTTGACAGCCCATCATCGCCCATTACGCCCCGAACCGCCGCAACTGGTACGTAAACGTTAGCAGCCAGTAGCGCGTCAGCACGCGGTTTTGCTGGTCTTCGAAGTAGGTGTCAGCGGTCAGGCGCCGGGCGCCCCGGTTCTGGTCGAGCAGGTCGAAGACGGTCAGCTTCAATTCACCTTGCTGGTTGCGGAAGCACTGCCACGCAAGGCCCGCGTTTAGTAGCGTCACGCGCGGATTGTAGCCGGCGGCGCGGCCGGTGGTGGCAGTGTGCCACGCGTCGGCCGTCAGGACGAAGTGGCCGGGAAGCTGGTAGTAGCCGTCGGCAGTGACGGCGCGCGACCAGTACGCGGTGTTCTGCTGCGGCAGGCGCGCGTACATCGCCCGCTGCCACGAGACGTCGGCGCCGACGCTCAGTTCCGCGCCTTCGCCGAGTGTCGCGTTCACTTTCAGCGCCTGCCCCACTTGCCACGTACGCACCCGGTTGGGCTGGTTTTGCACAAAGCTGATGCCGCGCGTGGCCGCCAGGCTAGTGTTGAGGTTGACGTTGAGTTTGAGCGGCGTGAAGCGCTGCCCCAGCGAGAGAAAGCCGTTGAGCGCGCCGTAGTCGTCGGCATTGACGGGCCGCGTCAGTTGCGCGCCCGCCGGACTGAGCGTCGTGGACGCCACGATGCGGTCGTGGATGCGCTGCCCGCTCAGGAAGCCGAAAACGGAGCGGTTGCGGCCAGCGTCGAAGTGGGTGTAGGTGGCGGTGAGTTGCTGCACGTATTCGGGCCGGAGCCGTGGGTTGCCGGTCTGCACGTCAAGCGGGTTCGAGTTATCGGCTACGGGCTGCAATTGCGCCGCGTCGGGCGCTTGGAGCTGGGTGCGGTAGTTGAGCCGAAGCTGACGCCCGCCAGCGCCGGTCCAACTCGCTAACGCGTTGGGCAGCAGCGCAGGGAAGGCGCGCGCGAAGGCTGTGTCGGCCGACAGGTTGCGCACCCGCAGGGTGGCGGGCTGCGCGTCCAGCCCGATGGCCCAGGCGTAGCGCAGGCGCCGGGTCTGCACGCGGGCACCCAGGCGCGGCGCGGCGTAGGTACTCCGAAAGGCGTTGGTGAGGGCCTCGTTGGGCTGGTCGTAGGCGTTGGTGGCGGCGCTGAAGTCGGCGGCGGCGCGGTCGGCGCGCACGGCGTTGTGAGTCAGTTCGGCGTGTACTTCCAGCTTGCGCGTGAGCGAGAGCGGCTCGACGTACGACAACGTCAAGCCCTGATTCCACGCCGTGCCGTTCTGCCCGATGCGCTGGTCGAGGCGCCCGGCGAGCGTATCAGGCGCGAACAGCTGCTGGGTAGCCCGGTTGAAGGCTGCGCCATCCTCTGCATTGAACTGCGAGGAATAATTAACTGAAAACGTGCGCCCCACACGCCGGAAGCGCCGCATCAGCAGGGCCGTGCCGCCGCCGGTGAGCGCGTTGGTAGTGGCGTCGTACTGGCTCCGGCCGGTGTTGAGCAACGCCCCAACGGCCGCCGTCTGCTGATCAGTGCGCTGGACGCGGCTGGCCGACTGGCTGACCACGTTCGGCGTCAGGCGCAGGCTCGTGAGCGAATCGAGGGAATAATCAAGCCGACCGAAGAAGCGGTGGCCCGTGGTGGTTTCGCGCTCCCACGCGGCGCGGTCAGTGACGAGCGGCGGGCGGGATTCGGCGTCGCCCGCACCGGTACCGGGCCACACGGTGTGGCGACGGCTGTACTGGTCGGTAGTCTCGGTGCCGCGGTTGCTCAACAGGCTGAACGCTACCTCGGTCCGGCGGCCCCAGGCGTCGCGATAGTTGAGGCCCAGCGCGCCGGTCTCCTGAATGCTCGTCGGCTGGGCGTTGCCGTTGCCGTTGCCGCTGCTGCCCCCGCTGCCGAAGCTGCCCCGCTCGCCGCCGCCGAAGATCGACCCGATGCCCGGCGTGCCATCGGCGCCGACAGGCAGCGCGTGGGCATCGCTGAAATCGTTCTGGTTGAGGTTATTGGCGGAACCAAGCAGCGACAACTGGCGCCCGTTATCGAAACGATTGACGCCCAACCGGCCCTGGTAGCGGCCGGCCGTACCCGCGCCGCCGCCGTTGGCGCCAAACCAGCCCTTGCGCTTGTCGCGCCGGGTGATGAGGTTGATGGAGCGCTGGCGGGTGCCGTCGTCCATCCCGCTGAACGCCGACTGATCGCCCTGCTGATCGAAGAGCTGCACCTGATCGATGATATCGGCGGGGAGGTTGCGGGTGGCCGCTTTGGGGTCGTCGCCGAAGAACGGCTTGCCGTCTACCAGCACCCGCTGCACGGTCTGGCCCTGCGCCCGAATGGTGCCGTCGCGGTCTACTTCCACGCCCGGCAGTTTTTTGAGCAACGCTTCCACGGCGGCGTTGGGCTGGGTTCGAAACGCCCGCGCGCTGAACACCAACGTATCGCCCTGCACACGCACCGGCGCCCGTTCGTGCGCCACTACTGCCTCGTCGAGTTGCTGCGCCAATGGTGCGAGGCGCACCGTGCCAAGCTGCACGGCCGCATTCCCGGCCGCGTTTTCGGGGGGCAGGCGCACCAGCCGGCGGCGGGCGGCGTATCCAAACATCGTAATCAGCACCTGATAGGTGCCCGGCGCCACGCCGCGCATCGCAAACTGCCCCTCGCCGCCGGTAAGCGTGAACGTGAGGTACGCCGAATCAGCCGCCGCCAGCAGCGTCACCGATGCCTGCATCACCGCCTGACCGCTGAGCGAGTCGAGCACGACCCCCGTGATCGTGTGCCGGCCGGGGGCTTTCGCGGTTGGCTGTTGCGCCCGCGCAGAGGTGGCCGCGACTGCCACGAACAGCCAGATAGTGAGTAAGTAGCGCATTTGACTTACGTGCTACTTGACGCTGTCCACGAGGTGGCGCATAAAATCGGCCTGCGCCTTTTTGCGTATTTCAGTCAGTTCTTCCGTGCTCACGGCGCGGGCGTCGGGCGCGGGGCGCAGGTCGGGCACGGGTTTGCTGTCGAGGCGGGTGGCGACGTACTGCTCCGTCGCGCTTTCGAGGCGCAGCACGACACCCGTCGGCGGCGTCACGTCACGCGCCGGCGAGTAGGTGAAGGGCAGTTCAGTCGTGAACCACACCGTGTAGGCCACGCCCGCCACGGTGTGGCCTCGCGGGCGGCCCGGCCCACGATGGTTTTTCGGCGGCCGGTTTCGCGCCAATCGGGCGGGGTAGTGTAGGACGCCTCCGTGCGGTAGCGGGTTTCCTGGGCGCCGGCGCCAACCGTCAGCACCCGCACCTGCGTGCGGTCGGCGAGGCGCGCGTGGGTGGTTTCAGCGTAAGACGGACGGAGAACGGCGGGGTCAAGGGCGGGGCGCGAGGCGGCGGAGCGGGCCGTTTGGGCACGCCCGCCGTCGCCGTCGAGCTGAATAGACGTTTCCTCTCCGTCCTCGCGAGCGTACGTACCGTCGAAGGCCAGGGTCATCCCGTGGTTGAACACGTCGGGCAGATCGGCGGGGTAGTCGGGGCTGCTAGGTTTCAGCTCTACGCCATCGAGGCCGATGATTTTCGGCGCGTCGAGGCGGCGCGTAACTTCGTAGCGAAGATGCCCGGCAGCGGATTGGCCAGCGGATTGGCCAGCGGGTTGGCCAGCGGGTTGAACTGCTGGCTGGGCGGCGGCGGCAAAGCTGAAACCGACGAGCGCGGTCAGCAAAAACGACTTTAACATTGGGCACAAAGGGGTGTGTGAAAGGAGGATGCAAAGCACCGGCGCCGGTGTGTTAAGTACTGGTAAATAATGTTAAAGAGTGTTAAGGCGCCCGGCGCGGCCGGGCGCGGCTGGTACTTTCGGGGCGGGGTAGTCCATTGTCGGCGGCCCATTATCCTTGTTCCCTCCGGCCACCAGTGAAGCACCGTATCCGCGTCATTTTTGGATTGATGACGCTCTGCATTGCGGGCATCAACGGGTTCCAGGGCTACTGGCTATACACCACGTGGGGGCTGACCCGCCAGCAGTTTGCCCGCGATGCCCGCGAAGCGCTCTTCGTGGTGGGCCAGCGCGAGCAACAGGCGTTTTCGCAGTTTCTGACGCGGGAGCTGGCCCAAACCGCCGCCCCAATACCCCAAAAAATCCGGGCGACGCGGGTCGATGAGCAATCGTTTACTGACCCCGGGAAACGGCCGCTCGATTCTGCCGATGCCGCCGCGACGGATCGATTGACTATCCGGCAGTTCAAAACGGATTCGTTCGCGTTCATCGGCCTCGACCGCATCAATCGGATTACCAATCGCTGGCAACTTAATCTGCGCACGATTGGCCGCGCCTACGCTCAGGAGCTGCGGCTGCGGGGCGCCGAGGCCGATTTTCAGCTTGATACCCTTCGGCTGGCCTCGGTGCGCCGCTTTCAGATGAGTGATTCTATGGAGGTGCAATGGTCAGGAGCGGGCGGTAGCACTTGGCCCAGGCAGACGTACGTGTACGCGCTGACCGCGCGTGATTCCGGTGGTTTCGCGCCACTCAGCCGGCTGCGTGATTCGCTGGCTGACCGCCGCGCGCGC